>JADFDN010000035.1 GCA_018262815.1 Thiobacillus sp.
AGGACAAACCCTGCTGATGGAAGCCTTCGGCGGCGGCTTCACCTGGGGCTCGGCGCTGGTGAAGTTCTGAAATCGAAATGACTCGTTAAAATCCTATTAACAAAGAGGACAAGAGGGCAGGAGTAAAGCTTAAAGAACTGGTTCCCCTCTTGTCCTCCTGTCCTCCTTGTTCAAAAACAGAATTATGAAAACCGCATTCCTATTCCCCGGCCAAGGCTCGCAATCCGTCGGCATGATGGCCGGCCTGGCGCAGTTCCCCGAAGTGAAACAGACCTTCGACGAGGCCTCTGCGGCGCTCGGCGAAGATTTTTGGAAACTGGCGACCGAAGGTCCGGCCGAGACCCTGAACCAGACCACTTACACCCAGCCTGCCATGCTGGCAGCCGATATCGCGACCTGGCGCGTGTATCTCGCGCAGGGCGGCGCCAGGCCGGCCGCCATGGCCGGCCACAGCCTGGGCGAGATCGCTGCACTGACCGCGGCCGGTGCGCTGGATTTTGCCGATGCGGTGAAGCTGACCCGTTTCCGCGCCGAAGCCATGCAGAACGCCGTGCCCGAAGGCGTGGGCGCGATGGCGGCGGTGCTGGGGCTGGATGACGACGTGGTGCGCGCCGTGTGCGCTGAAGCCGCCCAGGGTGAAGTGCTGGAAGCGGTCAACCTCAATTCGCCCGGCCAGGTGGTGATCGCCGGCAACAAGGCCGCGGTCGAGCGCGGCATGGCGCTGGCCAAGGAGAAGGGGGCCAAGCGCGCGCTGCCGCTGCCGGTGTCGGTGCCTTCGCATTCCGCGCTGATGAAGCCGGCGGCCGACCAGTTCCGCGCCTACCTCGAAAGCGTCAACCTGCGCGTGCCGGAAATTCCCGTGCTGCAGAACGCCGACGTGCGGGCCTACAGCGACCCGGTCGCGATCAAGGATGCGCTGGCGCGCCAACTGCATTCGCCGGTGCGCTGGGTGGAAACCGTGCAGGCGCTCGCCGCCCAGGGCATCGAGCGCTGCGTCGAGTGCGGGCCCGGCAAGGTGCTGGCGGGCCTTGGCAAGCGCATCAATGACATTCCCTGCGTGACCCTGGTGGACGAGGCCGCGCTGCAGACGATCAAATAAGGAGAACGAGGATGGAAGGCAAAATCGCACTGGTGACCGGCGCATCGCGCGGCATCGGCCAGGCCTGCGCGCTGGCGCTGGCGAAGGAGGGCGCGACCGTGATCGGCACCGCCACTTCGGACAAGGGCGCCGAGGCCATCAGCGCCTATCTCGCGGCGGCGGGCGCCAAGGGCGGCGGGATGAAGCTCAACGTCACCGACGCCGCCGAAGTCGACGCCGTGATCGCGGCGATCGAAAAGGATTTTGGCGCCATCGGCGTCCTAGTCAACAACGCCGGCATCACCCGCGACAACCTCTTGATGCGGATGAAGGACGAGGAGTGGGACGACATCCTGGCGACCAACCTCACCTCCGTGTTCCGACTGTCGCGCGCCGTGCTGCGCGCGATGATGAAGGCGCGTGCAGGACGCATCATTTCCATCGCCTCGGTGGTGGGCGCGATGGGCAACGCCGGGCAGACCAACTACAGCGCGGCCAAGGCCGGCATCATGGGCTTCACCAAGTCGCTGGCGCGCGAAGTCGGCAGCCGCAACATCACGGTGAACTGCGTGGCCCCGGGTTTCATCGACACCGACATGACCCGTGCGCTGCCGGATGCGCAGAGGCAGGCGCTGCTTGCCCATATCCCGCTGGGCCGACTGGGCGCGGCAGAAGACATTGCGCAAGCCGTCGCCTTCCTGGCGTCGCCTGCGGCCGGCTACATTTCGGGCACCACCCTGCATGTCAACGGCGGCATGTACATGGCGTGACCGCCATCGAAAGTTTGGTAAAATCGTCCGGCTTCAATTTTCGTGGCTTCAATTTCATTGAAGCCTTATTTCAAGAGAGGATCAGTAATGGATAACGTACAGCGTGTAATTAAGGTCGTCGCCGAGCAATTGGGCGTCAACGAGGCAGACATCAAGAACGAGTCTTCCTTCGTCGGCGACCTGGGCGCGGACTCGCTCGATACGGTTGAACTGGTGATGGCGCTGGAAGAAGAATTCGGCTGCGAAATCCCCGACGAGGACGCCGAAAAGATCACCACTGTCCAGCAGGCGATCGACTACGTCAACAGCCACTCGAGCTGATCGTTCACCCGCGTTGGTCCGGCCGCCGCTGCAAATCCGCGAGCTTGCTTCAATCGGCTCGTCGGGCCGGCCAACAGGGCGCTGTCTTTCGTGTTGACTGATTCGGCACGCACAGCGACCGCATCGGAACGGGAAGAACGCTTTCTCCCCGCCCCCTCAATCCCTATCGTGCCGAATCAATAAAGAAGGACTGACTTTTGTCCAAACGTCGCGTTGTCGTCACCGGCCTGGGTATCGTCTCCCCGGTCGGCAATACCATTCCCGAAGCCTGGGACAACCTGGTTTCCGGTCGCACCGGAATTGCCCGGATTACCCGCTTTGACCCCACGCCGTTCGCCTCGCACATGGCGGGCGAGGTGAAGAATTTTGACGTTGAGCAGTATCTCAACCCCAAGGAAGCCCGCCGCATGGATGTCTTCATCCAGTTCGGCATGGCTGCCGGCATCCAGGCGATCCGTGACTCGGGCATCGAAGTCACCGAAGCCAATGCCGAGCGTATCGGCATCAACATCGGTTCCGGCATCGGCGGCCTGCCGCTGATCGAGGAGACGCATGGCCTGCTGATGGAATCCGGTCCGAGGAAGATTTCCCCCTTCTTCATCCCCGGGTCCATCATCAACATGATTTCCGGCAACCTCTCCATCCTGTACGGGATGAAGGGGCCCAACCTCGGCGTCGTCACCGCCTGCACCACCGGCCTCCATGCCGTGGGCCTGTCTGCCCGCCTGATCGAGCACGGCGACGCCGATGTGATGGTCGCCGGCGGCTCCGAATGCGCGACCTCCCCGCTGGGCGTGGGCGGCTTTGCCGCTGCGCGCGCGCTGTCGACCCGCAACGACGATCCGGCCACCGCCAGCCGTCCGTGGGACAAGGACCGCGACGGTTTCGTGCTGGGCGAGGGCGCCGGGGTGCTGGTGCTCGAGGAGTATGAGCACGCCAAGGCGCGCGGCGCCAAGATCTACGCCGAAGTGACCGGCTTCGGCATGAGCGGCGACGCCTACCACATGACGGCGCCGAGCACCGATGGCCCGAGGCGCGCCATGCTGAACGCGATGCGCGACGCCGGGGTGAATCCCGACCAGATCAACTACATCAACGCGCACGGCACGTCGACGCCCCTGGGCGACAAGAACGAAACCGACGCGATCAAGCTCGCGCTCGGCGATGCTGCCTACAAGACGGTCGTCAATTCGACCAAGTCGATGACCGGTCACCTGCTGGGCGGCGCCGGCGGTGTCGAGTCGGTGTTCACCGTGCTGGCGGTGCACCATCAGGTGTCGCCGCCGACCATCAACATCTTCTCGCAGGACCCGGAGTGCGATCTCGATTACTGCGCCAACACCGCGCGTGAATTGAAGATCGACTTTGCGCTCAAGAACAACTTCGGGTTCGGCGGCACCAACGGCTCGCTGGTTTTCAAGCGCGTTTGAGCCTCGCGGCGGATCGCCCCATCGCAGCAGACCCGCCCGGCCCTCCCGAAACCCGGGAATGGCCGCAGCGGCCAGACCTGGCCAGACTGCAGGCCTCAGACCCGCACCGCTACCCGGGATTGTTCCTCAGCAGCGGCGACAGCGGCTGGGACATGCTGTTCGCGTTCCCACAGGACACCACGCGCATCACCGCCGCCGATGGCCTGCACGGCTTGCAGGCGCACCCGGCGATGCAGCTTCGGCCCGCCGCCCACCACGACGACCATGAGCTGCCGTTCGCCGGCGGCTGGCTGTGCGCGTTTTCCTATGAACTGGGCGGTGTGTTCGAGCCCAGTGCGGGCCGGGTCGACGATGCCGATTTTCCGCTGGCCTGGCTGACGCGCATCCCCGCCGCGATCCTGCTGCAGCGCGACAGCGGGCGCTGTGTGCTGGTGGCGGAGCCCGGGCAGTCCGGGCTGATCGATGCCATGGCGCACGACCTCGCGCAGGCGTTGCCGCCGATTCCGGACTTGCCGCGTCACACAGCCCTGCACGAAGACGATCCCGCCGCATTCCTGGATGGCGTTGCGCGCATCCAGGACTACATCCGTGCCGGCGACGTGTTCCAGGCCAATCTGTCGCGCGGCTGGCGGGCCGGATTTGCTGCGCCGGTTGCCGCCGCCTCGCTGTTTGCGCGGCTGATGCAAAAAAATCCCGCGCCGTTCTCGGCCTTGCTGCAGATGGACGAGTGGTCGATCGTGAGTTCGTCGCCGGAGCGGCTGGTCCGCCTCGACCGTGCCGGGATGCTGGAAACCCGGCCAATCGCCGGCACCCATCCTCGCAGCGAGGACGCCGCGGAAGACGCCGCGCTGCGTGCGCGCCTGCAGGCGCATCCCAAGGAGCGCGCCGAGCACGTCATGCTGGTCGATCTGGAGCGCAACGATCTCGGCCGGGTGTGCGTACCTGGCAGCGTGAAGGTGGCAGCCCTGATGGAAACGACCAGTTACCGCCACGTCCATCACATCGAATCCACCGTCTGCGGGCAGCTGCGCGACGGGATGCGGGTAGTCGACGCCTTGCGCGCGGTGTTTCCCGGCGGCACCATCACCGGCTGCCCCAAGGTACGGACCATGCAAATCATCCGTGAACTCGAACAGACGCCGCGACGCAGCTACACCGGCAGCGTCGGCTACATCAACCGCGACGGCAGCTTCGACTTCAACATCCTGATCCGCAGCTTCCTGCTGCGCGGACGCGAACTGAGCTTTCGCGCCGGCGCCGGCATCGTGGCCGATTCGGTCGCCGCGCGCGAACTCGACGAAACCCGCGCGAAGGCCCGCGGCCTGCTGCGCGCGCTTGAACCATGACCCTCGTCAACGGCCATCCCGCTGAGAGTGTGGACGCGCTGGATCGTGGTCTGGCTTATGGCGACGGTGTCTTCCGTACGCTGCGCACCGAGGCCGGCCAGCCGCTGTGGTGGGGCGACCACTACGCCAAGCTGGCCGCCGACTGCGCCGCGCTGAATCTGGCCTGCCCCGACGAAGCCCCATTGCGTGCCGAAGTCTGCCGGGTGGCCGAGGCCGGGGAGGGCGTCGCCAAGATCGTGATCACGCGCGGCGCGGGTGCACGCGGCTATGCGCCTCCGCACCACCCGGACTGCACCCGCATCGTGCTCTCCGCGCCGCTGCCGGCGCATGCCGGGCCCGATGCGCCGGACGACGTCACCGCACGCTGGTGCGCGCTGCGTCTGGCGCGCCAGCCGCGACTGGCCGGTATCAAGCATCTGAACCGGCTGGAGAATGTGCTGGCACGGGCCGAATGGGACGACCCGGCGATTTTCGAAGGCCTGCTGTGCGACGACAGCGGCGCGGTGATCGGCGGCGTGATGAGCAATCTGCTGATCGCAAAGGCGGGCGAGCTGTTCACGCCGGACCTGAGCCAGTGCGGCGTGGCCGGCGTCGCCAGAACGCGCCTGCTGCGCGCTCTGGAACGACACGGCATTCCGCACCATATCGGCCGCTTGCTGCCAGACGCTATACTCGCTGCCGATGAAGTGATGCTGTGCAACAGCGTCATCGGGGTGCGCCGCGTGGGCCGCCTGGATGACGTGACCTGGACGCCTGCGGGCTGGACGACCACCTTGAACGACGCCTTGTATGAAGACGTGGATTAAACGATTGTCGGCGCTTGCCGGCGTGGCGGTGCTGGCGGGAGCAGGCGGACTGGCCTGGTATGGCAACCAGCCGCTGCGAATCGAGCCCCTGCCGAAGACCGTCAACGTGACACCCGGCACGCACCTGAAAAGCCTGAGCGCGATGCTGGAGCGCGAAGGCGTGATCGGCAACGCGCGGGTGTTCTGGCTGCTCGGACGCGTGCTGGGCAAGGCAGGGACGCTCAAGGTCGGCGTGTACACGCTCGACAGGCCGCTCACGCCGCTCGAACTCTACGCGAAAATCCAGCGCGGCGAGGTCTCGCAGGCGATGGTGCAGTTCATCGAAGGCTGGAACTGGCGCGAGGTGCGCGCCGCGCTGGCCGCGCAGCCGATGCTGAAGAACGACAGCGCCGGCATGGGCGATGCCGAGCTGCTGCGGGCGATCGGCGCTGAAGAAAATCACCCCGAAGGCCTGCTGTTCCCCGACACCTATTTCTACGCGCCGCATTCGTCCGACCTCGGCGTCCTGCGCCGCGCCTATCGCCTGCAGCACGAAAAACTTCTGGCCGCGTGGGAAACCCGCGCGCCGGGGCTGCCTTACCGTACGCCGTACGAAGCCCTGATCATGGCGTCGATCGTCGAAAAGGAGACCGGCGCGGCGTTCGAGCGTCCGCAGATCGCCGGCGTGTTCCTCAACCGGCTCCGGCTGGGCATGCGCCTGCAGACCGACCCCACCGTAATCTACGGGCTGGGCGAGCGTTTCGATGGCAACCTGCGCCGCGTCGACCTGCAGACCGATACGCCTTACAACACCTATACCCGCGGCGGACTCCCGCCGACGCCGATCGCGATGCCCAGCGAAGCGGCAATCCGCGCGGCGCTCAATCCGGCCCGGACCGATGCGCTGTATTTCGTCTCGCGCGGCGACGGCACCCACGTGTTTTCCAGCAGCCTCGAGGCGCACAACCGCGCCGTCAATCGCTACCAACGACGATGAGCACACCCGGAAAATTCATCACGCTCGAAGGCGTCGACGGCGCCGGCAAGAGCACGCATCTGGACTTCGTCGCCGAGTGGCTGCGCCGGCAGGGCTGGGAAGTCATCGTCACCCGCGAACCCGGCGGTACCCCGCTCGGCGAAACCCTGCGCGAACTGCTGCTGCATCAGCACATGGACCCCGACACCGAACTGCTGCTGATGTTCGCCGCGCGCCAGGAGCACCTGGCCCAACTGATCCGGCCTGCGCTGGCGCGCGGCGCCTGGGTGGTCTCCGACCGCTTCACCGATGCCAGCTACGCCTACCAGTGCGGCGGCCGCGGCATTGCGGAGGAGCGCATTGCCGCGCTGGAAGCCTGGGTGCAGCGCGGCTTCGCGCCCGACCTCACCCTGCTGTTCGACGTGCCGCCCGAAGTGGCGGAGGCGCGTCGCTCGGCCGCGCGCACCGCCGACCGCTTCGAGCGCGAAGCCGACAGCTTTTTCAGCCGTGTGCGCAATGCCTATCTCGACCGCGCTCGCGCCGAACCGGCCCGGATTCGGGTGCTCGACGCGCGCCAGAGCATCCCAGAACTGCAGGCCGCAATCGGCCAGCTTCTGGCGGGGCTGGCGTGAACGCACCGTACCCCTGGCTGGACGCCCCGTGGCAGCGACTGCTGGCGACCCGAGCGCGGCCGGCGCAGGCGCTGCTGCTGGCCGGGCCGCGCGGGGTGGGCAAGAGCGAGTTGGCCATGGTCTGGGCACAGGCCCTGCTGTGCGAGGCGCCGCTCGCCGACGGCGCGGCCTGCGGCCAGTGTGCGGCCTGCCACTGGTTCGAGACCGGCGGGCATCCGGATTTTCGGCTCGTCACCCTGCAGGAGAAAACCGGCAAGGAGGGCGAAACCCGCATGGCGACCGCGATCGAGGTCGACCAGGCGCGCGAGGCGGTCGATTTCGTCCAACTGTCCACGTATCGGGCGGGTTTCCGGGTGGTGTTGGTCGACCCGGCTGACAGCCTCAATCTGGCGGCCGCCAACGCCCTGTTAAAGGTGCTGGAGGAACCGCCGTTAAATACGGTATTCGTGCTGGTCTCGGATCAGCCGCGCCGACTGCTGCCGACCATCCGCAGCCGTTGCACCCGGCTCGACATCGGGCTGCCGCCTGCCGATAGGGCGGCGCAGTGGCTGACGGAGCAGGGCGTGGACGATGCGGTCACCCTGCTGGCGCTCTCCGGTGGCACGCCGCTCGACGCGCAGCGCTGGGCCGATGGCAGCGAGCTGGACGAGCGCCGCGGCGTGCTGGAAGGCCTCGCGCGCCCCGACCGGCTCGATCCGGTGACGCTCGGCGAGCGCTGGAAAGCGGTCAGTCCGCAGACCTGGCACAACGTGTCGTACAAGTGGCTGGGCGACCTGCTGGCGGTGAAGCTGCAGGGCAGTGTGCAGTTCAACCGCGATTTTTCCGAGGTGCTGGCCCCGCTGGGTCGCAAGGCGGATCTGGCGAAGCTGCTGGCGCTTGCCAGGATGCAGGCGAACGACGGCAGGACGCTGACGCACCCGCTCAACCGGGCGCTGCAGCTGGAAGCCTGGCTGGTGCAGTACCGGCACGTATTTGATTGAGAGAAACGACCATGAATGCAGCAGTCAACGATATTGCAGGCCAGGTCCGCCCCGGCGTGCTGTCCCTGTCGATCAAGGAAAAATCCGCGCTGTTCGCGGCCTACATGCCTTTCATCAAGGGCGGCGGGCTGTTCATTCCGACCAACAAGCAATACAAGATGGGCGAAGAAGTCTTCATGCTGCTGACGCTGATGGACGATCCCGCCAAGCTGCCGGTGTCCGGCAAGGTGGTGTGGGTGACGCCGACCGGAACGCACGGCGGCCGTACCCAGGGCGTGGGCGTGCAGTTCGCTTTCAACGAAAGCGGCAAGGCGGCACAGAACAAGATTGAAGGTTTGCTTGGCGGTTCGTTAAAATCGGTGCGACCGACCCACACCATGTAACAGGTACAAGATTCAAGAGCGGCGCTGCGCGCCTTCAAGAACCTTGTACCCTGCATCTTGAATCTTGGATCTGCAATGTTTGTCGATTCCCACTGCCACATCAATTTCCCCGATCTTGCCGGCAAGCTGCCCGAGGTGTTCGACCTCATGGCGAAGAACCAGGTGAGCCACGCGCTGTGCATCAGCGTGGAGCTGGAAAAATTTCCCGAAATCCGCGCGCTGGCCGAGGCGCATCCGAACGTGTATGCCTCGGTCGGCGTGCACCCCGACCATGAAGACTGCACCGAGCCCACGGTGGACGAGCTGGTCGCGCTGGCCGATCACCCCAAGGTGGTGGCGATCGGCGAAACCGGGCTGGATTACTTTCGGCTGAGCGGCGACCTCGAGTGGCAGCGCGAACGTTTCCGCACCCACATCCGCGCAGCGCGCGCCTGTCGGAAACCCCTGGTGATCCACACCCGGTCCGCGGCCGACGATACCCTGCGCATCATGCGCGAGGAAAACGCTGGCGAGGCGGGCGGGGTGATGCACTGCTTCACCGAGAGCCTGGCGGTCGCCGAAGCAGCCATCGAGCTGGGGTTCTACATTTCGTTTTCCGGCATCGTCACCTTCAAGAATGCGGCCGCCCTGCGCGACGTGGCCGCTGCCATCCCGCTCGAACGCATGCTGATCGAGACCGATTCGCCCTATCTGGCGCCGGTGCCGCATCGCGGCCAGACCAATGAACCTGGGTTCGTGAAGCACGTGGCGGAAGAGATTGCGCGGCTGCGCGGCATGACGGCCGATGAAATAGGAAACATCACCAGCGGGAACTTCTTTCGCCTGTTTGCTGCAGCCCGCCACGATTGATTCGGGCGACGTGAAACAGGTTCGGCCCCGGCAAAAACCCTGACCCTTACCCGGCCCGCGCGGCCAGCCTGTTGAGTACCTGCGCTGCCGCCCGCAGTCCGAACGTGGCGGTGACGCACACCGACGAACCGAAGCCGGCGCAATTGAGCCCATGCAGGTGGGCGTCCTCCGGACGTTCGTAGCATACGCCGCCCTCGCTGCTCGGGTAGGTGAGCGGCTCGGTGGAGTACACGCAGTCGACGCCGAATTTTTTGCCCGGCTCGCGCGGAAAGCCGTGTTTGCGGCGCAGGCCTGCACGCACCTTGGACAGCAGCGGATCTTCGGTGGTGCGGGCGAGGTCGGCCAGCTGCACCCGGCCGGGATCGATCTGGCCCCCGGCGGCGCCGACGCTGACCAGCCGGATGCGCTGACGGCGGCAGTGGGCGATCAGAGCGGTCTTGGCGCGGGCGCTGTCGATGGCATCCACCACGTAATCGAAGCCACCCGCCAGCAGTTGGGCGATGTTGTCGGGCGTCAGGAATTCTTCCACGCCGGTGACCCGGCACAGCGGGTTGATCGCATGGATGCGTTCGGCCATGGCCTGGATCTTGGCCTTGCCGAGTTCGTGCGTCAGCGCATGAACCTGCCGGTTGATGTTGGATTCCGCCAGGTGGTCGGGGTCGATCAGGGTGAGACGGCCGATGGCGGTGCGTGCCAGTGCCTCCGCCGTCCAGGCACCGACGCCGCCGATGCCGATGACGCAGACATGCGCCTGCTGAAAGCGTTCGAAGGCTGCGCTGCCGTAAAGCCGGCGCACGCCGCCGAAGCGGCGCTCGAAGTCGATCGCGTGTTCGCTGGGAAAGAGGTCAGTCATGAACGGGGCCGGGCACGCAGCGTGACGTCAGTGAAACGGGCGGCGGCGGAGCGACAGGCAAACAGGGAACGCGCATGACGCGCATGATACCGCGACTGACGAGACGGTTCTGACGCGACCGCCTGCAGGCGGTCCATGAAAGATTGGGAAGAGGGCTGGCCGGCTGATTACCCGGCCAGTGGATGAATCACAGGCTGGCGGATTCGAGCTCGAACTGGATCGCCTCGATGCCGGCGCGGGCACAGGCTTCGTCCTGCGCACCGGTTGCCGCGCCGGACACGCCCACGGCTCCGATGATGTTGCCGGCGGCCTCGATCGGCACGCCGCCGGCGGAAAACACCAGGCCATCGACCTTGCCGACCGAGAACGGCTGGGTGAAACGGTTTTCCATGCTGGAGGTGGCGGCATTGAAGTTGACCGCGGTGTTGGCTTTTTGCTGGCTGATCTCCAGCGTGATGCGGGGCGCGAGCGTGTCGCGCATCACCACCATGGCGTCGCCGCTGCGATCGACTACGGTGACGCCGATCTGGATGCCCTGCTTGCGGCAGGCCTCCATCGTGGCACGCGCGAGCTTTTCCGAGGCCTCGACCGTGAGCCTGGGGATCTTGACGATGACGGGCACGTCCGCTGCGATCGCGGGAAAGGCAAGCATGGCGGTGCAGCTGGCGACGATCAGGGGAAGTGTGCGCATGGGGTCCATCCTCCTTTTGGTTTTAGCGATGAACAGTCAGCATAGCCCAGCTGGAGAAAAACGCGTGGGACACGCCCCGCGCCTGCCGTTTTGCGGACCGGCCTTCAGGGCCGCATCCGCCCGGTTTATTGACTGAAGAACGATTTGACCTTGTCCATGAACGACTGGGCGCGCGGATTATTGTTCCGTCCCGGACTCAGCGAATCGAATTCGCGCAAGAGTTCGCGCTGGCGCTCGGAGAGATTGACCGGCGTTTCGACCTGCATGTGGCACAGCAGATCGCCCGGTGCCTGGCTGCGCACCCCCTTGATGCCCTTGCCGCGCAGGCGGAACACCTTGCCCGACTGCGTTTCGGCCGGAATCTTGATTTTGGCGTGACCGTCAAGCGTGGGGATGTCGACCTCGCCGCCGAGCGCGGCGGTAGCGAAGCTGATCGGCATTTCGCAATGCAGGTCGTCGCCGTCGCGTTTGAATACCGGATGATCCTTGAGATGGATCACCACGTAGAGATCGCCGGACGGGCCTCCGTTGACCCCGGCCTCGCCTTCGCCGCCGAGGCGAATGCGGTCGCCGTTATCCACTCCGGCGGGGATCTTCACCGACAGCGTCTTGTGCTTCTTGACGCGGCCTTCGCCGTGGCAGGCTGTGCAGGGATCGGACACCATCTTGCCGGTGCCGCCGCAGCGCGGGCAGGTCTGCTGCACCGAGAAGAAGCCCTGCTGAATGCGAACCTGGCCATGGCCGCCGCAGGTCGTGCAGGTGGTCGGCTGCGTGCCCGGCTTGGCGCCGCTGCCGTGGCAGACGCCGCATTCTTCCAGCGTCGGGATGCGGATCTTGGTCTCGGTGCCGCGCGCGGCTTCCTCCAACCCGATTTCCAGGTTGTAGCGCAGATCGGCGCCGCGATAGACGCGGTCGCGGCGGCTGCCGCCCCCGCCGCCGAAGATGTCGCCGAAGATATCCGAGAAGGCGTCGGAAAACCCGCTGCCCCCGCCGTAACCGCCGCCCATGCCGGCCTGTCCGTCGACGCCGGCGTGGCCGAACTGGTCGTAGGCGGCGCGCTTGTCCGAGTCGGACAGGATTTCGTAGGCCTGCTTGGCTTCCTTGAATTTCTCCTCCGCCCCCTTGTCGTCCGGGTTGCGGTCAGGATGGTGCTTCATGGCCAGCTTGCGGTAGGCCTTCTTGATTTCTTCGTCCGAGGCGTTCTTGGCGACGCCGAGGACTTCGTAGTAGTCGCGTTTGCTCATAGCAGGGGTCAGGGGTCAGGATTCAGGGGTCAGGGGAAAAGCGGGTCAGGATTCAGCAGAAAAGGGAAAGCCGCGCATTGCGCGACCTTCCCTGACCCCTGAATCCCGACCCCTGCCCCTTACTTGTCCTTCACCTCTTCGAACTCGGCATCGACCACGTTGTCGTCCGCCGCACTCGCGCCGCCACCGGTCGCTTCACCCGGCTGCGCCTGGGCCTGCTCGGCCTTGTACATCTGCTCGGCAAGCTTGTGGCTGGCCGTGGCGAGCGCCTGGGTCTTGGCTTCGATGGTGTCCTTGTCGCCTTCGCGCACGGCGTCCTCGCACTCCTTCAGTGCGGTCTCGATCGCGGCCTTTTCGTCGGCCGACACCTTGTCGCCGTGCTCGGCCAGCGACTTCTTCACCGAGTGAATCATGCCGTCGGCCGCGTTGCGTGCAGTGGCCAGCTCGACCGCCTTGTGGTCCTCGGCGGCGTTGGCTTCGGCGTCCTTCACCATGCGCTGGATTTCCTCCTCGGAGAGACCGGAGCTGGCCTGGATGCGAATGGTGTTTTCCTTGCCGGTGGCCTTGTCCTTGGCCGATACGTGCAGGATGCCGTTGGCATCGATGTCGAAGGTGACCTCGATCTGCGGCATGCCGCGCGGCGCGGGCGGAATGTCGGACAGGTTGAACTGGCCGAGGCTCTTGTTGCCGGACGCCACTTCACGCTCGCCCTGCAGCACGTGCACCGTCACCGCGCTCTGGTTGTCGTCGGCGGTGGAGAACACCTGGCTCGCCTTGGTCGGGATCGTGGTGTTCTTCGGGATCAGCTTGGTCATCACGCCGCCCAGGGTTTCGATGCCCAGGGAAAGCGGGGTGACGTCGAGCAGCAGCACGTCCTTCACCTCGCCCTGCAGCACGCCGCCCTGGATCGCGGCACCGACGGCCACGGCTTCGTCCGGGTTGACGTCGCGGCGCGGCTCCTTGCCGAAGAAGTCCTTCACCGCGTCCATCACCTTGGGCATGCGGGTCTGGCCGCCGACCAGGATGACGTCGTCGATCTGCGAGGTGGAAAGGCCGGCATCCTTCAGCGCCATCTTGCACGGC
This sequence comes from Thiobacillus sp., assembly GCA_018262815.1. Classification (GTDB taxonomy): domain Bacteria; phylum Pseudomonadota; class Gammaproteobacteria; order Burkholderiales; family Thiobacillaceae; genus Thiobacillus. The sequence goes on from JADFDN010000035.1 coordinate 13,422, forward strand.
TCGATGGTGCGGCTGATCAGGTCCTCCACCAGCGCCTCGAACTTGGCGCGGGTGATCTTCACCGCCAGATGCTTGGGACCGGAGGCGTCCGCCGTGATGTAGGGCAGGTTGACTTCGGTCTGCTGGGCCGACGACAGCTCGATCTTGGCCTTTTCCGCGGCTTCCTTCAGGCGCTGCAACGCCAGCACGTCCTTCTTCAGGTCGACGCCCTGTTCCTTCTTGAACTCCTCGGCGATGTAGTCGATCAGGCGCTGGTCGAAGTCCTCGCCGCCGAGGAAGGTGTCGCCGTTGGTGGAGAGCACTTCGAACTGGTGCTCGCCGTCCATCTCGGCAATCTCGATGATGGAGATGTCGAAGGTGCCGCCGCCCAGGTCATACACGGCGATCTTGCGGTCGCCTTCCTTCTTGTCCATGCCGAAGGCGAGCGCGGCCGCCGTCGGCTCGTTGATGATGCGCTTGACGTCGAGGCCGGCAATGCGTCCGGCGTCCTTGGTGGCCTGGCGCTGGCTGTCGTTGAAGTAGGCCGGCACCGTGATGACGGCTTCGGTCACTTCCTCGCCCAGGTAATCCTCGGCGGTCTTCTTCATCTTGCGCAGGGTCTCGGCCGACACCTGCTGCGCGGCCATCTTCTTGTCCCGCACTTCGACCCAGGCATCGCCGTTGTCGGCCTTGACGATCTTGTAGGGCATCAGGCCGATGTCCTTCTGCACTTCCTTCTCTTCGAAGCGGCGGCCGATCAGGCGCTTGACCGCGAACAGGGTGTTCTTCGGGTTGGTGACCGCCTGGCGCTTGGCCGGTGCGCCGACCAGGATTTCGCCGTCTTCGGTGTAGGCCACGATGGACGGCGTGGTGCGCGCGCCCTCGGCGTTCTCGATCACCTTCGGTGTGCCGTTTTCCATCACCGCCACGCAGGAGTTGGTGGTACCCAGGTCAATGCCAATAATGCGTCCCATGGTGCGTTCCTTCCGTAAAAATTTGAATTGAGTCGAATATGGGGGAGGGGAGCGCTATTTCAAGCGTCCTTGCCCTTGGCCACCATCACCAGCGCGGGCCGCAGCGTGCGCTCGTTGAGGCGGTAGCCTTTCTGCAGTACCGTCACCACGGTGTTGGCCGGCTGATCGGATTCGATCACCTGGATCGCCTGGTGCTGGTGCGGGTCGAATTTCTCGCCCAGCGGGTCGATGTCGACGAGGTTGAACTTGCCGAATGCGGCAGTCAGCTGTTTCAGCGTCAGTTCGACGCCGTCCTTCATGTTTTCTACGCTCGGCGATTCCGCCGCCAGCGCCGCTTCCAGGCTGTCCTTCACGGCCAGCAGTTCGCTGGCGAAGTTTTCCACTGCGAACTTGCGCGCCTTGTCGACGTCTTCCGCCGCGCGGCGGCGCATGTTCTCGGTTTCAGCCTTGGCACGCAGCCATGCATCGTGGTGCTCGGCCGCCTGCAGTTCGGCTGCTTTCAGCAGCTCTTCCAGGCTGGGCATGGTTTCCTTTTCATGGGGAATGTCCGCCGGGTTGGCGTCGGTTTTGAGTTCGTCCTGCATGTGGGCTCCCGTTTGGTTCTCGCGGAGAACTGGGGGCAAAAGCCGAGGCTTCAAGAGGCGCAGGGCAAACTTTTTTCCGTTTCCCGGCAGACTGGCGGCCGCCGGTGCATTTCAATTTGCCGCGTGCAGGCGCTTCCGGTATGATGCGCGGCTCTCGGAGAGGTGGATGAGTGGTTTAAGTCGCACGCCTGGAAAGCGTGTTCAGGATAATATCCTGACGGGGGTTCGAATCCCCCCCTCTCCGCCACAGACAATTCGACCACGCTAATATTCATGCCGAAACATGCCTACCACGGCAGGCTGTCCGTGGTCGTACCCGTCAAGAACGAGCAGGACAACGTCGAACCGCTGGTGCGCGAAATTGCAGCGGCGCTGTCCGGCAACACCACGTTCGAAATCATCTATATCAACGACGGCAGCACCGATGCGACCCAGACACGTCTGGACGCCCTGAAAGCCGAATTCCCCATGCTGCGGGTGATCCGCCATCGTGAATCGTGCGGGCAGAGCCGCGCAGTGACGACAGGCGTGAACGCGGCGCGCTACGAGTGGATCGCCACGCTCGACGGCGATGGCCAGAACGACCCGGCTGACATTCCGGCGCTGCTGGTGAAGCTGGCCGATCCGGCTCAGCCCGCCAATCTGGAACTGCTGGCCGGCTGGCGTTCCAAACGCAACGACACTTTCCTGCGCCGCATTTCCTCGAAGATCGCCAACGGCGTGCGCTCGCGCATGCTGCGCGACAACACGCCCGACACCGGCTGCGGCCTGAAAGTCTTCGCCCGCGAGACATTCCTGCAACTGCCCAACTTCAACCACATGCACCGCTTCCTGCCGGCGCTGGTGATGCGCAACGGCGGCGCGGTGGTGTCGGTGCCGGTGCACCACCGTGCGCGCGAACGCGGCACCTCCAAATACGGTGTGCACAACCGGCTGTGGGTCGGCATCGTCGACCTGTTCGGCGTCGCCTGGCTGCAGCGGCGGGTGCGCCTGCCGCAGATCGAGCCCGACTCCGATCTCTGATGCGGCCTGAATGAAAGCGCGCGTCATCCTCAAGGGCCTGGCGCTGATCTTGAGCCTGGCGCTGCTGGGCTATCTGTTCAACGCCAGCGACCTTGGCAGCAGCGTCAACGAAGCCTGGATCGATGCGCGCGTGCGCGGCCATGGTGTCAACGGTGCGCTGCTGTTTCTGCTGATGGGCGGGCTGTTCACCGCCATCGGCCTGCCGCGCCAGATCATCGCCTTTCTCGGCGGCTATGCCTTCAGCGTGACGCTGGGCACGCTGCTCGGCGCGCTGGCGGCGCTGGTAGGCTGCATGCTGAGCTTTTTCTATGCGCGTTTCTTTGGCCGAGATTTGCTGCGCGCACGGCTGGGCGAGCGCGCCGGGCGCTTCGATCGCTTCATTCACGACCATCCGTTTTCGATGACGGTGCTGATTCGCCTGCTGCCGGTCGGAAGCAACCTGCTGACCAACCTGGCTGCCGGGGTTTCCAGCATCCGTCCCGCGTATTTCCTTTCCGGCACCGCGCTCGGCTACCTGCCGCAGACGCTGGTGTTCGCGCTGGTCGGCAGCGGCGTGCACATCGCGCCGACCCTGAAGCTCGCGCTTGCCGTCGGCCTGTTCCTGGTATCGGGCGCGCTGGGGGCGTATCTGTATCGTCATTTCCGCCATGGCCAGAGTCTCGATGCCAAAATCGACGCCGAACTCGAAGAAGCCGCCCCGTCGTCACATGAATCCACACGCCAACCCTGATTCTTCCGGCCGCGGCCTGTTGCTGCTGAGCCTCTTGCTGCTGGCGGCGCTGGCCGCGGTGGCGCTGCTGGCGCGCCCGCTGACGCCGATCGACGAGACGCGCTACGTCAGCGCCGCATGGGAAATGTGGCTGCGCGGCGATTTCCTGGTGCCGTTCAAGAACGGCGAACCCTACAGCCACAAGCCGCCGTTCATGTTCTGGATGATCCACGCCGGCTGGGCGGTTTTCGGCGTCAACGACTGGTGGCCGCGGCTGGTGCTGCCGCTGTTCTCGGCGGGCGCACTGGGGATGACCTTCCTGCTCGCCCGCCGCCTGTGGCCGCAACATGCCGGTCTCGGCGGACAGGCCGCGCTGGTCCTGGTGAGCTCGCTGTTGTGGATCGTCTTTTCCACCTCGGTCATGTTCGACGTCATGTTGGCGTTCTGGGTGCTGTTCGGCATGCATGGCGTGCTTTCAGCCAGCGAGGGAAAACGCCGCGGTTTCGTCATGCTGGGCATCGCGATCGGTCTGGGGGTGCTGACCAAGGGACCGGTCATCCTGCTCAACCTGTTGCCGGTCACGGTACTGGCGCTGTGGTGGAACCCGGGTCTCCGGTGGGCGCGCTGGTTCGCCGGAGTGGGGTTGGCGGTGTTGCTGGGCGCGGCGATCGCGCTGGCGTGGGCGATCCCGGCGGGGATGGCTGGCGGCGAGGCGTATCGCAACGCGATTTTCTGGGGGCAGACCGCAAACCGCATGGTCGAATCCTTCGCCCACCGGCGACCGTTCTGGTGGTATCTGCCGCTGCTGCCGCTGATGCTGTTTCCCTGGTTCGTCTGGCCCGGATTCTGGAAGGCCCTGGCGCATCACCGCACACTCGGCCTGGATCGCGGCACGCGCTTTTGCCTGGCCTGGATGCTGCCGGTATTCGTCGCGTTTTCCTTCATCAGCGGCAAGCAGCCGCATTACATGGTGCCGTTGTTTCCAGCCTTCGCGCTATTGGCTGCGCGTGTGCTGGCCGACCGGTCCGTTTCCCGTGTGGGGTTGCCTGCCTTGCTGGCAGCCGTGCTGGGTGTGGCGCTGATGCTGGCGGGCAGCGGGCAGATTGCCGCGTTGAACGATCAAGTCGCCGAACTGCCGCCGCTGTGGTCGGGGGTGGGCCTGGTGCTGTTGGCCCTGGCGGTGTGGGTGGCCGGTCGGCGCGGCGTGTCGCCGGTGGTGAACCTGTCGCTGCTGGGGACGCTGACGCTGGTGCTGGTGCAGATGATGGTGCTGCACTCGCTCAGGCCGTTGTATGACGTCAAGCCGATGGCGCAGGCGATCAAACAGGTGCAGGACGCCGGATTGCCGGTGGCGAATGCCGCCACCTACCACGCGCAATATCAGTTTGTCGGCCGGCTGCAGGCGCCGCTGGCCGAGTTGCGCGGCACCGAACTGACGCGCTGGCTGGCGGCGCATCCCGACGGCTATGTCGTGGTGTATCTGAAAGACAGCCAGAATCTGGATGCGATATCGGCCCGTCACAAGCAGGCGTATCGCGGCGGTGCGGCCGTTCTGGCAGACGTGCCGACGGCGGCCAAATTGCTGGCCGCCCAGGTCGAATAGGGGTGGGGTTTACGCCTCGGCGTCGCGCGGCGGCAGCACGACTTCGCGCGAAGGCGAAATGGTCGAGATGGCGTGCTTGAAAATCATCTGCGCAGCCTGATCCTGGCCTTTCAGCAGCACCACGAACTGATCGAACGACTCGATCCGTCCCATCAGCTTGATGCCGTTGACGAGAAACACCGACACGGGAATGCGCTCCTTGCGCAGCGTGTTGAGGAAAACGTCCTGCAGTTGATTATGTTCTTTGGCCATGTTCGGTTCCCTGTCAGATGAAAGCGGGGGCGAGGCCCCGCTTAATCATTATTAGCTGATTATTCGATTTTTGCATCGGCGCGCGTTGCCGTGATGGCGTCGCGAATGCGCAGTTGCTGCAATTGCTTGACGATTTCGCCGCGCACGGTATCCAGTGGCGGCATCTGCGGCTTGCGCGTGTCGTCGAGGCGGATGACGTGGTAGCCGAACTGCGTCTTCACCGGCGTCTTGGTGGTTTCGCCCTTTTTCAGGCCGGCCAGAGCGTCGGAGAACTCAGGCACGAACGCGCGGCGGTCGGACCAGTCGAGCGCGCCGCCGTTCTTGGCCGAGCCCGGATCCTGCGACTTCTTCTTCGCCAGGTCTTCGAACTTGGCCTTCTTGCCGAGGTCGGCAATGATCTTCTTCGCCTCGGCTTCGGTTTTCACCAGGATGTGGCGAGCGCGGTATTCCGGTTCGACCGCCTCGGTCTTGGCCTTGTCGTAAGCGGCCTGGATTTCGGCGTCGGTGACCGGATGGGTCTTGATGTAGTCTTCCAGATAGGCCTTGGCCAGCTGGTCCTTGCGGCGGATGTCCAGCATGGCGGCCAGTTTCGGGTCCCTGTCGAGCCCCTTGTCGAGTGCCGCGCGCGACAGCAGCTCCAGGTTGATCAGCGACTCGCGTACGCGTGCGTCGAGCTGGGGGGAGCCGGGCTGGCCCTGGGCCATTTCGCGCTGGACCAGTTCGCCGTACAGCGCGGGAATCTCCCGGCCGTTGACGATCGCCAGCGGCTTGCCGGCATCGGCTGCCGGCGTGGCCGCCGCCGGGGCGGAAGTCTGTGCCTGCGCCAGCGGAGCGAGGGCCAGCAGGATCAGGGTAGGGAGAAGTGCGCGTCGCATGCGGGTTCCTTTTAGAGTTCTTCGGGGGTGAGGGCTGTGATCGACAGCGCATGGATTTCGCGCTGCATCAACTCGCCCATGGCTTCGTATACCAGCCGGTGGCGGGCGAGGGTGGAGAGATTACGGAATTTAGGTGACACCAGTGTGAGGCGGAAATGTCCGCCGCCCGAGGCGGCACCCGCATGGCCCTTGTGCTGCGCGCTTTCGTCTTCCAGCGTATAGGTTTCGGGCTCCAGTGCAGCGAGGCGCTGTCGGATCAGGTCGGCCGTGCTCATGCGGGTAACACTTTCTTGAAAGGTTTGACGGCGACGCCGGCATACACCCCGGCGGCCACGTAGGGATCGGCGTCCGCCCAGGCCTGGGCGGCGTCGAGCGACTCGAATTCGGCGACGATCAGGCTGCCGGAAAACCCTGCGCTGCCGGGGTCGTTGCTGTCGATGGCGGGAAAGGGGCCGGCCAGCAGCAGGCGGCCTGCCTGCTGCAGAGCCTGCAGGCGTTCCAGGTGTGCGGGGCGGGCGGCGAGCCGACGATCGAGGCTGTCGGGCACATCCTGCCCGACGATGGCATAGAACATTATTGCTTTTCTTCCTTGTCCAGGTCGGCCTTGTCCAGGTCGGCTTTATCCAGATACTTGGCCAGCATCATGCTCTGACCGATCACGAACACCAGCATCAGCCCCAGGCTGCCGAACAGCTTGAAGTTGACCCAGGCGTCAGTCGAGAAGTTGAAGGCGACCAACAGGTTTGCAACCCCCATGAAGGCAAAAAAAGCCCCCCAACTTGCATTCAACCGACCCCAGGCCGGGTCGGGAAGTTCCATCTGCGTGCCCATCAGGCTCTTGATGACGTTGCGGCCGAAAGCGGCGGCGCCGAAAATGATGCCGGCGAAAATCCAGTACAGCACGGTCGGCTTCCACTTGATGAAGCTCTCGTCGTGCAGCCACAGGGTGGCGCCGCCGAACACCACGATGATGCCGAGGCTGACCCACAGCATGGTCTCGACTTTATTGCCGCGCAGCTTGACCCACGCGATCTGGCCGAAGCTGGCGACGATGGCGACCAGAGTGGCGAGATAGATGCCGGGTTTTTCGCCGGCACCCGACGGCTGCGGCAGGCCGAGGCCGGCCATGAAGGCGCGCGTGGCTTCGGCGTTGGCATCGCCTATTTTGTAGGCGATGAAAAAGACGATGATGGGGAAGAGGTCAAACAGGAGTTTTCTCATTATTGGGAGAGCTCGGCAGCAGGCTGCAATTCGGGTGACGGGGTATTTTGCTATGATTCCCCCTCCTGACCAAGTGCTTTTGGCCCTGGTCGCCCGAACCTGATCATCGATGCTCAATATCGATCTGCATTGCCATTCCAACGTCTCTGATGGTGTCTTGCCACCCGCTGAAGTCGTCGCGCGAGCCGCAGCCAACGGCGTGCATGCGCTCGCGCTGACCGACCATGACGACGTGGAGGGGATCGCGGCTGCGCGGGCGGCGGCGGACAAGGCTGGGCTGACGCTGATCCCCGGCGTCGAAATCTCGGTGAGCTGGGGCGGCCAGACCGTGCATATCGTCGGCCTGCGCATCGATCCGGCCCACCCTGAACTGGTCGCCGGCCTGCACGGCATTCGCCTCGGGCGCATCGAGCGCGCCCGCCGCATGGGCGAGGATCTGGCCAGGTCCGGCATCGCCGGGGCCTACGAGGGCGCGTACGACTTGGCCGTCAACAAGGAGATGGTCGGGCGCACGCATTTCGCGCGCTGGCTGGTGGCGCAGGGCCATGCGCCCGACATGCGCAGCGCGTTCAGGCGCTATCTCACGCGCGGCAACCCCGGCTACGTCGAGCACCAGTGGACCACGCTGGAAAACGCCGTCGACTGGATCCGCGCCAGCGGCGGCATGGCGGTGGTCGCGCATCCCGGACGCTACGCCTTCAATGCGCGCGACCTGCATCTGCTGCTCGACGCTTTTCGTGCGCTCGGCGGCGAGGGCATCGAGGTCATCACCGGCAGCCACCATCCCTCCGAATACGGCAAGTTCGCCGATCTCGCACGGGCCTTCGGTCTCAAGGCTTCGCGCGGGGCGGATTTCCACGCCCCGGGCGAGGGCATCGACATCGGCCGCCTGCCGGCGCTGCCGCATTACTGCCAGCCGGTATGGCAGGGCTGGCCGGAACTTGAGTCGCACCTTTCCCCTTCCATGGCCTGAGACTTTATGGCGCAATTCTTCAATATCCACGCCGACAATCCGCAGCCGCGGCTGATCCAGCAGGCGGTCGACATCCTCAAGCGCGGCGGCGTGATCGTCTATCCCACCGACTCGTGCTATGCGCTGGGCTGTCACATCGGCGACAAGGAAGCGGCGATGCGCCTGCTGTCGGTGCGCGGGCTCGACACCGGCCACGACCTCACGCTGATCTGCCGCGACCTGTCCGAACTCGGCCGCTACGCCCAGGTGGACAATACCCAGTTCCGCTTCCTGAAGGCGCATACCCCGGGCGCCTACACCTTCATCCTGCGCGGCACCCGCGAAGTGCCGAAGCGGCTGCTGCACAAGAAGCACGACACCATCGGATTGCGGGTGCCGGATCATCCCGTCGTGCAGGCGTTGCTGGCCGAACTGGGCGAGCCGCTGCTGTCGTCCACGCTGCTGCTGTACGGCGAAGACGTGCCATTGACCGAGCCGTGGGAAATCCGCGAGCGCCTGGAGCACCTGGTCGACCTCGTCATCGACGGCGGCGCCTGCGGCCTCACGCCGACCACGGTGGTCGATCTCACCACCGATACGCCGGCCGTGCTGCGCTACGGCAAGGGCGACACGGCGGATTTCGAGTCCTGACATGGAACTCACCCTGATCCAGAAAATCGCCGTGTTCGCCTTGCCGGTGATTTTCGCCATCACGCTGCACGAAGCCGCGCACGGCTACGTCGCGCGCTACTTCGGCGACATGACCGCGGCGGCGCAGGGCCGCATCACGCTCAACCCGCTGAAACACATCGACCCGGTGGGAACCATCCTGGTGCCGCTGGTGATCCTGCTGACCAGCAAGCTGCTGGGCGGCGGCGCCATCCTGTTCGGCTGGGCAAAGCCGGTACCGGTCAACTTCGCCCAGTTGCGACGGCCCAAGCAGGACATGCTGTGGGTCGCGGCCGCCGGTCCCGGCATCAACTTCATCATGGCGGTGTTCTGGGCGCTGATGATCCAGTTCGGCCACGCGCTCGGCAGCGGCTTCGCCAGCGCGCCGCTGATGCTGATGGGCGCGGCGGGCGTGTTCATCAACGTCATCCTGATGGCGCTGAACCTGATTCCGCTGCCGCCGCTCGACGGCGGCCGCATCGCCGTCAGCCTGCTGCCGGTGAAGCAGGCGATCCAGTTCTCCCGCCTGGAGCCCTACGGCCTGTTCATCCTGCTCGGCCTGCTGTTCACCGGCATCCTCGGCATCATCCTGTGGCCGCTGATCAGCCTGTTCATCGGCCTGACCGCGCTGGTCACCGGCCTCGAACCCGGGCAACTGCTCGGCCTCATCGAGGTCGTGCTGTCCTGACCCTTATTCCCGAATCCTGAAACCTGAACCCTGACATGTATTCCGACCGCGTTCTCTCCGGCATGCGCCCCACCGGGCGCCTGCATCTTGGCCACTACCACGGCGTGCTGAAAAACTGGCTGCGCCTGCAGAACGAGTACCAGTGCCTGTTCTTCGTCGCCGACTGGCACGCGCTGACCACGCATTACGACAGCCCTCAGGTGATCGACGAGAACGCGCGCGACATGGTGATCGACTGGCTCGCCGCCGGCGTCGATCCGGCCCAGGCGACGCTGTTCGTGCAGTCGCGCGTGATCGAGCATGCCGAACTGCATCTGCTGCTGTCGATGATGACGCCGCTGGGCTGGCTGGAGCGCGTGCCGACCTACAAGGATCAGCAGGAAAAGCTGTCGAACAAGGATCTCTCGACCTATGGCTTTCTCGGCTATCCGCTGCTGATGAGTTCCGCCATTCTGATC
>JADFDN010000036.1 GCA_018262815.1 Thiobacillus sp.
GCGAGGATCTGGCGATGCTGGTGAAGCCGGATCGCGTGCTCTATGCCGGCGACCTGGTGTTCCGCGGCCGCGTGCCGTTTGTCGGCGACGCCGACGGCGGCGCCTGGATCAAGGCGCTGGACAAGCTGATCGCGCTCGACCCCAGGGTGCTGGTTCCCGGCCATGGCGCGTCCTCGCGTACGCCGCGTGCCGATCTGGTATTCACCCGCGACTATCTGAAATTCCTGCGTACCCACATGGGCAAGGCCGCGCGCGAACTAGTGCCTTTCGACGAAGCTTACGAGAATACCGACTGGTCGGCCTACCGTGACATGCCGGCCTTCGACGAAGCCAACCGCGGGAATGCCTACAACCAGTATTTGCGGCTGGAGGCAGGGGGCGAGTGATGCCGCATCCAGCGGTGGGGACATCGTTCATTCATAAAAATCGCTGCTGCGCTCCCGGAATCGCCCATAAAGCGCGATAATTGCGCTCAATAAGAAAATCGTAGAAAACTTATTCACCTCATGCTTTGCCCACCCGAAGAACTCCTGCAGAAAAGCCAGGCCTTGTCGAGTACATGGCAGCGCTATCAGGCAAAGCCGAGTTTCGAAAGCTTCGTCGAACTGGCGGTCTCGATCAACAGCTTCACCGAATTCCTGATCGACAAGGGCATCACCGCCCTGCACCACGCCAGCCACCAGCTGGAGCAGGTGACGCTGGCGCTGTTCAATACGGAAATCGAGCATCCGCTGCCGCAGGCGGCGCTGGACGATCTGAACGAACGCGTCCTCGCACTGGAGCGCATGGCGAACACCCATGCCACGGCGACCGCCGATCTGGTCGAGCGACGCCATGATCCGCAGTGTCCCACCCCCGATGACCTGCGGATCAGCCAGACCTGGCTGATCGGACATGACCCGGCCATCTGGGCCGATCTGCGCTCGCAGCTCGGTTATTTCGGCATGAGCGCGGCCTTCACCACCTGGGATCAGTCGCTGCCGGAAAACGTCGGCCTGGCCCCGCTGCTGCTGCTTGATCTGAGCAGCCTGCCCGAAGCCGAGTGGTGCAGCCGCATCCAGGCGCTGCGGCAGCGATTCGCGATGGGGCAGCTGATCTGTCTCGGCATGCCGTCCGATTTCGAGCAGCTGCAGCAGGCGTTGCGCGGCGGATGCGATCGCTGCCTGCTGGACGGCACGCCTTCGCATGCCATCGTCGAACACATCATGGAGCTGAACGAGCGGCATGACCAGGAAGCGTATCGCGTGCTGATCGTGGAAGACTCGAAGACCGCAAGCCATCTGATCCGGCGCACGCTGGAAGAAAACCAGATCGTTTCCGAAATCGTCAACGACCCGCGCCAGGTGCTGAATGCGCTGCGGCAATTCAACCCCGACCTGATCCTGATGGACATGTACATGCCCAACTGCACCGGGGTCGAGGCGGCACGCGTCATTCGCCAGCACGGCGAATTCCTCAGCACCCCCATCGTCTATCTGTCCGGCGAGACCAACGTCGCGCTGCAGGTCGACGCCATGCGGCTGGGCGGCGACCATTTCCTCACCAAGCCGTTCAACCCGGTGTTCCTCAACGCGATCGTCAGGAGCAAGATCGAGCGCTACCGGGCGCTGCGCCGCACCATGTATCACGACAGCCTGACCGGCCTGCTCAACCATTCCAGCGGCAAGCACACACTGGACATGCTGCTGTCCAGCGTGGCGCACGAAGGCGGTTTCCTGTCGGTGGTGATGATGGACATCGACCACTTCAAGCAGGTCAACGACACCTACGGCCATCCCGTCGGCGACCAGGTGATCCGCAGCCTGTCGTGGTTATTGAAGCAGCGCCTGCGCAAGCAGGACATCATCTGCCGCTACGGCGGCGAGGAATTCCTGATCGGCCTGCCGCATACCGATGCCGAACAGGCCTTCGCCATCATCGATCGCATCCGCCAGGATTTTTCGCAGATCCGGCATCCCTATCGCGATCGACATTTCATGGCCACTGCCAGCGGCGGCATCGCCACCTACCCGCTCTACCAGAACGGCGACTCGCTGATCAAGGCAGCCGACGAGGCGCTCTACCAGGCCAAGCGCGACGGCCGCAACCGCATCCACAACGACGAGGACTGACGCAGGTCAGCGCTTAGCTGAGGATCAGCTTCAGTCCGATCAGGATCGTCACGATCTCGAACGACCGTTTGATCCACAGGTTGCCTTTGCGGATCGCGAGGTGGCTGCCCAGGTAGCCGCCGAGAATCGAACCGGCCAGCAGCGCCGGCATCCAGTCCCATGCCACCGTGCCGATCACGCCGAGCACCAGCGCCCCGGTGCCGTTCCATACCAGTCCGCACAGAATCAGCGTATAGGCGACGGCACGCGTGTAGTCGAGGCCGAACCAGCGGATCAGCCAGATGGTGAGGAACAGCCCGGTGCCGCTGGTGATCGAGCCGTTGAGAAAGCCGACGACGAACAGTCCCGCCATGCCGCCGGCGAGCCCCGTTCCCGCCCGGTTACGCGGCGCATGATCCATGCCGAGCCTGGGCTTGATTACCGAATACAGCCCCAGCCCCAGCGTCAGCACGCCGAGCGCCAATGTGGCTGCGCGCTCGGGGATCTGCAGGATCGTCACCGCGCCCAGCACCACGCCGGGCAGGCCGGCACCCAGGATGACCAGCGAGAAGCGTCGTTCGAGATGCGATTCCTTCAGATGCCTGAGCGTGGCGCCCAGCCCGAGCGCGACGCTGGCGACCTTGTGGGTGGCCAGCGCCACGCCGAACGGCAGCCCGAGGAAGATCAGCATGGGAAACTGGATCAGGCCGGCGCCGCCGCCCGACAGCGCCGAAAAGAAATTCGCCGCCAGCGAGGCGACGAACAGGATCAGCTGATCGAGCACGCGTGCTTAAGCAGTCACGCCAATTTCGGCCGGCAGTTTGGCGTAGACCAGTTTCAGATCGGCTGCAGCGACGGCCTGCAGCAAGCGATCGGCCAGCGCGGCATCGACAAAGAATTCCACCACCACCGGCAACTCGCCGGCGAGTTCGAAGAATCCCGCGTCGTGACGGCCGTGACGGCCGAAGCCCGCGATCGCGCGAAAGACCGAACCGCCGTCGATGCCCAACGCCTGCGCCGCATCGAGCAGCCATTCATAGGTGAGCTTGCCGTGATGACGGCTGGATTCGGATACGAACACCTGCAGGCAGACTGCGTTCATCTGAAAAGCCTCATCGAATAAAACCCCAGCCCGGTGGCGAGGAAAGACCCCGTCATGTGGGCAAACGCGATCAGGCCGCCGGTGAGCCACAGGCCGCGCATCAACGCGGTGACGACTTCGGCGGAAAAGGTGGAGAAGGTGGTCAGTCCGCCGAGCAGGCCGGTAATGAGAAACAGCCGCGCTTCAGGCGGCACCCCGGGATGCTCGGCAAACCAGGCGATGACGAAACCGACGAAATAGCCGCCGGCCAGGTTCGCGGCCAGCGTGCCGAGCGGCATCGCGGGAAACATCGGGTTGAGCCACAGCCCCAGGCCCCAGCGCAGCCACGCGCCGATGGCCGCACCGATGCCGATGGCAAGGAAGGCGGTCATGGCCGGCGCGAATCAGCTTGAATCATGGCCGGATTCTAGCCGATGACGCCGCTCACGTGCTTACATCGCGTCCTTGATGATGCCGGTGAGCAGGCTCTCAAGCTCATCCAGCGATTTCTTCAAAGCCGGGTTCCCGGTGGTGGCGGGTTTACGGTACGCGAGGTATACCGTCTTGTCATTGGGAATCGTATATACCATCACGCTGTAGGGGCACATCACGATCGCGTGCGGGTCGGCTTCCATCATGTGACGCGAAACGGTGGCGCTGCAGAACTCGAACTGCTCGGCGTTCCCGTACACCTGCCGGGTCTCGCCGATATCCTTGCCGGTGCGCTCCAGCATCTCGGAGATGTGATTGGTGTTGGTGATTTTCAGGCCTTTGCCCTCGATCGCGAATTTAAGCAAATCGCGCACTTCCTCGAACGTTCCCTGGGTCTTGAACAGCACGGTGTAGCCTTCCGCAGCCAGGGCTGTCAGCGGCAGACAGAGCATCGCGCAGGCGGCGAGCAGTTTTTTCATGGCACTCTCCTCGGGTTTCAATTGGCTCTATTTTCGACCGCCTGCAGGCGAACGGCAATGGTCGTTTGCTACACTCGCCGCATGGCAAAACGATTGAAACTTAAGGCGGACGGTCGTTTCTGGCTGACCCTGGACGGCAGGAATTTCCTCGGCCGCGGCCGTGTCGAACTGCTGCAGCGCATCCGCGAGACCGGCTCCATTTCGAAAGCGGCCAAGGCGATGAAGATGAGCTACAAGGCCGCGTGGGACGCGGTCGACGCGATGAATACGGCCTGGCAGTCGCCGCTGGTGGAGAGCACCCCCGCCGGCAGCCGGCTGACCGAGGATGCCGAGCGACTGATCGCGGCGTATCACAAGGCCGAAGCGAAACACGCGGCCTTCATGGATAAACTCGCCGACGCGCTCTAGGGCCGCGTCCTGTAGAAATTCAGCGGTGCCGCGGCCTTGGCGACCGCCGGCTTCAGTTTCCCCATCACATGCATCTCGCACGGCTTGCAGTCGAAGCGCAGGGTGAGCTTTTCGCTGCCGTTGATCAGCGTCAGCGGCGCGGCGCGCACCGTGCCCTGTACGCCGGTCACGCCCTTGGCCTGCTTGGGACACAAACTCAGCGAATAGCGCACGCAATGCTTGGTGATCATCAGCGAGACCTCGCCGGTTTCCTCGTGGCTTTCATAGGCAGCGGCGATGACCTGCACGCCGTGCTTCGCATAGAAGTCGCGCGCCTTGTGGTTGTAGACGTTGGCCAGATAGGAGAGCGTATCCTCGGGATAGGTTGCCGGCGGTACGGCCGCTTGCGCGCGCGGCGGCCGCTCGTACGCCGCCGCACGCACAGTTTCCAGCGCGGCCACGGCATCGCGGCGCAGGGCATTGATGAAGGAAGCCGGAACGAACCAGGGCTGTGACCACTCCAGCGAAATCCCCCTGGCCGCAAACGGCGTGGTGCCCAGCTTGCCGAGATGCTCGCGCACTGTGGCCTCGGCCCTGGCGGCGTCCTTCGCCACTTCTTTCGCGTGCGTCGCTTCCACCGTGGCGCTGTGGCCGTCCTCGTCGGTCAGCGTCAGCGCGAATCCCTCTGCCGTTTCGTCCAGCCGCAGCCATGCGCCGATGCGGCGCTCGCTCGACGCCTTGTCGAGCATTCGCGTCCAGTTCATGTCGCGGTTGCGGTTCACCTGCGTGCCGGCGCGCAGGTCCTTGAAGCTCGCCATCGGATCCTTCGGGAACACGCGCCACACGCCCGCGCCCACCTTTTCCGCGCGATTGATCGCGAGGCCGGCCAGGTCCTTCTGCAGGGTGTAGTAGCAGAGGCCGTCGCCGTTGTTCAACACGATGTCGGGCGAATCGGTCTGCAACTCAACCCAGCGATCGCCGACCTTGCTGACGTAGCCGACCGGCAGGCCGGGGTTCTTCGGCGAGTCGAAGGCGCCGATGTCGTCCTGGCGGCCGCCGACGAAATAGTCGGTGAACTCGCGGTTGAAATTCTGGTTGGGGTCGGGCGTGAAGGCAAACGTGGTGCGGCCGGAAGACGCGCGTGCGAACTCGGGGCGGCGCTCGACCAGTTCGTCGAGCAGCGTGCGGTAATGGGCGGTGATGTTCTTCACGTAGCCCATGTCCTTGTAGCGCCCTTCGATCTTGAAGCTGCGGATGCCGGCGTCGATCAGCGCCTCGAGGTTGTCGCTCTGGTTGTTGTCCTTCATCGACAGCACGTGTTTGTCGTGCGCGACGATGCGGCCTTCCATGTCGGTGACCTGGTACGGCAGGCGGCAGGCCTGCGAGCAGTCGCCGCGGTTGGCACTGCGCCCGGTGTGGGCGTGGCTGATGTAGCACTGGCCGCTGTAGGCGACGCACAGCGCGCCGTGGACGAAGAATTCCAGCGTCGTTTCGGGCCGCGTGGCGGCGCGGATCGCGGCGATCTGCTCAAGGTCGAGCTCACGCGCAAGCACGATCTGGTTCAGCCCCACGTCCTGCAGGAAACGGGCCTTTTCCGGCGTGCGGATGTCGGTCTGGGTGCTCGCGTGCAGCTGGATCGGCGGCAGATCGAGCTCCAAGAGGCCCATATCCTGGATGATCAGCGCGTCGACACCGGCATCGTACAGTTGCCAGATCTGCTGGCGCGCCGGTTCCAGCTCGTCGTCGGTGAGGATGGTGTTGAGGGTGACGAACACGCGCGCGTTGAAGCGGTGCGCGTGGTTCACCAGCCGCGCGATGGCGGCGATGTCATTGGAGGCGGCCGCACGCGCGCCGAACGAGGGCCCGCCGATGTACACCGCGTCGGCGCCGTGGTTGACGGCTTCGATGCCGATATCGGCGTCGCGCGCGGGCGCGAGCAGTTCAAGTTGATGGGCTTGCAAGATGGCGTTCCGACCAGCAAAACGCCATTTTAGTCCTTTTAGCGGTCGGGATCGCGGCTTGCCACCTGCAGGACCGGCTGCGGCTTGACCGCCTTGATCGCCAGGTTCAGCGTGATGTCGTTGCTGACCAGGAACGCGTGCTTGCCCATATTGAAATCCGAACGCCTGATCGTGACGGTTGCCTGGGCGCCGCAGGACTCCATCTTGAAGGTGGGATCCTGCATGCACTGGAAGTTGCTGACAGCAAGCGTCACCGGCCGGGTCACGCCCTTGATCGTGAGGTTGCCCGACATGCTCGGCTGCTCGCCATCGAGCGTCATTCGGGTGGATTTGAAGATGATCGCCGGATGATTGGCGGTGTCGAAGAAATCCGCGGCCTGGATGTGTTCGTTCAACAGGGAATTGCCGGTGTTCACCGAAGTCGCATCGATCATCACATCGGCCGAACCGGTCCTGGCGGCATGGTCGAACACCACCTTGCCGCTGATCTTTTCGAAGCGGTGCGTCTGGTTCGACAGCCCCAGCGCGCGATAGCTGAACAGCGAAGAGGTCTGGCTGTTGTCGATGACGTAGATTTCGGGCGCAGCCTGGGCAGCGGCGGCAAAGGCAACCAGCGCGGTCAACGTGGCAAGACGTTTCATCTGAGCTCCTTGTGCGAATGAACACCGGGATACTTCTCGCTGGCGGCGCTGCCGCCATGCCGCTCCTGGGATGTCGCCAGGTCAAGGAGCAGTGCAGATTTCCTGCAACTGCCATGCCACACGGTTCACATCAAACAACCTCCAACAATATCCATATAAAACAATGAGTTGTGTGTATACTTTTGTCCAGCCGATAGCCGGCGACAAACGCGAATCGATGTAAATCCAACAAGCAGCGTCGAACCGGCGACCTTCCGGCACATCTCGACCACGCCTGCCAGGGACGCAAAACGCAAAAAAAAGCCGGACGTGCAGCGATCGCGCGCGCACGTCCGGCCCTGCTTGCGGCGTCGGGTTATTGGGCGGCCGGCTGTTCCCTGACCGCTTCGATCGCCAGAGTCAGCGTGACCTCGTCGCTGACAAAGGGCACGTTCTTGCCCATGTTGAACTCGGAACGCTTGACCTGGGTGGTCGCATTGGCGCCGCAGGCTTCCACTTTCAGCATCGGATGGGGCTGGCACTTGAAGTGGGTGATGTCGAGCGTCACCTGTTTCGTCACGCCCTTGATCGTCAGGTCGCCCACCAGGCTTACCGGCTGGTCGCCCCTGAACGCCATCTTGTCCGATTTGAACGTGATGGTCGGGTACTTGGCGGTATCGAAAAAGTCGGCGGCCTGGAGATGTTCGTTGAACACCGCATGGCCGGTGTTGACCGAGGTGGCGTCGATGGTGACGATGGCCGACCCGGCTTTCGCGGCGCGATCGAGCACCACCTTGCCGCTTGTCTTGTCGAACTTGTGGGTCTGGTTGGAAAAGCCCAGGTGGTTGTAGGTGAAATGCGGATAGGTGTGGCTGTTGTCGATGACGAAGGTTTCGGGCGCCGCCTGGGCGGTGGCGGCAAAAGCGGCGAGGACGGCGACGAAGGTTAGGCGTTTCATGCAAGGCTCCTTGAGGTGGATGGACAACGGATTAGCTGCCGGTGGCGGCAATGCGGAATTTGACCTTGACTTCGTTGGCGACGGTGGCGACATCCGCCCACATCCCTTCGCCGATACCGAAATCCAGGCGCTTGAGGACGAAGCCGCCGTCGAAAGTGGCGGCATTCTTGCCGGGCACGTAGGCGACCGGCACGACCATGTCGCGGCTTCGGCCCTTGAGCGTGAGGGTGCCGTGCATCTCGTAACGGTTGTTGCCTACTGCGCGAATCTGGCTGGAAACGAAGATCGCCTTCGGATACGCACCGCGGTCGAACCACAGCTTGCCGGCGGATTCGTCGTCAGCTTCGGGCGATCCGGCGTCGATGCTGGCGAGATCGATCTCGATCCGTGCACGGGCCGCCTCGGGCCTGGCGGGGTCGAAGGCCATCTGGGTGGTGAAGCGCTTGAAACCGCCCTTCACGGGCACCCCCATCTGGCGGAATTCGAAGTGGATCGTGCTCTGCTTCGGCAGTACCGTGCGGTACTCCACCGCATGCGCCGCAGGTGCGGCCAGCGCCGCAAGTAGAGCAAACAGGGTCAGATGACGTGTCATGCGCGCTCCTTTTTTCCCCAGCCCATGCGCTGCAAAAACGGCTGGCGTTCGATGAAGTGATGTTGAAGGGCCGCGCCCACGTGCAGGATGACCAGACCCAGCAGGGTGAAGTTCAGCGCCTTGTGCACGCCGGCAAGCAGATCGCCCAGTTCGCGGCTTTTTTCTACCAGATCGGGCAAGGGCAGCACGCCGAACCACACGGTCTGGAAGCCCTTGGCCGAACTCATCAGCCAGCCCGACACGGGAATCGCGACCATCAGCAGGTACAGCAGGCCATGCACGGCGGAGCTGGCGTGGCGTTGCCAGGCGACCATTCCGGCCGGCAACGGCGGCGGCGTATGCGTCATCCGCCAGCTCACCCGGATGGCAGCGAGCACCAGCACCGTGATGCCGATCCACTTGTGATAGCTGTAGAGCTTTAGCTTGTCGGGCGACAACGGCAGTTCGTGCATGTACACGCCGAGCGGAAACGCCACGAAAATCAGCAGCGCGATCAGCCAGTGCAGCGCGATGGCCGGGGTCGAATAACGCAGTGCGCGGCTCATCGCTCTTCCTTTCTGAAAGTGCGTTCCAGCGCACGCAAGGCGGCTCGCCAGCGCGTGTGCTCGGCCGCGCTCGAATCGGCAAAACACGCAGCCAGATGCGCCATCTGGGCGGGAAAAGCCCTGGCGAACAGCGCTTCGCCGGACTTCGTCAGGCGGACGATCTGGCAGCGACGATCGCTGCCGTGCGCGGCGCGCTCGACCCAGCCGCGATCGGCCAGGCGATCGACGACGCCGGTGAGCGTGCCTTTGGTGATGAGGGTTTTTTCGCCGAGTTCGGTGGCGGTCATGCCGGGGGTGTTGCCGAGCGTCGCGATGATGTCGAACTGCGGCGGCGTCAGCCCCAGCGCGCGGATATGTGCGGCGGAATACGATTCGAACGCCTGGTAGCACTTCACCAGGGCTTGTACGGTCGGCAGGAAATCGGCTGGCTGGATCATTGCATGCCCATTTGGTTCTAACACGAACCAAATTAGTTCGTGTTAGAACCAGTGTCAAGCGAATTTTTCCGGAACCCGATCCGGGCCATGGCGCTCGAACCGAAATCCACCTCCTCTTATCCCAGCCCATGAACTCAACATCCGATCCCCGGCTCACCGTGTATTACGACGGCGGCTGCCCGATCTGCACGCGCGAGATCGGTTTCTACCAGCGTCGGCACGGCGCCGGGCGCATACGCTGGGTCAATCTGGCGCAATGCGATGAGCGTGAACTGGGAGCGGACCTGGACCGGGAGGCTGCCTACGCACGCCTGCATGCGCGCAGGCCCGACGGCCGCCTGGTATCCGGCGCGCAGGCGTTCGCCGCGCTATGGCAGACGCTGCCCGCATTTCGCCTGGCCGGCCGCGTGGCCGCGCTACCCGGAATCGCACAGGGGCTGGAATGGGGTTATCGGGGGTTTCTCAAGGTGCGCAGGCTGTGGCGCAGAGAGGCAGCAGCATGCGCGCTGCCGAAGTCAGGAAAATAGATCAGGTTTGTGATTCCAGCGCGCTGCCGCCGCATCGTCGCTGGCGCGCGCCTCGACCCAGCGCTCGCCGTCCGCAGTTTCTTCCTTCTTCCAGAACGGCGCCTGAGTTTTCAGGTAATCCATGATGAATTCGCAGGCGGCGAAGGCTTCGCCGCGATGCCGGCTGGCCACCGCCACCAGCACGATGGGATCGCCCGGCAGCAGCCGGCCGATGCGGTGGATCACCGTCACGTCCTGCAGCGCCCAGCGCGCGTTGGCCTCGTCGACCAGCGCGGCGAGCGCCTTTTCGGTCATGCCGGGGTAATGCTCCAGCGTCATCGCCGCAACGCCGCTGCCATCGTTCATGTCGCGCGCCAGGCCGACGAAGCTGGCGATGGCGCCGATGTCGGTGCGGCCCTGGCGCATCGCATCGACTTCGCTGCCGAGGTCGAAGACGTCGGCCTGGACGAGAATCTTCACCGCGCTAGCCTCCGGTCACCGGCGGGAAGATCGCGACTTCGGCACCGTCATGCAGCACCGCATCGAGCGCGACGATCTCCTGGTCGACCGCCAGGCGGAACGCCCGGCCCGCCGCCAGTTCCTCCGCCCACGCACCGCCGCGCGCCTGCAGTTGCGCGAGCAGGTCGCCCGCGGTGGCGCCGGCGAATTCGATTCCCTCTTCGGCCACGCCGAAGCGCTCGCGCAGGCGGGCAAAGTACAGGACGCGCAGTTTCATGCGAGCAGTTCCGAGAAGGGAATGAAGCGCACCCAGTCGCCCGGCCGGATGGTCTGGCCGATTTCGAGATCGACCAGGCCATCGGCCCAGGCGCACGAGGTCAGCACGCCCGAACTCTGGTTCGGAAACAGTCCCAGCTTGCCATCGGCCTGTAGCCGGGTACGCAGGAATTCGCGGCGCGCGCCCGGCTTCTTCCAGGCGAAATCGGCTTGCACGGCGAACGCGCGGTACAGCACGTCCGCCGCCCCCATGCGCTTCAGCAGGAACGGCCGCACGAACAGGCCGAAGGTGACGAAGGCCGACACCGGGTTGCCGGGCAGGCCGATGAAGTCGGCGTCTCCCACGCGCCCGTAGACGAGCGGCTTGCCGGGTTTCATCGCGACCTTCCACATCTCGACGCGGCCGAGTTTCTCGACGGCGGCTTTCACGTAATCCGCCTCGCCCACCGACACGCCGCCGCTGGTGATGACGACGTCGGCTTCGCGCGCAGCCTGCGCCAGCGCCGCTTCGGTCGCTTCCAGCGTGTCGGGCACGATGCCGAGGTCGATCAGCTCGCAGCCCAGACCGTTCACCAGTCCGGTCAGCGTGTAGCGGTTGGAGTTGTAGATCTGGCCCGGCGCGAGCGGGGCGCCCGGGGTCACCAGTTCGTCGCCGGTGAAGAAGCACGCGACTTTCAGTTTGCGGAAGACCGGCAGCTCGGCCAGGCCGACCGAGGCGGCGAGTCCCATCTCGGCCGCGCCGAGGCGCGTGCCGGCGGCGAGGATCTGTGCGCCGGCCTGGATGTCCTCCCCCGCGCGGCGGATGTTTTCGCCGGGACGCGGCAACGCATGGAGGATGACCTCGTCGCCTTCGGTACCGCAGTATTCCTGCATCAGCACGGCGTCGGCGCCGGACGGCACCGGCGCCCCGGTGAAGATGCGCGCGGCGGTGCCGGGTACGAGCGGCTTGCCGACGGCGCCGGCAAGGATGCGTTGCGACACAGGCAGACGCACGCCGGCCACCGCCACGTCGGCGACGCGCACGGCATAGCCGTCCATTGCGCTGTTGTCGAGCGGCGGCACGGTGATCGCGGAGGTCTGCGGTGCGGCGAGCACGCGGCCGAGCGCATCCGTCACGGGTACGGTCTCGCTTGTGTTTACGCCGCGGGCGCGTTCAAGCAGGGCATCAAGCAGTTGGTCGGCTGAAAGCATGATCAAGAATGAAATCGGTGAGCTGGGAAGTGGCATCGATGTCGATGCGGGGAAAACCGTTTGGCGGCTCGACGTCGGACGCCACTGCAAGAATAGTCGGATCGTCCGGGAACAGCCAGGGCTTGGCGGTTTCGGCGCGATGCACTTCCAGCTTGGGGATGGCCTCGCGCTTGTAGCCCTCGACCAGCACCAGGTCGCACGGCGGCAATTTGTTCAGCAAATCCGCCAGCTGCGGCGGCGCATCACGATGTTCGGTCAGCACCGCAGTGCGATGGTCGGACGCCAGCAGCACCGCCGCTGCGCCCGCCTCGCGCGCGCGCCAGCTGTCCTTGCCGGGCCGGTCGATGTCGAAGTCGTGGTGGGTGTGCTTGATCACCGCCACCCTCAAACCGCGTTCGACCAGGCGCGGCAGTACGCGCTCGATCAGCGTGGTCTTGCCGCTGCCGCTGTAGCCCGCGATGCCGAAGATTTTCATAGGAAGGCGAGCTTGGTGCCGGCAATCGCCAGCACCAGCGCCAGCAGTTTGCGGATCCACACCGGCGCGATGCGGCGGCTGCCGATTTCCGCGCCCAGCCAGCCGCCTGCCGCCACCGCGAGCGCCCACAGCGGCAGCGCCTCGGTTTGCGGCAGCGCACCCCGTCCGAGGAAGCCGGCCAGGCCCGCGATCGAATTGAGCAGGATGAAGGCCGCGGCGACCCCCGAAGTCACGCGCGTGCTGGCCCAGCCCAGCAGCAGCACCAGCGGGCTGAGGAAGATGCCGCCGCCGACGCCGGTCAGGCCCGACAGGAAGCCCATCGCGCCTCCGGACAGCGCAATGCCGGCAAGCGGCGCGCGCTTGACCTGGCTGTCGTGCACCGCCATCGCAGGCGACAGCATGCGCCAGGCGGCGAACACCAGCACCACGCCGACGACCGGCCTGAACCAGGCATCCGGCAGGCTGAGGCTGCCGCCCCAGTAGGCCATCGGCAGCGAGAACACGGCAAACCACGCCAGCAGGCGCGCGTCGAAGCAGCCCGCCCGCACGTACTTGTAGGTGCCGATGCCGGCGACCACGACGTTGAGCATCAGCGCGACGGGCTTCATCTCGGCGGGGGCGAACCCGGCCAGCGCCATGATCGCCAGATAGGCCGAGGCGCCGCCATGGCCGACGGTGGCATACAGCAGCGCGCCTGCAAAGAATGCAGGGATCAGCCAGAGAGAAAGTTCAAATCCTGTCATGAATTCCGGATCGCCTGATTGATGTTATCCCGACTTGTGTTATATTTTTCCATATATAACCCCCCTCTGGCAATCCACCCCTCGCCCATCATGTCAGCCACGCTTCAGGACCAGTTCGGACGCCGCATTGATTACGTGCGCCTGTCGGTGACCGACCGCTGCGACCTGCGCTGCAGCTACTGCATGCCGGAAGGCTTCAAGGGTTTCGAGGAACCCGAGCACTGGCTCAGCTTCGACGAGATCGAACGCCTGATCGGCGCCTTCGCCCGGCTCGGCGTCAGCCGCATCCGTCTGACCGGCGGCGAGCCGCTGCTGCGGCGCGACATTTCGGGTCTCGCCGGGCGCATCGCCGCCCTGCCCGGCGTCGATGACCTGTCGCTGTCGACCAATGCCACCCAGCTCGACAAACACGCGCAGGCACTCAAGGCCGCCGGCGTGACGCGGCTCAATGTCAGCCTCGATTCGCTGCAGCAGGCGCGGGTGGAAAAGATCAACGGCCGCGACGTGCTGGCGAAAGTGATGGCCGGCCTCGCCGCCGCGCAGGACGCGGGCTTTGCGCCGATCAAGCTCAACATGGTGGCGCTGGCTGGCAGCAACGACGACGAGATCGACGAGATGGTCGCGTTCTGCATGGAGCGCGGCTTCGTGCTGCGCCTGATCGAGTCGATGCCGATGGGCGCCACCGGGCAGAACGCCGAATACCTCGACCTGCAGCCGGTGAAGGAACGCCTGCGCCGCCAGTTCGACCTCATCGAAACCACGCTGCCCGGCGCCGGCCCGGCGCGCTATCTGGGCACCGTCGACGGCCGCTTCAACGTCGGCTTCATCACGCCGATCTCGCAGCACTTCTGTGAAACCTGCAACCGCGTGCGCGTCGCCGTCGATGGCACCGCCTACATGTGCCTGGGGCAGGACGAGAAATTCGAATTCCGCCCGCTGCTGCGCGGCGGCTGCAGCGATGCCGAGCTGGAAGCGGCGATCGTGCACGCCATCAACCTCAAGCCCGAGCGTCACGAATTCCGCGAGGCGCCGCACAAGATCCTGCGCTTCATGTCGATGACCGGCGGCTGAAGCCGTCTCTCATCCACCTACGGTGCGGAAGCCCGCGAACGGGTCGCGTCGGTGCGGCAGATAGAAATTGCGGAAGCCGGGACGTTTGAGTACTGAATCGGTGACCGGCCCGCCGCCGCGCAGTTCGCCGTGCGTGTGGAACCAGGGCTGGGAATAATCGTGATAGGGATCGGGCGCAAAGCCCGGATACGGCGTGAACGGATCGCGCAACCATTCCCACGCCATGCCCCAGCGAAATTCCGGATGTCCCGTCGCGCGCAGCCACTGCGCGGCCGTCGGCAGCTGCCGGCCCCGCCACGCGGCAAACGCCTCGGCCTCGAAGCGGTTCACGTGCAGCATGGGCGCCTCTTCACTCAGCGGCAGCCAGCGGTCGAAACGGCGCACCTGCCAGCCGCCCTCTTCTCGCCGCCAGTAGACGGGATGAAGGGTGCCGCTGGCCTGCCGCCAGGCCCAGCCGTCATCCGACCATCCCGCCCTGCTTTGATAACCGCCCACTTCGACGAAGCCGGCGAAAGCGGCTTCCGTCACTGGGTTCGCATCGATGTCGAACGCCGGCACCGGAACCGGGTGGCGCCATTTTTCGTTGTCGAATATGAAGCCCTCGTCGGGCCCGCTGCCCAATTCCGCTTCGCCCTCGGCAAATGCCAGTCGCGTCGCCGACGCGTCGCAGGCCATCGCGGGCCAGACAGGCGGCGCATAGCCCAGGTCCTGGAATGCCATCCACCAGGCTTCGATGTGCATCAGTTCATGGACCAGGCAGAGCTCGGCGAAATACGCGAGCGCGTCGTCGAATCCGCTGTGCAGGCGGGCCGCCACGGCGGCGTCCACGCGCTGCGCGTAATCGTCGATTGCGGCAGGCATCAGCAAGGGCAGATCCCAGCGCGTGTCGTGCGGCACGGCGGAAGAGTCGTACAGCCCGTCCGCTCCGGCCAGCAGGCTGGGCGCGAAAGCGCCGTCGGGCTGCGCCCGCAGGCACCAGCGCTCGCGAAACCAGACGATGTGCCCGTATTCCCACAGCGGCGGATTCAGATGGTCGGCGCGCGGTCCCAGCCAGCCGTGTGCCGGCAGGCAGTCGATCAGCGCATGCAGCCGGCCGCGCGCCTGCGCCAGCCGGTCGATGAGTTGATCTGCGGAATGGCCGCTGACGGGTCGGGTTCGGTTCATGTTATATAAAGCACTGTAGCCCAAGTATTCGGGCGCCCACTCTTACAGACGAATCCGGACCATGAACGATCCCCTTCTCGCCCCTCCCATCAGGCTGACCCAGTTCTCCCACGGCGGCGGCTGCGGCTGCAAGATCGCCCCTTCGGTGCTGCGCGACATCCTGTCCGACACGCCCTTCGCCTCGCACCTGGCGGCGGCCTACCCGGATCTGCTGGTGGGCATCGAGCACGGCGACGACGCCGCGGTATACAAGCTCAACGACACCCAGGCGATCGTCGCGACCACCGATTTCTTCATGCCCATCGTCGACGACCCCTACGAGTTCGGCCGCATCGCCGCGACCAATGCGCTGTCCGACGTCTACGCCATGGGCGGGCAGCCGCTGTTCGCGCTGGCCATCGTCGGCATGCCGATCGGCAAACTGCCCAACGAGGTGATCCGGCAGATTCTCGCCGGCGGCGAAGCGGTCTGCAAGCAGGCCGGGATTCCCATCGCCGGCGGCCATTCGATCGACGCGCCGGAGCCGATCTACGGTCTCGTCGGCATCGGCGTGGTCGATCCGCGCCGCGTCAAGCAGAACAGCGGCGGTGTCGTCGGCGACCATCTCATCCTCGGCAAGCCGCTGGGCGTGGGCATCTACAGCGCGGCGCTGAAAAAAGGCCTGCTGAGCGCGGACCAGTATGCGGCGATGATCGCCGCCACCACCCAGCTCAATACGCCCGGCGCCGATCTGGCCGCGATCGACGGCGTGCATGCGATGACTGACATCACCGGCTTCGGCCTGCTCGGCCATCTGCTCGAAATCACCCGTGCCTCGAATGTGGCCGCGCAGGTCGACCTCGCCCACCTGCCCCTGCTGCCGGGCGTGGCCGAACTCGCGCAAAACGGCCACATCACCGGCGCCAGCGAGCGCAACTGGGCGAGTTACGGACACGAAGCCCGGCTGCCCGGCATCGCCGACTGGCAACGTGCACTACTGACCGACCCGCAAACCAGCGGCGGCCTGCTGGTGAGCTGCACGTCAGAATCGCGCGACGCGGTGCTGGACGCCTTCCACCGCCACGGTTTTGCGCAGGCGACGGAAATCGGCCGGCTGCAGGCCGGCAATGACGTGACGATCGTGGCCTGAGTGGGGTTCGCGTACACCGACCTTTCCGTCGACCGCGATGATCTGCGAGACGACGTGCTGACGGGGCTGGCATCCAGCCCAAAATCCATTCCGCCCAAGTATTTCTACGACGACGCCGGCTGCCGCCTGTTCGAGGCGATCTGCGCGCAGCCCGAGTATGCGGTGTGCCGCACCGAGCAATCCCTGATGGCCGCCCACCTGCCCGAGATCGCCGCCGCCATCGGTGCGGTGGAAGGCATCGTCGAGCCGGGTGCCGGCGATTGCGTCAAGGTGCGCCGCCTGCTCGACGCATTGCAGCCCACGCATCTCGTCGTGATGGACATCGCCGGTGCCCCACTGGCCGCGGCGGCCGAGCCGCTCGCCCGCGATTATCCGGCGCTTGCCGTCACCGCGTTGGGCATGGACTTCATCCACGACCTCGACGCGGCCACCCCGTATCTGCCGGCGGGCCGGCGGCTCGTTTACTACCCCGGCTCCAGCATCGGCAACTTCGCGCCCGACGCGGCGGCGGCCCTGCTCGCGCGCTTTCGCCAGTTGGCCGGTGCACACGGCCAGCTGCTGATCGGCTTTGACCTCAAGAAAGACCCGCAACGATTGCATGCGGCGTACAACGACGCGGCCGGCGTGACCGCCGCCTTCAACCTCAATCTGCTGGCACGGCTGAACCGCGAACTGGGCGCCGACTTCGACCCGGCCCGCTTCCGCCATTACGCGTTCTACAACCCGGTGGCCGGTCGCATCGAAATGCATCTGGTCAGCCTTGCCGAACAGGACGTCAACATCGCGGGGCAGCGCGTTCACTTCGCGCTCGGCGAAACGCTGCATACCGAGCATTCCTATAAATTCCGTGGCGACGAATTCAGCGCGATTGCGCACACCGCCGGCTGGTCGCTGGCCGGCGAATGGCTGCACGACGGATTTGCGGTGCAGCTCTACCGCGGATCCCGCTAGAACCCGAGCCCCGGCAAGGCCTGCTTCAAGGCATCCAGGCAGGCGCCGTCGATGGCGGCGTCGCGCTCCTTCTCCATCATGGCGATCGCATCGGGCACCGGGATCGGGCCGCGGTACGGCCGCTCGGCCGTGATGGCATCGAAGATGTCGGCCACGGTGATGATGCGGGTGTCGAGCGGGATGCGGTCGGCGGCGATCCCGCGCGGATAGCCCTTGCCGTCGAGCCGCTCGTGATGCGCCGCGGCGACGAAGGCCAGCTCCGAGAAGATATCCAGCCGCGACAGGATCTGTTCGGAATAGGCGGCGTGGGCCTTGACCTGCTCCCATTCGTCCGCGTCCAGCTTGCCCGGCTTGTCGAGCACGGCGTTGCTGACGCCGAGCTTGCCGATGTCGTGCAGCAGCGCGCCGCGCCGCAGCCAGCGCACCCGCTCGCGCGGCAGGCCGAATGCGGTCGCGACGGCCTCCGTATAAATCGCCACCCGGGCGCTGTGGCCGTAGGTGTAGTGGCTCTTCGCATCGACCACCTGGGCGAAGGCCTCGGCGATGGTGTCGAGCCGCTGCTCGTCGATGCGGACCACCTTCGACGCCGGCTCGATACGCTCGATGCGCTGCTGCAGGTCGGCATCATTCAGCCCTTCCCAGAACCCGGGCTGTTGCTGTGCTTCAAGAAACGCCTCCACCACGGCCGGATCGAACCACGAGCCCGAACGCTGGCGCACTTCCGCCAGCACGTGCGCCCGGTCCGCTGCGGAATGGAACACCTCCACCACCTGCGACAGCAGCGCGATGCGGGAAGCGAGCGGGATCTCAGCCCCGCTGAGTCGGGCCGGTTTGCCGCGGCCGTTCCAGTGCTCGTCGAGACAGCGGATGCCGGCGGCGACTTCCTTGTCGAACCCCAGCTGGATCGAAATATGCGCGCCGCGTTCGCAGCGCGTGGCAATCAGCTCGGTGGCGAACTGCTCGCCGTTCTGCGCCAGGTTGAGGATGCGGCTGACCCGCTCGTGCAGCGACTTGCCGACGCCGACATGTGACATGACGAAGCGACCGAGACGCATCAGGCTGTCGGTGTCGACCAGCTTGAAGTCGCGCTTCACCTGCCGGTCGTCGGTGCCGTACAGTTCGAACAGGCGCGCGGCATTGCTGCTGCAGCCCGCGTCCTTGAGCAGCAAGGTGTAGTACAGATGCGAGAGCGCCTCGCTGTTCATCCCCATGCGCTCGCCGACATGCATGCCCACCCAGCAGCAGCGCAGGCTGTGGCCCGCCGGCAGGCCCTCGGTCAGGTCGAGCGCATAGCTCAGCGAGCCGATGATGGCGGAAAGCGAAAGTTCCTGCGCAGTCACGGCGGGCTGCATGTCGAGCGGACTCATGGCGATGTTCTCCGGGGGCGTACTGGAGATATCGGCATCCTGGCGCGATGCTCAACCACGAAATCGGAAGGGTCTTTCAGGCGTCGCCGGCCTCACCCGAAGCGGGTGCGTATCCAGTGATCGATCGACAGCCGCCCCGGTCCCGACAGCACCAGCGGAATCAGCATCAGCGCATACATCAGCGGCAATTTGTAGCCGTTGTCGCAGACGTTGTAGCCATTGCCGCCATGTACCGACGCCCAGGCGACGAGATCGAGGATCAGCAGCGACGCCGCCCAGAATCGGGTACCGAGGCCGATCATCAGCGCCGCCGCGCCGATCAGTTCGGTCCAGGTCGCGAGAAACCAGCTGAGGTCGACCGGAACCACGCTGAACGGAAACGGAAAATCGCCCTGGATGTCGGCGAACCAATTGTCGCCGTTCAGCTTTTCCAGTCCGGCGATGCCGAATTCATACGCCAGCAGCAGGCGGATGCCGAGCAGGCCGACCCAGGCGCCGCCCAGGTCCAGGAGGTGAAGGCCGCGAACCATGCAGGGTAAGCGTCGATTCATGACGGGTTCCGGTTGAGTGGGTAACCCTGAAGTCGGGCGGGTCGTTCAAACCTTACAAGGCCTTAAAATCGGCCCATGGCCACCCTTGAATCGCTGACCTTCGACAACGGCTTCGCCCGCCTGCCCGAAGCCTATTACTCGCGCGTCTGCCCGACCCCCGTTCCCGATCCCTACCTCGTCTGCTACAGCCCGGAAGCGCTGGCGCTGCTCGACCTCGACGCAGGCGAAATGACGCGGCCCGAACTGATCGAAACGCTCGCCGGCAACCAGCTGCTGCCGGGCATGGACGCGATCGCCGCGCTCTATGCCGGCCACCAGTTCGGCCACTACGTGCCGCAGCTCGGCGATGGCCGCGCGATCCTGCTGGGCGAAGTGAAGAATGCGGCCGGCGAAGGCTGGGAAGTGCAGCTGAAGGGCGCCGGCCGCACCCCCTACTCGCGCGGCGGCGACGGCCGCGCGGTGCTGCGCTCGAGCATCCGCGAGTTCCTCTGCTCGGAGGCGATGCATGCGCTCGGCATTCCCACCACCCGCGCGCTGTGCATCGTCGGCAGCGACCGTCCGGTCTACCGCGAGGACGAGGAAACCGCAGCGCTGGTGACGCGGCTGGCGCCGAGCTTCGTGCGCTTCGGTTCCTTCGAGGTCTTCTACTACCGCAACCAGGTCGAGCCGATCAAACAGCTGGCCGACTACGTGATCGAACGCTATTACCCTGATCTGAAAAACCTGGCCGACCCCTATCCCGAATTTCTGCGCCAGGTGGCCCTGCGCACCGCCGAGCTGATGGCGCAGTGGCAGGCGGTGGGCTTTTCGCACGGCGTGATGAACACCGACAACATGTCCATCCTCGGCTTGACGCTCGACTACGGCCCCTTCGGCTTTCTCGACGCCTTCGATCCCGGCTACGTCTGCAACCATTCCGACACCGGCGGCCGCTATGCCTTCGACCAGCAGCCCGATGTGGCGGCATGGAACATCACCAAGCTGGCGCAGGCGCTGGTGCCGCTGATGTCGGTGGAAACCGCGTCGCAGGCGATCGGCGAGTATCCGCAGGTGTTCGGCAAAGCCTATCTGGAGCGCATGGCCGCCAAGTTCGGCCTGCCGGCCGGCGGCGAAACCGCGGGCCTTGTCATGGACGCGCTGCAGCTCTTGGCGCAGAACCGGGTCGACTACACGATCTTCCTGCGTCGCCTGTGCGATTTCGACAGCCGCCCCGACGCGACCAACGCGCCGCTGCGCGACCTCGTCATCGACCGCGCGGCCTTCGACGCCTGGGGCGCACGCTACGCCGCCGCGCTGCGCCAGTTGGGTTCGAGCGACGCCGAACGCGCTGCAGCAATGCGGCGCGTCAACCCCAAGTACATCCTGCGCAACCACCTGGCCGAAGTCGCCATTCGCCGCGCCGCGGACGAGCGCGACTACAGCGAGGTGAACCGCCTGCACGCACTGCTGACGCGACCGTTCGACGAGCAGCCGGAATACGAGGCCTACGCCGCCGAACCGCCTGACTGGGCGAGGAAGATTGAGGTAAGCTGCTCTTCGTGAACCGCGCCCCCGCCCTGCTCGCCTGCCTGTTGACCGCCGCGCTGCTCGCTGCCTGCGGCGGCCAGCCGATAGCGCGCAAGGACGGCAGCAGCAGCGCACGCAGTTTCAACATGAAGGAGCTGGCCAAGGGCGACGTCGATACGGTGATCGAAATCCACCAGCAGGAAGTCATCGCGATCCTGAAGAACCTCACCCTCAAGCTCTACCGCCGCAACCCCAACGAATGGCGCAAGTCCGGCTTTGCCAGCGCCGAGGAAGCCGCCGCCGCCGTGTTCAAGCCGCTGGAACACTGGCATCTCGATCCGCAGAAAAACCTCCCCTGGGAAACCGTCCTGCTCGAACCCTGGCGCGCCGATTTCGGCGGCGACCGGGTGAAGACGCTGATGGACGGCCTGCTGGTCATGCACATGGCGGCCTTCAACCACCAGACCGAGTTCTACCTGCTGACCGAGGTCGACGCGCAGAAGCTCTACAACGCCGCGCGCAACACCGAGGCCGTCGTGTGGAAACTCTCCAGCGCCAGAAACGAAGCGGGCGAGCCGGTGCTGCTATCCAATGGCGTCGACGGCAGCGGCGTGCCCAACCTCAGCTTCGAGCGCGAATTCGGCAAGCTCATCGGCATCCAGGACACGCTGGCCAAGATCATCGAGGACAAGAGCAACCGCGCCATCCGCTTCGGCGTCGTCAACGTCGCCAGCTTGGTATTCCTGCCGATCTGAACATGACGGCCGACGCCTATTCATATTGTGCGTCCCTCACGCGCGACCAGTGGGCCTGGGAATTCCTCCGCCGCAACCCGGACTACCAGCGCGACTACCAGGCTTTCATCGCGATCTGGCGCGCACTCGAAGCCGACTACGGCGCGCCGCCCAATCGCGATTTTTCAAAATGGAAGCAGGACTCGCGCGCCTACGGCCCGCTGCCGGGCGACGCCGAACTCGTCGCACCCACCGGCGAACTGTGTGTAGTAGAAGACGAGCGCGTGCTGCTCGAATGCTGGATGGGCGCGAAATGGGGCTTCCACAAATTTCCGCTCGACCCCGACCGCATCGCGCCCGGGCCGGACGAACTGTCGTGGCGCCCCCCGCCGCAGCCGGACACACCCGCCGAGTCGCCCTACCGCCTCGATCTCACGTTCGACCTGTCCCTGCCATTACCGCCGCAGCTCGAAGCCGCGAAATTCCGCCTCGTAAGCCGTGCCGCCGAACTGCGACGTCAGGGCCTCGACGCGCCGAAGGGCGTGGCAAACCAGCGCGCACGCTGGACCACGATGCTGCGCCTGCTCGACAGCGACGCTGTAGCGGACACCGACACCGCAGCACTACTTGATGAAGCACAGACGCTGGTCGCGGGCGGCTACCGCGAGATTCTGCGGCTGGCGGAGGGCGGCGCGGAATCACCACAATGACTGTCGGAGGTAATATGGAGACCAGCGTAGCCACTCGGCCTGTCCAATCAAAAGCTTAGTGGCGAAATTCCCTGTCTCGATATTAATAAACGTTCGGACCAAGGGTCTTTTGAATAACTTTTATGCCACTTAATCAAGGAGGACACAAATGAAGAAATACGCGATTACCTATAGTGTTTCATACGCTCTGCTAACCATCGCTCTTTTCGCAGTCGCGATGGTGCTCGATTTTGGCGGGTCAGGCATGAGCATTGCCGCGACGATTGCGGCTAGCTTTATCGCAGCGGGAAGCTTTGTTAAAAATGAGCAGCGAGAGGCTACCCCCGAAGAGAGGTCACGTTTCGCGTGGGGTGCATTAGCAGCCACCTTCGTTATCTCGCTTGTGCTAGTCGTCGTTGCCACGACAATACTACCGAGCGAAGC
>JADFDN010000037.1 GCA_018262815.1 Thiobacillus sp.
TGAAGGCCGCGGTTGAATCGGACTGGACCGAGGAATATCTCGGCCCGATCATCGCGGTGAAGGTGGTCGACGACATCGATGCGGCGATGAACCACATCAATACCCACGGTTCGCAGCACACCGATGCCATCGTCACCGAGGACTACGGCCGCGCGCGCCGCTTCCTGCGCGAAGTCGATTCGGCCAGCGTGGTGGTCAACGCCTCGACCCGCTTTGCCGACGGCTTCGAATACGGCCTCGGCGCCGAGATCGGCATTTCCACCGACAAGATCCACGCGCGCGGTCCGGTGGGTCTGGAGGGCCTCACCAGCCAGAAATGGGTGGTGCTGGGAGACGGGCACGTCCGCGGCTAAGGTCATGCCGCCCATCGGCATTTTCGGCGGCACCTTCGACCCCATCCACTTCGGCCATCTGCGGCTGGCCGAGGACATGGCCGATGCACTGGGTCTCGAACGCGTGCTGTTCATCCCAGCCGGCCAGCCGCCGCACCGCGGGACGCCGCGCACGGCAGCCGGTCACCGGCTGGAGATGGTGCGCCGTGCCGTTGCCGGAAACCCGCGCTTTGTGGCGGATGCACGCGAAGTGCAGCGTCCGCAGCCGAGCTACACGGTCGACACGCTCACTGCACTGCGGGCCGAACAGGGCCATGAACGGACATTCTGGCTGCTGCTGGGGGCGGACGCGTTTCTGGACCTGCCCAGCTGGCACGAGTGGCGGCGACTGTTCGAACTGGCGAATATTGCCGTGGCGGAGCGGCCCGGCGCGCAGTTGATGCAGTCTGGCGCCATAATGGAGCCTTTGAAAAGCGAAATATCGCAACGCCAGCCTGCCGAGGGCCCCACAACCGGTCCGGCCGGTTCAGTGCTGCTTCGGACGACGCCACAGCTGGACATTTCGGCCACCGCCATCCGCAGCATCCTGGCTCGGCGCGGCAGCGCACGCTATCTGCTGCCCGACGCCGTGCTCGACTACATTCACGAACACCACCTGTACACACCCCATGAACACTGAAGACAAAATCAAACTAATCGTCGCCGCCCTCGAAGACGTCAAGGCGCAGGACATCACCGTGATCGATACCGGCAAGCTCACCTCGCTGTTCGAGCGCATGGTGATCGCCAGCGGCACGTCCAACCGCCAGACGCGCGCGCTCGCCGACAACGTGCGCGTCAAGATGAAGGAGGCGGGCGGATACGTGGGCAACACGGAAGGCGAAGACACCGGCGACTGGGTGCTGCTCGATCTCGGCGACGTGATCGTCCATGTGATGCTGCCGGCCGTGCGCACGCATTACAATCTGGAGGAACTGTGGGGCGCGGGCGAGGCGGCGCGGGCCCGGCACGTACAGGCAGACCACTAGCCGGATGAAGCTGCACCTGATCGCCGTCGGCCACAAGATGCCCGGCTGGATCAACGCGGGCTACGATGACTATGCGCGTCGCATGCCGCCCGACCTGCCGCTCGTTCTGACCGAGATCAAGCCGGGCCACCGGGTGGCAGGGGAAGACGGCGGGCGGGCCCGGCAACTGGAAGCCGAGCGCATCCTGGGCGCGCTGCCCACCGGCTGCGTGCCGGTGGTGCTCGACGAGCGCGGCGCGCAGGTGAGCACGCGAGAACTGGCGGGATGGCTGCAGGGCTGGATGACGGAGGGGGTATCGCCGGCCTTCGTGATCGGCGGGGCGGACGGACTGGACGACGGCGTGAAAACGCGTGCCGGCAAGCTGCTGGGACTGTCGAAGCTGACTCTGCCGCATGCGATGGCGCGGGTGATGCTGGCCGAGCAGTTGTATCGAGCGGTGTGCATAATTAAGGGGCATCCCTACCATCGGGATTGAGGGGACACGATCCCGCTTCGGCACCCTGAAGCGGGATCCATATAGGCTGAATCACCATGCTGGTTGATAAACGTATTTATCTGGCTTCGCAATCGCCGCGACGGCGCGAGCTTTTGCGGCAGATCGGCATTGCGTTCGACATGCTGCCGCTGCGGGCCGTGGCTGGCCGCATGGATGTCGTCGAAATTCCCAAGCCAGACGAATCTGCTCCCGATTTCGCGCAGCGCATGGCGACCGAAAAGGCGGCTTGCGGCTGGCGCGCCGTCGACATGCGCCATCTGCTGCGTTTCCCGGTGCTGGGCGCGGATACGGTGGTCGAACTGGATGGCGACATTCTCGGCAAGCCGGCCGACCGTTTCGGCGCCGAAGCCATGCTGACCCGCCTGTCGGGGCGACAGCATCACGTCCATACCGCTGTCGCGATGCGGCACGAGGATCGTGTGGAACTGCGACTGTCATCCAGCCTCGTCAGGTTCGCCACGCTCGATGCCGCGACCATCGCGCGCTACCTGGAAACCGGCGAATACCTCGGCAAGGCGGGCGCCTATGGCATCCAGGGGCGTGCCGGTGCGTTTGTCGAGCATATCGAGGGGAGCTACAGCGGCATCATGGGGTTGCCGTTATATGAGACAGCCGTTTTGCTGAAAGCCTTCGGACTCACCGTCTGAGCGCCTTCCCCCACCATGAGCGAAGAAATCCTCGTCAACGTCACTCCGCAGGAAACCCGCGTCGCCGTGCTGCATCTGGGTGCGGTTCAGGAACTGCACATCGAGCGCGCGCAGTGCCGTGGGCTGGTGAGCAACATCTACATGGGGCGCGTGGTTCGAGTGCTGCCGGGGATGCAGTCGGCCTTCATCGACATCGGCCTCGAGCGTGCGGCCTTCTTGCATGTGGCCGACATCTGGGAGGAACGGCACGGCAACGAGCCGGAGCGGCCGATCGAACAGGTTCTCCACGAAGGACAAAGCCTGATGGTGCAGGTGATCAAGGATCCCATCGGCACCAAGGGCGCGCGGCTGTCCACCCAGATCAGCTTCGCGGGACGCTATCTGGTGTACCTGCCGCAGGAAACCCACATCGGCATCTCGCAGAAAATCGAAGGCGAGGAAGAGCGCGAACTGCTGCGCCAGAAGCTGCATCAGCTGATGCCGGAAGACGCCACCGGCGGTTTCATCGTGCGCACCATGGCGGAGACCGCGGAAGACGCCGAAATGCAGGCCGACATCGACTACCTGAGGCGGTTGTGGAGCAGCATCCAGTCGCGCGGCAACTGCATCGTGCCGTGCCTGTTGTACCAGGATCTCGACCTGTCGCTGCGCGTGCTGCGCGATTTCGTCAACCGCGATACGTCGCGCATCCTGATCGACTCGCGCGAGACCTATCAGCGCATGACCGAGTTCGCGCAGAATTACACCCATGCCGTGCACGAGAAGCTGCAGCACTACGGGGCCGACCGGCCGCTGTTCGACCTGCACGCCATCGAGGACGAAATCGCCAAGGCTCTGGGGCGGCGCGTCGACCTCAAGTCCGGCGGCTACCTCATCATCGACCAGACCGAGGCGCTGACCACCGTGGATGTGAACACCGGCGGCTTCGTCGGCGCGCGCAATTTCGACGACACCATTTTCAAGACCAACCTCGAAGCCGCGCAGGCGATCGCGCGCCAGTTGCGGCTGCGCAACCTCGGCGGCATCATCATCATCGACTTCATCGACATGGACAACGCCGAGCACCAGGAGGCGGTGCTGACCGAACTGAAGAAAGCGCTGGCGCGCGACCCCACCCGCACGACGGTGAGCGGATTTTCCATGCTCGGTCTGGTCGAGATGACGCGCAAGCGCACGCGGGAGTCGCTCGCGCACGTGCTGTGCGAGCCGTGCCCCACCTGCGCCGGGCGCGGCGAAATCAAGACCGCGCAGACCGTGTGCTACGACGTGCTGCGCGAGATCCTGCGCGAGGCGCGCCAGTTCGATGCGCGCGAATACCGCATCGTCGCTGCGCAAAGCGTGATCGACCTGTTCCTCGACGAGGAATCCGGCAGCCTCGCCCAGCTCATCGATTTCATCGGCAAGCCGGTGTCGCTGCAGGTCGAGACGACTTATCCGCAGGAGCAGTACGACATCATCCTGCTGTGAAAACGCTGGCAGCACCGCAGTACTGGCAACAAGCCTGCGTTGAACTCGCCGCAGCCGACCCGGTGATGGCCGCGCTGATCGATCGCTATCCCGATGCCACCCTCGCCAATCGCGGCGACCCGTTCCAGACGCTGGCCCGTGCGATCGTCGGCCAGCAGATCTCGGTCAAGGCGGCCGACAGCGTGTGGGCGCGCTTCGCCGGGTACGCGCAGACCATCAGCCCCGACCACATCGTCACGCTGGAGCTCGACGCCCTCGCTGCCTGCGGCCTGTCGCGCCGCAAGGCCGAATACCTGCGCGATCTCGCCGGACATTTCGTCGACGGCCGCGTCGAACCGGCACGCTGGATAAAAATGGAAGACGAAGCCGTCATCGCCGAACTCATCGACGTGCGCGGCATCGGCCGCTGGACCGCCGAGATGTTCCTGATCTTCAATCTGCGTCGCCCCGACGTCTGGCCGGTCGACGACATCGGCCTGCAGAAAGCCGTCGCCCTGCATTACCTGTCCGGCGAACGTCCCACTCCAAAAATCCTGCGCCAGCACGGCGAGCGCCACGCGCCCTGGCGTACCGTCGCCACCTGGTATCTGTGGCGCAGTCTGGATCCGGCCGTGGTGCAGTATTGACTGCGGCTTTCGGAAGAGACTTCGTGCCGGGGGCGGGAGCGGCCACGGGCCAAACGGGGTCGTCAGGTGCCTGCAGAGGCAATCTGCCGAGACGTTTAGTCGTCCGCCGGATGGCGGATGTCCGTCGCGGCCGGTATCGATTTTTCCAAAAGACCTCGCTCCTTGCTGAGGGCGTCACCTGGCCCGTTGGCGCGTAACAGCGCGGCGAACTCGCGTGCCGGTACGGGTCGGCTGATCAGGTAGCCCTGGATCAGGTTGCAGCCCATGGAGGAAAGCAGTGTCTTCTGCCCTTCTTCTTCCACGCCTTCAGCCACAACCTGGAAATCCAGTGCGCGGGCGAGGGCAATGATCCTCTCGACAATGGACTGCTGTCGCGGGTCGGTGGTGAGGGTGCGAATGAAGGCACGATCCAGCTTCAATACATTGGCCGGCAACTGGGTCAGATAGACCAACGACGAGTAGCCTGTGCCGAAGTCGTCCAGCGCAATGCTGATGCCCATCGCACGCAACTGCAGCAGGGTGGCGTGTATTTCTGGCGATTCATTGACCGCCGTGGCTTCGAGGATTTCAAGTTCCAGGCGGCGCGGATCGAGGCTGTACCGGGTGAGGATATTCCCGATCTTGGCGATCAAGTCTCCTTCCAGAAAGTTCAGCGGGGAGAGGTTCACCGACACCGGAATGGGCGCAAGACCCTCGCGATCCCATTCGACCATCTGGACGCAGGCCTGCTCCAGCACCCACTCGCCGAGCCAGTTCCCCAGTCCGACCTCGTCGAGCAGCGACACGAACTGACCGGGCGGCACCATGCCGCGCTTCGGCGAATTCCAGCGCACCAGGGCCTCCGCTGCCACGATGCATCCTGTGGTGGTCGAAACCTTGGGCTGGTAATGGAGCAGAAGTTCGTCCTTGTCGATGGCCTCGCGAAGATCCTGGATCAGTTCGAAGCGCGCCCGGACTTCGGCGTTCAGGTTGCTGGAATAGAAGCAGAAGCTGCCCGGTTGCTGACGTTTCGATTCGTACATGGCGGCATCGGCCATTTTCAGCAGATCCTCGAAACTCGACGCGTTGTCCGGATAGAGCGCGATGCCGATGCTGGCCTGTGTGGACACCCTGCGTTCGCTCATGGCGATGGGCTCGGCCAGCACATCGTTGAATTTGCGCGCCAGTGCATCCAGGAGTGTCGACTCTCCCCCGCGCGGCAGATCCGGCAGCAGTACGACGAACTCGTCCCCACCCAGGCGTGCCGTGGTGTCGCTTTGCCGGGTGGCGGCTTTGAGTCGGCGGGCGCATTCCACGAGCAATTCGTCGCCTGCCGTGTGTCCCAGGCTGTCGTTGATCTGCTTGAAATTGTCCAGGTCGACGAGCATCACGGCCACCGAGGTGCGCTCGCGATCGGCGCGTATCAAGGCTTGCTCGACGCGGTCCCGAAGCAGTACCCGATTGGGGAGTTCGGTCAGGGCATCGTAGTGGCCCTGGTGGTAGAGCTTTTCTTCCCAGGCAATGTTCGATGCGGCCACGGCCAACCGGTCGGTGAGGGTGCGGCTGGCTTCGACGATCTCGTCAAGGTTGTCGATGCGACGTTCATAGGCCAGGATCAACAGGCTGTCGATACGTTCGTTGATCCGAACCGGAAAGACCAGGGCCTGTTCAAGGCGCTGGTCGGATATGTGACGCAGGCATTCCGGGCGATGATCGCCCCATTCCCGCCTGTACCAGGACTGCTCCACTTTGTCCGGCAGCAAGGGGGTGACGTCAGGGCAATCCCAGGTTTTTCCGAGCCGTTCATCCGGGCCGCATGCGGTCAGGAGAGTGCCGCCGCCATGGCCATCGAGCCGCATGATCCCTGCACAGTCGCAGGGAATGGCCTGGTGGATGCGGTTCAACACTGCCTGAATGACATAGTCCATTTCCGAGGCGTTGAGGATGGCCCGGTCCAGTTCCGACAGCATCTGCAGCATGTGGAACTTGTGCTGCAGCGTGTCGGACATGTGGTTGAAGGATTGCGCCAGGCTGCCCAGTTCGTCGTCATTGGATACGACGACCCGTGCCGAGAAATCGCCGGCCGCCAAGGCGCGCGTGCCTTCCGTAAGCCGTTCCAGGGGCCGCAATTGCCGGCGGATCTGGCTCAGGGCCAGCAATAGCGCCAGGCCAAAGGCCAGGATCGCGATGGCGAAGAAAGCCAGACGGAATTGCGTCAGATTGCGCAGCAGGGACTGCTTCGGTTCGGCCACCATGACGACCAGGCCGGGATGGGCGTAGGGCGCCTGCAGGCGAGCCCGCCAGAAGCCGCCGAGAAACGCCTCATGACCGATACGCCAGGTGAAGGTGCCGATGTTTTGTCGGGTCAGCGTGCTCGGCCATGCATTCGGCGCGGGCGCCTGCAAATTGGGCGTGCAATAAAGCGTCCGGTGATCCGAGTCCAGAATGCAATAGCGCTCCGGCGCCTCGTCGTTACGCCATATGCTCGGCATGTGCAGGCGGGCGAACAGGACGCGGTCCGACAACCCGGACCGCAGCATCATGCCGGCGTCATCCCTCAGGCTCAGGCTCAGCGCGATCTTGCCGTGCGCAAGATGCTGCGCCTGGCCGGTCGTGAGGTCGGCGGAGCGAGGCCGGAACGACAGGCTCAGAAATCCTTCCGGCGTCACCTGGGGCAGATCGTCGTCGCCGGAGATGCGCATCGCTTCGCGCTTCAGGACCTGGGCACGCCAGTTCAGCTGCTGGATCACGCTCATGCCCAGTGCCTTGCTGTCCTGTTGCAGGCGTTGATTGTGGATGTCGACCAGCATGTCGCTGAGGCGGACATAGGCATAGACGGCGAGCCCGCCCATCGGCAGGAGCGCCGCCATCAGAAAAAGCAGGAACAGTCGGCGCCCGACCCTGCTGTTCAGGTGCGGGCGCAGCAAGGGTCAGTGCTCCGAAGCCACGCCGATGTAACCGCCGTTTCCGGCACGGACAATATCGTCCCGTGCCTTTGAGGCAGTGAGTTGTTTCTGGGTCTGACCATCCGGCCCCATGCTGTACAGGTCATAGTCGCTGTTCAGGGGGTTCAGGTTCTTGTCGCGCCGGACCTCGCCGGTTGTCGGGGGCGGGACAACCTCGATCCCCAGGTACTGATAGGGGTTTCCCCACGGGTCGTTGGCCGGCAGGTTGCCGCCCAACTCGGCAAGACTGGCGGGAAAGGTGTCCTTGATCGTATGAAACCGCTCTAAAGCCATGCTCAGGGCGCCAATGTCCGCGATCGCCCGGCTTCGCCTGGTTTGTTCGATGTATCCCTGATAAGCGGGGATGGCGATCGCGGCCAGCGCCCCCAGGACAACGAGCGTGATCAGCATTTCAATCAAGGTGAACGCTGCCTGACGTGAGCCATGAATGCGGCGCATTGACTACCCCACTTGCCGTAAATGAACCGGAATTGTTGGCCAGGGCGAGGACATTTGCATCACTGACGCCTGCGGTCCAAACGATCTTCACCTTAAACAGATGATTCGACAGGAAACCGAAAAACTTGAGGGTCGGGAGAAAAATAACTTTTGTCCGCGCGGGGATGCAGGAGAGCGGGCACGAAATGCGCCATCGGGATTGCGCCTGAATACTCTGAAGATCGCTGAATCTGCGCTCCCGGTTCGCCCAGGGACCGTTCGGATATTCAGTCGGTCAGGCTGATTTCCGCTAGCACCGGCGCGTGATCCGACGGCCGTTCCAGCTTGCGCATGTCGCGGTCGATCGTGGACGAGGTGCAGGCGGCGACGAGCGGCTCGGACAGCAGGATATGGTCGATCCTGAGGCCGTGGTTGCGGCGGAAGCCCATCATGCGGTAATCCCACCAGCTGAAGGATTTTTCCGGCTGCT
This sequence comes from Thiobacillus sp., assembly GCA_018262815.1. Lineage (GTDB taxonomy): Bacteria > Pseudomonadota > Gammaproteobacteria > Burkholderiales > Thiobacillaceae > Thiobacillus. The sequence continues at coordinate 8,449 of JADFDN010000037.1, forward strand.
CGAACAGGCGGAAGCTGTCCTTCAGGCCCAGCGCCAGCAGATTGCGGAAGCGCTCGCGTTCCGGTTCCGATACCAGCACGCACCCCGTCCAAGCTTGAGGATCGTGCACATCGCGATCTTCCGGCGCCACATTGTAGTCGCCGAGCACGGCAAGCCTGGGATGGCGCGTCAGTTCGTCCTTCAGCCAGACGGTCAGCGCGTCGAACCAGGCGAGCTTGTAAGGGTACTTGTCGGAATCGAGGCTCTGCCCGTTGGGGCAATACACGCACACCAGCCGTACGCCGTCGACGGTGGCGGCGATGACGCGTTTCTGTTCGTCCTCCAGACCCGGGATGCCGATCTGCACGTCGAGCGGTTCGGTACGGCTGACGATGGCGACGCCGTTGTAGGTTTTCTGTCCGGAAAACACGACGCGATAGCCGGCCGCCTCAAGTTCGGCGAGCGGAAAGTTGTCGTCGGTGAGTTTGGTTTCCTGCAGACACACCGCGTCGGGCTGGCGGGTGGCGAGAAAGTCCAGCAACTGGGGCAAGCGGACCTTGAGAGAGTTGACGTTCCAGGCGGCGATTTTCATGCCGCCGAGTGTAGCGCATACGACTCCACATGGGCTTCAGCTCATAGTGGATCGGAGTCCTTTCGGGCATATGACTCCATATGGGTTTCAGCCCCTAGTGGATCGGCGTACGCCGCAAGCGGGTGTTGAAAAAGTCCTTCAGGGCAGCCTGATCCCGGCGCGGCCCTGGCTTTACGGTGCGGGAGCGGGGACTGGCGGCGCCGGCTTGCTGCCGGGAGGGGCGGACTTGGGGTAGCCGGCGCGGTCGAGCGCACCATGCCACTTCCCCGATTCGAAGCCGCTGATTGTGTCGGTACCGACCACGAGCACCGGGACGCGCAGCTGGCCGGTCAGTTTTTGCAATTCGCCCAGGGCTTCCTGGCTGACCTGCGGGTCCTTTCTGCTGAACGGAATGCCACGTTCGTTGAGCAGTTGCCGTGCCTGCTCGCAGGGCGTGCCGCAAGCGCTGGCATACAGAGTGACCGGGTTTTTCTCGCGTGCGGTCCGTGCAGCATAGGACTCGCTGCCTTCGATGACGCTGCCCTTGAAGCTTTTTTGCTGGGCGTTCTTCACGCTGGGCGGAGGGGCCTGGTCGCTGTATACCATGCGGCCCTGCGCGTCCTTCCATTGATAGAGCTGGGCGGCGGCAAGCGGCATGCTCACCGCTACCAGACAAGCCGCTATCGAGATGGGTCCTGCTTTCATGCCGTACTCCCGGAAGACGTGATCCTTCGCTATAACGGACGCTGCCGGACGAAGCTTTAAGCCATGCCGTTGTGGCGCAGCAGGGCGTCGAGCGTCGGTTCGCGGCCGCGGAAGGCCTTGAACGATTCGAGCGCCGGGCGGGCGCCGCCCTGGGCGAGGATTTCGCTCCAGAAGCGGTGGCCGACCTCGGGATTCAGCACGCCGCCGTAGCCTTCGGCCTCGTCCTCGAACAGCGCGTAGGCATCGGCAGAGAGCACTTCCGCCCACTTGTAGCTGTAGTAACCCGCCGCGTAGCCGCCAGCGAAGATGTGCGAGAAGTTGTTGGGGAATCGGTTGTAGGCGGGCGGGATGATGACTGCCACTTTCTGGCGGATGTCGTCGATCAGGTCCTGCGCGCTGCGGCTGCCGCTGGGGTCGAAGTCGTCGTGAAGGTGCATGTCGAAACTGGCGAACTCGATCTGGCGCAAGGTCTGCAATCCGGACTGGAAGTTCTTCGCCGCCTGCATCCTGTCGAACAGCGCGCGCGGCAGCGCCTCGCCGGTCTCCACGTGAGCGGTCATGTGTTTGAGCACGTCCCATTCCCAGCAGAAGTTCTCCATGAATTGGGAGGGCAGCTCGACCGCATCCCACTCGACGCCGTTGATGCCCGACACGCCCAGCTCCTCGATCTGCGTCAACAGGTGGTGCAGGCCGTGGCCGGCCTCGTGGAACAGAGTGATGACCTCGTCGTGGGTGAACAGCGCAGGCTTGTCGCCCACCGGTCCGGAGAAGTTGCAGTTCAGATAGGCGACCGGGGTCTGGATGCTCTCTCCCTTCTTGCGGCGGGTGATGACATCGTCCATCCAGGCGCCGCCGCGCTTGGAGGCGCGGGCATAGAGATCGAGATAGAACTGGCCGACGCGCTGGCCGGCGTGGTCGGTCAGGGTGTAGAACTTCACGTCCGGATGCCACACCGGCGCCTGGTCCTCGCGCACGTGCAGGCCGTACAGCGTCTCGACCAGCTTGAACAGCCCGGCCAGCACGCGCGGTTCGGGGAAGTACTGCTTCACTTCCTGGTCGGAAAAGCTGTAGCGGGCGACGCTGAGTTTTTCCGAGACATAGGTGTTGTCCCAGGCCTGAGGATCGGCAATGCCCAGTTCGTCGCGGGCGAACGCCTTGAGTTCGGCGTAGTCCTTCTCGGCGTAGGGGCGGGCGCGGGCGCCGAGCTCGTCGAGGAAGGCCAGCACCTCGGCCGGGGTGTCGGCCATCTTGGCGGCCAGCGAGACTTCGGCATAACTCTTGAAGCCCAGCAGTTCGGCGGCCTCGCGGCGCAGCCTGAGGATGCTGCCGATCAGGGGCGTGTTGTCGAGCTCGGGCTTGCCGAATTCGGAGGCGCGGGTGACGTAGGCGCGGTAGACCTGCTCGCGCAGGGCGCGGTTGTCGGCATACTGCATCACCGGCAGATAGGACGGCATGTGCAGGGTGATCTTCCAGCCGGTCTTGCCGTCGGCTTCGGCGGCGGCCTTCATCATCGCCTGCACGTCATCCGGGATGCCGGCCAGCTGGGCCGCGTCGTCGATGAGGAGCGCGAATTCGTTGGTGGCGTCGAGCAGGTTTTCCTCGAACTTGGCGGAGAGTTGTGCCAGCTCCTCCTGTACCTGCATGAAGCGCGCCTTCTTGTCGGCCGGCAGCTCGGCGCCGCCGAGGCGGAAGTCGCGCAGCTCGTTCTCCACGATCTTCTGGCGCGGGGTGGACAGCGCGGCGTAGCCGGGGCTCGCCTTGAGCGTCTTGTACTTGGCGAACAGCGCCTCGTTCTGCCCCAGTTCGGCGTAGAAGACGGTGATTTTCGGCAGGTTGGCGTTGTAGACCTCGCGCAGTTCGGGCGAATCCATCACCGAATGCAGGTGCGAGACCTGGCCCCAGGCGCGACCGAGCTTCTCGTTGGCGTCGTCGAGCGGGGCGACGAAGGCGTCCCATTCGGCCGGGGTGTCGGCGGCTTCGGCGCGCGCCACCGCCGCGCGGGCGTCGGCCAGCAGCTGGTCGATGGCGGGGGTGACGAACTCGGGCTTGAATTCGGCGAAGCGGGGCAGACCGGTAAAGTCGAGCAGAGGGTTGGCTTCCATCGGGGTCGTCATGGCAAATCTTTCACAAAGAAGAGGCAGGGAGCGCGGAAACTAAAGCCGCGAAGCACAACGATTATAATTTGAGCCCGGTGCCCCCGCGTTTCAACCCCAAGATAACCATGGCTTTAGACTCCATCGCCCCTTACCGCGGTATTCATCCGCAACTCGCCGCCGGCGCCTGGGTGCACCCGCGCGCCACGGTGATCGGCGAAGTCAGCCTCGGGCCCGACGCTTCGGTGTGGCCGGGCGCGGTGATCCGCGGCGATGTCAACTCGATCGCCGTCGGCGAGTCGAGCAACATCCAGGACAACAGCGTGCTGCACGTGTCGCACAAGACGCCGGCCAACCCGGCGGGCGGACCGCTCGTCATCGGCGCGCGCGTCACCGTCGGGCACACGGTGATTCTGCATGCCTGCACCATCGAGGACGAATGCCTGATCGGCATGGGGTCGATCATCCTCGATCGTGCGGTGATCCGGAAACATGTCCTGCTGGGCGCCGGCTCGCTGGTGCCGGAGGGCAAGGTGCTCGAATCCGGGCATCTGTATCTCGGCCGTCCCGCCAAGCTGGTGCGTGCGCTGACCGACGAGGAAATCGCCTATTTCAGCTATTCCGCACAGCACTATGTCGCGCTGGCGCGGTCGTATCAAACCTAGTTGCAAGGTTCAAGACACAAGATTCAAGGAAACCCGTGAAGTACACAAAACCACTTCTCATCGCTCTCGCCGTGCTCGCCATCGTCGGCGCGCTGGCCTACGCCCTGATGGACAAGCCCGGCGCGCCGGCGGCCACCTTCACCACGCTGGAAGGCCGGTCCATCGCACTCGACGACCTGCGCGGCAAGGTCGTGCTGGTCAACTTCTGGGCGACGTCCTGCCCCGGCTGCATCAAGGAGATGCCGGGCATGGTTGAAACCTACAAGCAGTACAAGGAGCGCGGCTTCGAAATCATTGCGGTGGCGATGAGCTACGATCCGCCGAACTACGTGGTCAATTTCGTGCAGACGCGGCAGTTGCCGTTCCCGGTCGCGCTCGACGTCGATGGCGCGCATGCGCGTGCCTTTGGCAACGTGCAGCTCACGCCCACCAGCTTCATCATCGGCAAGGACGGCCGCATCCTCGAACAGAAGCTGGGCGAACTCGACTTCGTCACGCTGAAGGCCCTGCTGGACAGGGAGTTGTCGTGATCAAGATTTTGGTTGCAGCCTCATTGCTGTTCACGCTGGCTGCGTGCGGGTCGACGGGAGCCGGCCCCCGCCCGGTTGCAGACAGGCCTTTGCCCTTTGCGCCTCCGCCTCCGCCAATGCAGGGCGAAGGCGTTGCCTGCGCGGCCGACGTCAAACAATGCCCCGACGGCAGCTACGCCAGCCGCAATCCAGCCAATGGCTGCGCGTTCGACGCGTGCCCGGGCGCAAGCAAACAGTAATCTTTTCAGGAATTTTTCATTCATGGCGCAATACGTGTATTCCCTCAACCGGGTCGGCAAGATCGTTCCGCCCAAGCGACAGATCCTCAAGGACATCTCGCTCAGCTTCTTTCCCGGTGCGAAGATCGGCCTCTTGGGCCTCAACGGTTCCGGCAAGTCATCGCTGATCCGCATCATGGCGGGCGTCGACAAGGACATCGAGGGCGAAGCGATCCCGATGCCGGGCATCCGCATCGGCTACCTGCCGCAGGAGCCGCAGCTCGACCCGGCGCACACCGTGCGTCAGGCGGTCGAAGCCGGTCTCGGCGAAATCGTCGCGGCGAAAGCGCGGCTGGACGAGATCTACGCCGCCTACGCCGAGCCCGATGCCGACTTCGACAAGCTGGCCGAGGAACAGGCCAAGTGCGAGGCCATTCTCGCCACCGCTGGCGCCGACCTCGATACGCAGATGGAAATCGCCGCCGATGCGCTGCGCCTGCCGCCGTGGGAGGCCACGATCGGCAACCTGTCGGGCGGCGAGAAGCGCCGCGTCGCACTGTGCCAGTTGCTGCTGTCCAACCCCGACATGCTGCTGCTCGACGAGCCGACCAACCACCTCGACGCCGAGTCGGTCGACTGGCTGGAGCAGTTCCTCGTGCGCTATCCCGGCACTGTGGTGGCGGTGACGCACGACCGTTACTTCCTTGACAACGCCGCCGAGTGGATTCTGGAATTGGACCGCGGCTACGGCATTCCGTGGAAGGGCAATTACACCAGCTGGCTGGAGCAGAAGGAAGCGCGGCTGGAGACCGAATCCAAGCAGGAGGCCGCGCGCATCAAGACGATGAAGCACGAGCTCGAATGGGTGCGGCAGAATCCCAAGGCGCGCCAGGCCAAGTCGAAGGCGCGTCTGGCGCGCTTCGAGGAGCTCAACTCCGCCGAGTACCAGAAGCGCAACGAGACGCAGGAAATCTTCATCCCGGTCGGCGAGCGGCTGGGCGACAAGGTCATCGACTTCCACAACGTGAGCAAGTCCTTCGGCGACCGTCTGCTGATCGACAATCTCAGCTTCAGCGTTCCGCCCGGCGCCATCGTCGGCATCATCGGCCCCAACGGCGCCGGCAAGTCGACCTTCTTCAAGATGATCACCGGCCAGGAAAAGCCGGATTCGGGCGAAGTCGAGATCGGCCAGACGGTGAAGCTCGCCTACGTCGACCAGAGCCGCGACGCGCTGGCGGCCGACAAGACCGTGTTCGACGAAGTGGCCGAAGGCCGCGACATTCTCACCGTCGGCCGCTACGAAATTCCGTCGCGCGCCTACCTCGGCCGCTTCAACTTCAAGGGCGGCGACCAGCAGAAGATCGTCGGCAACCTGTCCGGCGGCGAGCGCGGCCGCCTGCATATGGCGAAGACATTGATCTCAGGCGGCAACGTGCTGCTGCTGGACGAACCGTCGAACGACCTCGACGTGGAAACGCTGCGTGCGCTGGAAGACGCGCTGCTGGAATTCGCCGGCTGCGTGCTGGTGATCTCGCACGATCGCTGGTTCCTCGACCGCATCGCCACCCACATCCTCGCCTTCGAAGGCGACTCGCAGGTGGTATTCTTCCCCGGCAACTATCAGGAATACGAAGCCGACAAGAAGAAACGCCTGGGTGAGGAAGGTGCCAAACCCAGGCGCATCCGCTACAAGCCCATCAGCCGCTGAACCCACGCGTGAAACGCCCCAGCCCGCCCGATCGTCTGCGCAGACTGCCTTTGGCGGCGGGGATTGTGGTGGCATGCGCGGTCTGGCTGCTGCTGCAGACCTTTGTCTGGCTGGACCAGGCGCGGCGGCAGCAGGCCGAACGCGCGATGCTGCAGGCCGAAGCCGGCACGGCGCGGGCGCGGCTGGAGTCGGAGCTGAATGCCACGCTGTCGCTGAGCCTGGGCTTGTCGACCTTCGTCTTGGCCAAACCGATTTTTACCCAGGACGACCTGGCCCAGGTCGCTGCTTCGCTGATTCGCCTGCAGCCGGCGATCCGCAGCGTGGCGCTGGCCCCTGACAACGTGATTCGCCACATTTATCCGCTGGCCGGCAATCAGAAGGCGCTGGGCCTGCGCTATCTGGAAACGCCGGCCCAGCGCGATGCGGTGCTGCGGCTGATGCGGGAGCAACGCCCGGTGACGGCCGGGCCGATCGAACTGGCGCAGGGCGGCACCGGCATCATCAACCGCATCCCCATCGTCTTCACCCGCCCGGACGGCTCGCCGCACTACTGGGGACTGGCCTCGGTGGCGATCAACCCGCATCCCATCTTCGAGCGGGCTGGCATTCGGCCCGACGCAGGCGGCGACGTGCAATACGCCCTGCGCGGAAGGGACGGCATGGGGGAGAAGGGGGATGTGTTCCTCGGTGACGCCGCCCTGTTCGACGATCCTGCTGCGGTGCGGATGGATGTCGTCATCCCGGGCGGACGCTGGCAGCTGGCGGCCCGTACGCGGGCTCCGGCCGGCGGGCCCGGAATCGGGATGCAGGCCTTGCTGGTGTTGCTGGCTGCGGGTGCCGGCACGCTTCTGGCCTACTCGGTGTCGGTCCATCGGCGCATCCGCAGCATGGCGCTGCACGATCATCTGACAGGTCTGGCCAACCGCTATCAATTCAAGCTGCGGGGGCAGGACATGTTCGCGCTGGCCCGGCGCAGCGGCTGCCATCTCACCCTGCTCAACATCGATATCGACGACTTCAAATCCATCAACGATACCTACGGCCATGCCGCCGGCGATGCCGTGCTGGTCTATATCGCGAATACGCTGCGCACCTGCTGTCGCGAATCCGACCTGCTGGCACGCGTGGGCGGCGACGAGTTTGTCGTGCTGCTGCCGGATACGCCGATGGGACCCTCGCTGGATGCGCTGCTCGGCCGTCTGCATGCGGCGATCGATGTCATGCTGCCCGGATCGGACGTCCCCATCAGGCTGCGCATCAGCATCGGCGCGGCGACCTGCAGCGACGCCACGCCCACGCTGGACGCGCTGATGCACGAAGCGGACGAGGCGATGTATCGCGCCAAGGAAAATGGCCAGCCGCAGGCGGCTGACCCCCGATCAACGTAAACCCGGTCCCGATTGCCGATGATTCTCGACACCCTTGCCCAGGCTGACCGTTATCTTGCGCTGCATCCGCTGTTCGCGCCCGCTTTCGAATTCCTGCGCGGAACCGATCTGGATGCGCTGGCCCCGGGCATGCACGCGATTGAGGGCGAGCAGCTGTTCGCCATCGTCGAGGACTGCACCGGGCGAACGCGCGCCGAGGCGAAGCTGGAATGCCACCGTCGCTACATCGACATCCAGCTGGTGCTGGAAGGCGTCGACGAGATGGGCTGGAAGCCGCTGGCCGCATGCGTGGACCCGGCAACGGATCACGATGCCGCGCGCGACATCCGCTTTTTCAACGATGTGCCGGCCAGTTGGGTCGCCACGCCGCCCGGATCGTTCTGCCTGTTTTTCCCCGACGACGCGCACGCCCCGCTAGTGAGCGCAGGCAGGATCCGCAAGGTGGTCGTGAAAATCGAGCTGGCGGGCGCGGCGTGACGCTGCCGGTCCGGCGGATGGCCGCCGCCGCATCCTGTCGTAGCCGTTGTCCGTTCGCTTACTGGCTATAATTTTCCCATGCGCCTCGCCCTGCTGTTCCTGTTGAGTTTGTGTTGTGCTCATGCGCAGGCAGCCCCCCTACCCCGGTTTTCGTCCTGCATTCCTACAGCCAGGAGTATCCCTGGACCCATGGCCAGCACCAGGGATTCGTCGAGGCGCTGGAGCAGGATGCGCCGCGCGCCTACGACATCAGCGTCGAATACCTCGATACCAAGCGCGCCGGCTACGGTTCCGCGTATGCCGACCTGATCGGCGAGCATCTGCGCCAGAAATACCGCGGCTATCGCCCGGCTGCGATCTACGTCACCGACGACAACGCGCTTTCGTTCGCGCGCTCGCATCTGGCGTCGGTGTTCCCTGGCGTGCCGGTGTTCTTTTCCGGGGTCAATGATGTCGGCGTGCGCGCGCATCTCGATCCTGACCGGTTCACCGGCGTATTCGAAAAGAAGGAGATCGGCCCCAATCTGCGTCTGATGCGTCAGATCGACCCGGACATCCGCGAGATCGTCATCGTCGGCGACGCGAGCGAAACCTATCGCTCGATCGAAAGCGAACTCACGCAGGCCCTGCAGCGCCATCCCGATATCCGGGCCACCTTCATTTCAGCCAGCCGGATCGACGATCTGGTCGCGCGGCTGCATGCGCGCAAGGAACGCTTCGTGTTTCTCACCACCCTGGGCGCCGTGGCGGATCGCGACGGCCGCACGCTCACCCTGCCCGAGACCATCGCGGCCATCGTGGAGGCCGGCCGTTTCGTCGTGTTCAGCATGGAGGATGCCTATCTCTACCCGGGCGTTCTCGGCGGATACGTCACCAGCGGGGAAGGCCAGGGGCGCGTCGCGGGACAGTTGCTCTCCCGTTATCTGAACGGCACTCCCGTCCGCGAGCTGTCGCCGGTCGAGCGCAGCCCCAACAAGCACATCATCGACGAGGTGGAACTGCTGAAGGCGGGCCTCGTCCTGCCAGGCGATATCGCCAGCCAGGTGACACTCGTCAACAGGATCCCCACCTTCTACGAGACCAACCGGCCGATCATTCTCGGTGCGCTGTATGGGCTGGTCGCGCTGCTGTTCGTCAGTCTGGCCTCGTCGCTGCTGCTGTTCGTCCGGAAAAACCGGCAGATCGCACGGGCTTCGCAGCAACTGTCCGCAACCAAGGACAGTCTCGATCGTGCCCAGCGCATCGCGCGGATCGGCAACTGGGACTGGGAGATCGCCGAGAAGCGGCTGTTCTGGTCGGAGGGGATCTACCGCCTGTTCGGCCTGAATCCTGCGGAATTCGCGGCGAGTTACGAAACCTTTCTGGAGCATGTGCATCCCGACGATCGGCCGGCGGTCGAGGCCGCCGTCGCACAGGCGCTGGAATCCGGCGAGTCCTATGCGCTCGATCACCGTATCGTCCTTCCCGATGGGGCGGAGCGCGTCGTGCATGAAAACGCCGAAGTGGTGCTCGACGATCAGGGCAGGCCCGTCCGCATGATCGGCACCGTCCAGGACGTCACTGCCTGGAGGCAGGCGGAACAGGCGCTGCGCGACAAGGATGCGCACCTGGAGTACATCGCGTATCACGATGCCCTGACCGGCTTGCCGAACCGGGCGCTGCTGCTGGACCGTCTGCGCCATGCCGCCAGCCGCGCCGACCGTTCGGGCACGCGCATGGCGGTGCTGTTCATCGATCTCGACCGCTTCAAGACGATCAACGACAGCCTGGGCCATGCCGTCGGCGATGCGGTGCTGCAGGCTGCGGCCGGCCGGCTCAAGGGTCTGGTGCGCGACGAGGACACCCTGGCGCGTCTGGGCGGCGACGAATTCGTCGTGCTGCTCGAAAGCGTGCGCGACGGCCAGGCTGCCGCGACCGTCGCGGAGAAAATCATCCTGGCCCTGGAAAAGGTGCTGCACATCGGCGATTACCCCTTGCACATCTCCGCCAGCATCGGCATCAGCGTCTACCCCGAGGACGGCCGGGACGCCGAGGCGTTGCTGAAGCATGCCGACGCCGCCATGTACAAGTCGAAGGAGCGCGGCCGCAACACCTTCCACTTCTACGAGCAGGGCATCACCGAGCGCGCGATGCGACGCATCCAGCTGGAATCGCGCTTGCGCAGCGCATTCGAGCAGCGTGTACTGGAATTGCATTACCAGCCGCTGGTCTCACTGGACACCCGGCGCATCTGCGGCGCCGAAGCGCTGCTGCGCTGGCACGATGCGCAGGAAGGCGCGATTCCGCCCGACCATTTCATTCCGCTGGCCGAAGACACCGGCCTGATCGTGCCCATGGGCGAATGGGTCATCCAGGAGGCCTGTCTCGCACTGAAGCGCTGGGAAACGCAAGGCGTGTCGCTCGACGGTTTTGCCCTGCACGTCAACCTCTCCGGCAAGCAACTGCTGCAGAAGGACCTGCCGCAGCGGCTGGCCGCCATGTTTGCCGAAACCGGCGTGGCGCCTGAGCGCATCGTGCTGGAATTGACCGAGAGCAGCATCATGGATAGCGAGACGACCGGCATCGACATCATGGCGGCGCTGCGCCGGCTCGGCCTCAGCATCGCCATCGACGATTTCGGCACCGGCCACTCCTCGCTCAGCCGGCTCAAGCTGCTGCCGATCAGCGAACTCAAGATCGACCGCAGCTTCATCCGCGACATCGCCGAAGACCACGACGATGCTGCGATCGTGCAGGCCATTCTCGCCATGTCGGCCAACCTCGATCTGCGGGTGATTGCCGAAGGCGTCGAGCATGCCGGCCAGGAAGCCTTTCTGATGAAGCATGGCTGTCTGTTCGCCCAGGGGTATTACTACGCCCGGCCCATGCCGGAAAGCGAACTGCTGCCCCTGTTGACGGGGCTGCAGGCACTGCCGCGCGTTCAGTAGTGGGGTGGGATGTCGTCGCGCGGGGAGCGCGCCTCGTCCGGCGCCGCCTCCTTCATCTGCTGGTGCAGCAGCCGCAGCTGCTGCTGCAGCGAATCGATCTGCCCCTGCTGGCGGGCCACGGTCTGGTTGAGCGTGTCGAGCAGGTCTTCGGCGAAGGCGAGCTTGGTCTCGAGTTCGGTAAGGCGGGCTTGTGTCCAGGCCGCAGTGCTGTCGGGTGATTCGGTCATGGCTTCCGGACCTCGGGGAGCAGGGGAACGACAAGCTTTTCCAGCCGGGGATAATGCAGCTGCCCGGCGATCTTGTGGCGGATGCGGCCATCGGCATCGACGATGAACGAGGTCGGTACGCTTGTCACGTTGCCGAAGGCCGCGGCGACCGAGGCGTTGGTCGGCGCGGCCATGAAGGCATAGTCCTTGTCCTGCATCCAGGCTGCGATCTTTTCAGGCGGGTCGTCGACGCTGATCGAAACGACCTCGAACCCCCGGTCGCGCATGTCCTTCCAGAAGCGGTCGATCACCGGCTTCTCCTTGCGGCAGTAAGGGCACCACGTCGCCCAGAAGTTCACCAGCACGACCTTGCCCTTGAGATCGTCGCTGGCGAGCGTCCGCCCATCCGGCAGGGTCACGGCCCAGGGCGGCGCGGGGCGATTCTCCTCGCTGACGTCGGCCGGCGGGCGAAACCACAGCCAGGCGATCAAACCCAGTAAAATCAGGGTCAGCGGACTCGGCGTCCATTTTTTCAGAAGGGCTTGTCTATCCATGCTGTGGCTGAAATCGTTTCATATCGTGATGGTGGTCAGCTGGTTCGCCGGCCTGTTCTACCTGCCGCGCATCTTCGTCAACCTGGCGATGGAAACGAATGACGCCGCCTACGACCGCCTGCTGCTGATGGCGGGCAAATTGTATCGGTTCGTCTCCCCCATCATGTGGCTGACGCTGATCACCGGCATCTGGCTGTGGCTGGCGTATTTTCCGCTCAGCATGAACTGGATGTGGGCGAAGCTCGCGCTGGTCGCCGGGCTCATCGGTTATCACCACGTCTGCAAAAGCCTGCTGCGCGCATTCGAAGCCAGACAGAACAGCAAGTCGCATGTTTGGTTCCGCTGGTTCAATGAAATACCGGTGATCGTGCTGCTGCTCGTGGTGCTGCTGGTCGTACTGAAGCCGTTTTAACTTCTTTTTTCATCCGCGAAGGACGCGAAGAATCGCGAAGTAAAAAACAATGTTTCTTGATGTTTTCTTCGCGTCCTTCGCGGATCAATGTTTTTGAGAGTCCAGTTTGAAACCCGAACCCCGTCGCACTAGAACGCCGCACCCCGTCCGCCCCGAGCGCGAGGCGCTGCCGCCCGCCAGCCATTTCGCCACCTGCCCGCGCGGGTTGGAGAGCCTGCTCGAACAGGAGCTGACGGCCGCCGGCGCGCAGGTGGTGCGCCAGGTGCCCGCCGGCGTGCTGTTCATGGCCGACACGGCCGCCGAGATGCGCGCCAACCTGACTTCGCGCATCGCCACCCGCATCCTGCGCAAGGTCGGTTATACCCGCTATCGCAAGGAAGAGCACATCTACCGCGCCGCGCTCGACCTGCCGTGGCCGGACTGGTTCGATGTGAAGAAGACCATCGCGGTGAAAGTCGGCGCGCAGAATGCGCCGCTGAAAAGCCTCAACTTCATCACGCTGAAGATCAAGGATGCGATCTGCGACCGCTTCCGCGAGGAAACGCGCGAACGCCCGAGCGTCGACACCGAGGCGCCCGACGTGCCGGTGTACGCCTTCTTCACCCCGGACGCGGTGACCTTCTATCTCGACACCAGCGGCGAGCCGCTGTTCAAGCGCGGCTTCAAGCGCGAGGCGAGCGCGGCGTCGATCAAGGAAAACCTCGCTGCCGGCCTTTTGATGCTGTCCGGCTGGGAGCCCGGTACGCCGCTGCTGGATCCGATGTGCGGCGCCGGCACCATCCTGCTGGAAGCGGCGGACATGGCGCTGAACCGTGCACCGGGACGGGAGCGGCATTTTGCCTTCGAGCACTACCGCGATTTCGATGCGGCATTGTGGAAGCGCATCAAGATGGATGCGCAGGCCCAGGAAAAGCCGCTGTCGCACCTGCCGATATTCGGCGCCGACCAGGACCGCTGGGTGCTCGACAAGGCGCGCAACAACCTCGCCGCCGCGGGCTATGCCGACGCCATCGAGCTGAAGGTCTCCGACGTGCTCGATCTGAAAGCGCCGACGCCAACCGGCACCATCGTCACCAACCCGCCCTACGGCGAGCGCATCGGCGAGGCCGAGGAACTGGCCGAGTGGTATCCGCTGCTGGGCGACTGGCTGAAGAAGAACTTCGCCGGCTGGGATGCGTGGATCATTTCGGGCGATCCGCTTCTGCCCAAGCTGTTCGGCCTCAAGGCCAGCCGCCGCATTCCGCTGTTCAACGGCCCGATCGAGACGCGGTTTTTGCAGTACAAGGTGATCGCGGGGTCGATGAAGGCGAAAAAGGTTTAAGGATTTGGTTGATCAACAATAAAGAGGCTGCCCCAGTTTGTTACGACGTTAGCTATCAGTGAGTCGTAACGTGCAGAACATATGAAAAACTCTAACTTATCTTCAACTGATCTAATTGCCTTTTTTGCTGCGATCCTTTCTTTGATTGCGCTCGCCGTTTCAGTAAAAAGTTGCGAGATTAGCCAAAATGCACACAACTTAT
>JADFDN010000038.1 GCA_018262815.1 Thiobacillus sp.
ATTCAGGTTTCATTTCCCGAACTACCAAGTGACACGCCCTTGCGATTGCCATCAAAGCATCAGGGTTGATAGTGAGCGCCTCATGTTCATGTTCGTACCTCCAAGTGATAAATGCGTTACTCACTTCTTTAATATGAGTTGAGATCGCAGGGTTGCCATATTTCTCTGTAACTTTCTGTTGCTCCTTTTGAGGGAGGGCCGCGAACAACTCGTCGAGCTTGTGCCCTCGCTGGGGACTACCTGATGCCAATAGGATGAGAAGTTTGAGGTACAGCTCAACCGAGAACGCGGCGCAAACGACGCCAGGCGTCATTGGTGAGTTATGAATAAGAGGGCTGATTGCAATGTTCGAAAAACAGCGGGATGCGGCATTGAAGAAGCCAACTGCTTGATTGAGTAAACCTTGGTCCATGGGGTGAGCCGAGATTTTTTGCAAATGAAGAGTATTCATAAGTGAAGGCCCAATGTCAGGCCACTTCCGCATGCAGTCTTACCCTGATCGCCCGTGCGACCTTGAGCACCGTCGCGAAGCTCGGATTGCTATTCTCGCTGAACGCCAGGTAGAGAGCCTCACGGCTTAAACCCGCGTCGCGAGCAACCTGTGACATGCCTTTCGCACGAACAATATCCCCCAGCGCGCGAACGATGCCTGTGGCATCGTCCGGCGGCTCGCCCAGCCAGGCATCGAGATATGCAGCCATTTCCTCAGGGGTGCGTAACAGTTCGGCCACGTCATAGGGCGCGGTCTTGGTTTTGTTGGATACGTTAGCCATTTCGGTCATTTCCGAAAACTCCTACTTGTTATTCGACGACGCCCTCATCCCCATGGCACGTGCATCCCGGCTCCTTGCTGGTGGAGTTGTCGCAGCACACGATCTTGCCGGCGCGGCAGCCGCAGATGCCTTTGTGGGCCTTGCAGCAGGCTGTCTGAATCTGGGCGAGTTGCATGCCCTTGGCATTCGCAATACAGGCCTCGGGTGAAATCGATGTCTGCTGTGCGGCAGCAGGCGTGGTGTCCACGCTTGAATCAGCGGCGGCCGGGAGCGTGAAGCCGGCGGCGACGAATGCGAGCGTGGCTAGCAAAGATGGGATACGCATGACGTCTCCTTGGGAGAAATAGGCTGCCTCACTATAGCCGATCAGACGCGGCCTCAGGCATCGCGCAGCAGCAGCCCCAGCATCAGCGCGGCCGCCACCAGGATCGCCGCCAGCAGGGTGAAGGCGCTGGCGTAGCCGGCGACGCCGACCATGAAGCCGGTGAGCACCGGGCCGATCGACTGGCCGACGTCCATCACCGTGCGCAGCACGCCCATTGAACTGCCGTAGCGGCCGTCCTTGGTGAGGTCGGCGACGAGGGCGGCGGTGGACGAGGTGACGGTGGCGAAGCCGAGGCCAAACGCGAGGCTCAGCACCGACAGGCCGATAAAGCTGGGGAAATAGGGCAGCAGGACGACGCTCGCTGCGCCGATCAAAAGGCCCGGCAGAATGACGCGGCGGCGGCCGACGCGGTCGGACACCCTGCCCATCAGCGGTTTGGCGAAGACGATGCTGACGAGTTGCACGCCGAGGATGCCCCCGATCTGCCACGCGGGGATGCCGAGCGAGGACGCGTACAGCGCGAGGAAGGCTTCGATGGCGCCGAACACCAGGTATTGCGCCGCCTCCACCGTGCTCACCAGCATGATGCCGCGGTCGCGCAGCACCGTTCTGAGGCTCGACCAGAAATGCGGCAATTCCAGTTTCGCCGCCGGCTTCGGATCGCGGTCTTTAAGCAGCAGGCCCGCCCCCAGCGCCAGCACGCCGGCGATCGCGCAGGCGACGTATACGGCGCCGAAGCTCGCCAGCGAGATCAGCGTGCCGCCGAGGAAGGGCGCGATCGAGCGGCCGACGATGGTGACCGACGAATAGGTGGACAGCCGCGCCGCGCGGTCGGCACTGTAGCGTTCGGCGATCGCAGCGCTCGCCACGGTGCCGAAGATCGCGGTGGCGAAGCCGTGGTAGAAGCGCACCGCCATCAGTTGCCAGGCGGTTTCGATCACCAGATACAAAAAGGGCGCGGTGGCGAACACGACGAGGGAGGCCAGCAGCACGCGCCGCTTGCCCAGATGGTCCGACAGCGCGCCGGCGGGGTAGCTGATGAGCACGCCGGGGATCGTCGACGCCATGACGATCCAGCCGATTTCGGCCGGCGTGGCGTTGAGCGCGGCGGCGAACAGCGGCAGCACCGGCGTCTTCGACAGCGTCGAGCTGAAGATGGCCAGGCCGCCGATGAGGGCGATCAGGGCGAAGAAGGAAGGCTGGGCGGGTTTCATCGGGCGGCGTGTTGTAGTTTTTTCAGAATGTAGTGCGAAAACGCGCGGCATGCGAAAAAATCATGCGTGCGGTCAGCCCGGCGGACGCCGGGGTCCAGCCTTGATTGACTGGATTCCGGCGCTTGTGCCCTTTGGGTATTTGCCGGAATGACGAATGCAGGATTGCCCGCCATTGCAAACTATCCGGTACGCAGATGAATTCTCACCACGCATCGCTCCTGTTCGGCGCCTTCGACCGCCACAACTTCGGCGACCTGCTGTTCCCGCATCTGCTGACAGCGCTGCTGCCGGGGCGGGCGTTCGAATTCGCCGGGCTGGCGTCGCGCGATCTGCGGGTCTGCGGCGGCCATCGTGTGGCGCCGCTGCCTGCTCAGCCGACGCAGCTGATCCACGCCGGCGGCGAATTGCTGACCTGCACCGCCTGGCAGGCCGCCGTCATGCTGCTAGACCCGTCCGCGGCCACTGAAGCCATCGCGCGCTACGACGCCGACCCGGATGCAGGCGCCGCGTGGGCGGCGCGCCAGCTCGGCACAGCGCGAACCATGCCCTATGTGGTCGGCCGCGATGCGCTGGCGCCGGGCGGCAAGCTGATATTCAACGCCGTCGGCGGCGTGGAATGGAATGCCCTGTCCTCCGCGCAGCGGGACGACGTGAAGGCGGCGCTGCGGCAGGCGGACTGGCTCAGCGTGCGCGACCACGTCACCCAGGCCGCGCTGCGGGCGGAGGGGATCAAGGCGCCGCTGTGCCCCGATCCTGCGGTGATGTTGGCGGACTGTTTCGGCGAGACGATACGCCGGCAGAAGGAGCAGGGCGACGCGAAGGCGATGCGTGATGCGTTTCCGCAGGGTTATCTCGCCTGCCAGTTCAGCGCCGATTTTGCCGACGACGCCAGCCTCGATGCGCTGGCGCGGGGCCTGTCTGGGGTGGCGGCGGCGACCGGACTCGGGCTGGCGCTGTTTCGGGCCGGCGCGGCGCCGTGGCACGACGATGCGGCGCTCTACGAAAAGCTGCAGCGCCGGCTGCCGACCGGCACGGCGCAGCTGTTCCCGTCGCTGCATCTGTGGGACATCTGCGCACTGATCGCCGCCAGCCGCGGCACGGTCGGCAGCAGCCTGCATGGGCGCATTGTCGCGCTGGCCTACGGCCTGCCACGCGTGAGCCTGGTCCCGCCGCAGCAGGGCGGACGACCCGACAAGCGGACCGCCTTTGCCGAAACCTGGGAGCCGGACGTGATGCCGCGCGGCGTGGCGCTCGACCGCATCGAGGCCGCGGTGCTGCAGGCGCTGGCGGTTCCCGCCGACCTGCTGCGCGAGAATGCGGCCAGCCTGCGGGTGCGCTATCTGCAAAGCCAGGCGCAGTGGGCCCGCCTGTTGCCGCCCGAGTGACTTGGGCAATAATCCGGGGATGACTTCCTCACGTTCCCGAACCATGCCGGTTGCCACGCTGTCTCCCGCCGACCTGCGCCTGACCCTCGATCCCGACGCGCTGGGTTTCGCGGACACGTCCGAACTACAGGACGAGACCCTGCCGTGGATCGGTCAGACACGCGCCGAGGCGGCCGCCCGTTTCGGCCTCGGCATGGACCAGCCCAACTACAACCTGTTCGTGCTGGGCGAAGTCGGCAGCGGCCGGTCCTCGCTGCTCAAGCAGGCGATGCGCGAGGCGGCGGCGAGCAGGCGGGTACCGCCGGATCTTTGCTACCTGCACAATTTCGACGCGCCCGAGCGGCCGCTGGCGCTGCGCCTGCCGGCCGGCGAGGGGCGGCTACTGCGCCAGCTGCTGGCGCAGGCGGTGAAGACGCTGCAGGGCGAAATCCCGCAGCGGCTGCAGGGGCAGGACTACAAGGCCGAGAGCGAGCGCATCGAACAGGCCTGGAAAAACGACGTGGCGCGGCACTACGCCGAGCTGACCGCGTTTGCCGAGGCCCGCAGCTTTTCGCTGCACCGCGAGGAAGGGCGCATGGTGTTCACCTTGATCGGCAAGAAGGGGCAGGCGCTGACCGAAGACGAGGTGCTGGCGCTGCCGAAGGCGCGCCGTGCCGTGGTGGAACAGGCCGATCAGGAGCTGCGCGCCGAGATCACCCGCTACATCGAGAAGACCCAGCCGCTGGAGCGCGCGATGAACGACGCGCTGGCGGCGCTGCGGCGTCAGGTGGTGAAGCCGCTGGTCGAGCGTGAGTTGCAGGCGATCCGTGCCGGACTGAAGAAGCAGATCAAGGATGCGGCCAAGCTCAACGCCTGGCTCGATGCGCTGGAGCAGGACGTGCTCGACAAGCTGGAACTGTTCAGCGGCAGCGAGGACGACGAGGAACGACTGGCAGCGCTGCATCTCGCGCTTGCGCGCTATCGCGTCAATCTGGTGGTCGACAACGGCGGGCTGACTGGTGCGCCGGTGATCGTCGAGGACAACCCGCTGTTCCGTGCGCTGTTCGGCAGCATCGAATACCAGTCCGAGAACGATGTGCTGATGACCGATTTTTCGCGCATCCGCGCAGGCAGTCTGCTGCAGGCGCACGGCGGTTTTCTGATGCTGCATCTGCAGGACGTGCTGGCTGACCCGCTGGTTTGGGAGAAGCTGCGGCGCTTCCTGCGCAGCGGCCGGCTGCAGATCGAGGAGCCGGGCGTGTCGTTTTCGCCGATCGCGGCGGTGTCGCTGGCGCCGGAAGCGGTCGACGTCGAGGTCAAGCTGGTGCTGGTCGGTTCGCGCGCACAGTATTACGAACTGCAGGAGGCGGCGCCCGAGGTTGCCCGGCATTTCCGCGCCAAGGTGGATTTTGCCGACAGCTTCATCGCCAGTGCGGGAACCCGACGCGCCTCGGCGATTTTCGTCGCCCATGCGTGTCGCGAACATGGCCTGCCGCATTTTTCGGCGGCGGCGGTGGCGCGCCTGATCGAGGAGTCGCATCGCGAAGCTGCCGATCAGACGCGCGAGAGCGCGATTTTCGGCCGCACCGAGGCGCTGGTGATGGAAAGCGCCGCGATCTGCCGCGCGCGCGGCCCGGGGCTGGTGACGCGGGCGGACGTCGAGGTGGCGATCGAGGCACACGCCGCGCGGCACGATTATCCCGAGCAGCGCCTGCGCGAGGAAATTGCCGAAGGCGACGTGCTGATCGATGTGGGCGGCGAACAGGTGGGCCGGCTCAACGGCCTCACCCAGCTCGACCTCGGCGACGCCCGCTTCGGCCTGCCGGTCCGGCTGTCGGCGCGGGCCTACGCGGGCGAGGACGGCCTGCTCAACATCGAGCGCGAGGTGGAACTGTCCGGGCCGATCCACGACAAGGGCGTGTTCATCCTGCAGAACTATCTGGCGGGACTGTTCGCCCACCTGGCGCCGCTGTCGCTCAACGCCTCGATCGTGTTCGAGCAGCAGTACCACGAGGTGGAGGGCGATTCCGCCTCGTGCGCCGAACTCTATGCGCTGCTGTCGGCGCTGTCGGGCCTGCCGCTCAAACAGGGCATCGCGGTCACCGGCGCGGTCAACCAGCACGGGGAAATCCTCCCGGTGGGCGGCATCAACGAAAAGATCGAAGGCTGGTTCCGTGTCTGCGAGGCCGCCGGACTGGACGGCAGCCAGGGGGTGCTGATTCCCGTGCGCAACCGCCGCCACCTGATGCTGGCGCCGCGGGTGGTGGAAGCCGTCGCGCAGGGACGTTTCCACATCCATGCCGCAAGTCACGCGAGCGAGGGGATCGAGCTGCTGACCGGCGTGGCGGCAGGCGAACTCAACCTCGCCGGGCATTACCCCCATGACAGCGTGCTGGGGCATGCGCAGGACGCGCTGCTGGGTTTCCGCCGTGCCTGCCAGCAGATGGAACATCCCAAGCCGCCGCGCCGGCATTTTCGCGCCGGCGACCGTCCGCAGCGGCGATAGCCCCTGCGGGCGGGCGGCGTTGGACTATAGTGAAAACTGTCCAATCGTTTTGCAAGGAGCCGATCATGAAAGCACTGCATCGCATGGAACGTTTTCTGGACGAGCACATGATTCCGTTTGACCTCGTGGTGCACCCCCACAGTCAGACCAGCGTCGAAACCGCACGTGCGACAGGAGTTCCGCCCAACCGTGTGGCCAAGGGCGTGCTGCTCGACGGTGTCGGCTGCCAGATGGTGGCGATGATTCCGGCTGACCAGGAAGTCCATCTCGGCAAGCTGGGGCTGGATCACGGCGTCGAGTTCAGTCTGGCCGACGAGGCCAGCGTGAGCCGCCTATTCAGCGAATGCGATCCCGGAGTGGTACCGGGGCTGCCGAACGCCTGGGGGGTGGAAATGGTGTGGGACGACGATCTGATGGCGCAGCCGGACATCTATCTGGAAGCCGGCGACCATGAGCGCCTGCTGCATATCGAAACCCGCTACCTGCGTGAAGTCTTCGGCGACGCCCCGCACTGCCACTTCAGCCAGCCGCGCATGCAGCACATGCAGGGCTGACTTTGCCGAGCTTGCGTCAGCGGGGCGCCCGTTCCGTCAGACGCTGGGCCGATTCGGAAAACGGCAGGAGTTGCCGCATGCGTTCCGCACTCGGCGCATGGGCCGCCGCAATGCCGCCGCCGGATTCGTCGTCGTGGCGAAAGTAGGCCAGGGCGCCATTCTCGATGCTGCATCCGCAGGCTTGCGCCGCCAGCAGTGCGCCTACCCAGTCCGCTTCGTGTTCCTGTTGCTGCCACAGATGAGATACGCGCAGCGCCAGTCCCATATTGCCTTCTGCCAGCCGCAAGGCGTCTTCGCCCCGGTCCGTCCAGTGCGCCGGTCTGCCTGAGAACACCGACAGTGCAACGGCGTCCTCGTCGAAATGGCGCCGTGCGATATGAGCGATTTCGTGGCCGATCAGAAACGCCAGCTGGCAGGTTTCCAGCTTCAGGGCTGCCGGCGAGAGCACCACGACATCAGGGGCAGCGGAATAGGCCGGACCGCCGCTTTCGTCGGGTGCGCCCAGAAAGCGCACCGCCGGCAACCCGGCCAGCGCAGCCATCCTGACCCAGGCAGGCCGGGGGGCAAGCACGTCGCATCCGGCGCAGGGCTGATAGGTCCAGGCGTAATACCGCAACGTGGGTGCATCAGGAAACCAGCCTGCCGGTGCAGACTCCGCGTCATGGCCGGGCAGGCCAGCGCATGCAAGCAGGAGTGGAAGCACCCTCTGCCTGATGCCGGGCCATGCTGATGCGAATGCCAGGGCGAACATCGCGTCCCCCTTTCAAACTGCCGTGCCTATCAATATAGTCGGCATGACGCAGATTATTCGAGGCTGCACCATGCATCCGCACGACTCTTCAAAGACACCGCCGTCTTCGCATAACCCCTACCGCCCGCTCGGACGGGGCATGGCGCTGGTCGCCAGCCTGCTCGTGCTGGGGATGTTCACCCTCTATTTCAACAACAGCCTGGACGCACGCAACAATCCCAACCGCCAGCTGCAGATCGCGCCGGGCAGCGAACTGGTTCTGCAGCGCAGCCGCGACGGCCATTATGTCTTTCCCGGCACCATCAACGGCCAGCCGGTCAGCTTCCTGCTCGATACCGGCGCCACGCTGGTGTCGGTGCCGGCACACCTGGCCGGCGAGCTGGGATTGGAGGCGGGCGCGCAGCAGCGCTCGATCACCGCCAACGGCACGGTCGTCACCCGTGCCACCCGGGTGGATGCGCTGGCGTTCGGGCCGTTCGATCTGCGCGGCGTGCCTGCCAGCCTCAACCCGGGCATGGCAGGCGACCAGGTCCTGCTCGGAATGAGCGTGCTGAAACATCTCGAATTCACCCAGCGCGGCGACACCCTGATATTGCGTGCGCTGGGAAACCGGACAAAATAATGTTTGGTTATCTGGACCTTCTATGTTATTAATGCAGCATCTGTTGGATTCAAGCTTTAAATTGCGGTACCTCTGGTAAGCGTTTTCCTTGAAATTCGATCGATAGAGCATGTCGCTCAATTTTTTTTGATAGATAGGAAACAAGATGGAAACGGGTACTGTTAAGTGGTTCAATGATGCAAAAGGTTTTGGTTTTATCACCCCGGACAACGGCGGCGAAGACCTGTTTGCACACTTCTCTGCAATCAACTCCAGCGGCTTCAAGTCCCTGCAGGAAAACCAGAAAGTCAGCTTCGAAGTGACGACTGGCCCCAAGGGCAAGCAAGCTTCCAACATCCAGGTCGTGTCGTAATCTTTCCGACCTGATGTGAGAAAAACCCCGGCTCGCCGGGGTTTTTTTTGTTCGCGAATTTTGAGTACGAATGCCCATGGCGCTCAAGGCCACCATTTATAAAGCCGAACTGCAGATTGCCGACATGGATCGGCACGTCTACGGCGACCACGCGCTGACCATCGCGCGTCATCCCTCCGAAACCGACGAACGCATGATGGTGCGGGTACTCGCCTATGCGCTGTATGCGCAGGACGGCATCGGCTTCACCAAGGGACTGTTCGACGTCGACGAACCCGAAGTGTGGGCGAAGAATCTGGCCGGCGAGATCACGCTCTGGATCGACCTCGGCCAGCCCGACGATGCGCGTATCCGCCGCGCCTGCAGCCGCGCCGACCAGGTCGTGGTGCTGTGCTACAGCAGCAGCTGCGACGTGTGGTGGAAGCAGATCGCGAGCAAGCTCACGCGCTTTGACAACCTGACCGTGCTGCAGCTGCCTGCCGACACCAGCCAGGCGCTGGCCGCGCTGGCCGCGCGCAGCATGCGCCTGCAATGCATGGTGCAGGACGGCGAGATCTGGATGAATACGGACACGCAGAGCGTGCCCGTCAAGCTGGTGCCCCTTCAATTCGCTGCGTGAGCGGGGTTGTCGACGCCAGGTCCACAACCCGGCGTCCTCCTTGCGGGGGAGGCCCTCATTTGGCCGGCGGACAGTTCTTGATGCAGACCGTTTCGCTCACCCGTTGACCGCCGCAGCCGACGAAACAGGCGTCATAGGCGGGCAGGCAGCCGCAATCGTCCTGGCAACTGGATTTCAGCAGCTGAGCGCGCACGCCCTCGCGCGTCGGCATCTGCGGTTCGCGGTAAGGCGGCGGGAAATACGGTCCCGGCCACGGGTCCCACCAGTAGGGCTGGAAAGGGTAGCGGTTCAGCCAGTCGAAGCGCATCTGCATTTCATAGTGGCGCAGATCCGCCGCGTATCGCTTCAGCTCGAGTTCGTAGCGCTTCAGCGCTTCGGCATAGCGCGCTTCCACCTGGGGCTCGATGGCTTTCGCACAGGCCTGGTAGCGGGTCTGGCAATCGGCCTGGCACGCCCGTTGCCGGGCTTCGCAGTCCTGCACGCAGGCGCGTCCCTGCGCATCCGCCGGCGGGATCAGGCGCACGGTCGTCTGATACTGCGGCGTGGCGCAGCCTGCCATCACGGCGAGCAGGGACAGCGCGGCGAAGAAGCGGGGCAGGGCGGGGAGACGCATCGGGGCAATCCGGACAAACGACACCTGTCTGAAGCATAGGCTGTTTTGCGGATTACGGCGGGGTCAGAAATCGTCCTTCGAGTTCCTGCAGATTGAGTTCCCCCAGTATCTGCTGCAGGCGTTCGCGAGCGTTGCGGCGCGGCGTGCCGGTGCGGGTGGCGACGATCAGTTCGTTCTTCAGCGAATGCTCCCAGCCGACCAGTTCGGTGACCGTGACCTGGTAGCCGTGCGACTCCAGCTGCAGGCAGCGCAGCACGTTGGTGAGCTGGCTGCCAAACTCGCGGGTGTGGATCGGGTGGCGCCAGATCTCCGACAGCGGGGTTTTGCCGAAGGATTCGTTCTTGTGTTTCCTGAGCACGGCGGCGACTTCGGCCTGGCAGCACGGCACCAGCACGATGTGGCGCGCCTGTTTGGCGAGCGCGAACTGGATGGCGTCGTCGGTCGCAGTGTTGCAGGCGTGCAGCGCGGTGACGATGTCGATGCTGGCCGGAAGTTGCTCGGAGCCGATCGACTCGGCCACCGTCACGTTGAGGAAGGACATGCGCGGAAAATCCAGCCGCGCCGCCAGTTCGCGCGACTTCTCCACCAGGTCGTCACGCGTCTCGATGCCGTAGATATGGCTGCCGGCGCGGTCCTTCAGATACAGGTCGTACAGGATGAAGCCCAGATAGGACTTGCCGGCGCCGTGGTCGGCCAGCGTCAGCGTGTCCTGCCGGCCCAGCACCTCGTCGAGCAGGGGCTCGATGAAATGGCACAGGTGATAGACCTGCTTCAGCTTGCGGCGGCTGTCCTGGTTGAGCTTGCCGTCGCGCGTCAGGATGTGCAGCTCCTTCAAGAGCTCGATCGACTGGCCGGGGCGCAGCACCTCGGCCAGCGGGTCGGTGTAGGGAGTCTTGGCTCTCGGTTTCATGCGTTGCCGAGCAGGCGCACCTCGCGCTGCGGGAAGGGAATCTGGATGCCGCGTTCGCGGAAGGTTTCCAGCACCGCCTGGGTGATGTCGCTCGACGCTGCATTGAAATCGGCCACCGCAGCCCACGGACGAATGGCGATGTTGACGCTGGAGTCGGCCAGCGCCAGCACGCGGATCACCGGCTCGGGCGCCTGCAGGATTTTCGGGTGGGCGGCGAGCAATTCGCGAATCGCCGCCAGCGCCTGCCGGATGTCGGTGTCGTAGGCCACGCCGACCACCACGTCGAGCTGGCGCAGGGCGCCGAAGTTGTGCAGGATTTCGCCGACGATCTTGCGGTTGGGAATGACGATGCGCGAGCGGTCGGGATGGGAGAGCACGGTATTGAACAGCTTGATGTCGTCGACCACGCCTTCCTCACCGGCGATGGAGATGTATTCGCCCACCTGAAACGGCCGGGTGAAGATGATCGTCAGCCCCGCTGCCAGGTTGCCCAGCACGCCCTGCATCGCCAGGGCGATGCCTGCGCCCGCCACGCCCAGTCCGGCCAGCAGCGGAAGCAGCTGCACGCCCAGATTCTGCAGCGCCATGATGAGGAACAGGCTCAATACCAGGATGCGCACGATGCGTACCAGCAGCTGACGCAGGGTTTCGTCGAGATGGAGCCTGCCCAGCATCGTATCGGCCGCCCTGCCTATCCAGCGCCCGACGAAATAGCCTGCCACCAGGATCAGCAGCGCCACCACCAGCCTGGGGCCGAACTGGATGACGAGGTCGATCGCGGTGCGTTGGGCGTGTTCCAGCGTTTGCAGTTGTTCGTCCATGGCAGGCAGAAAGGGCAGGAGAAGCCCGAAGGGTATCAAAACCCCTGGCATGGCAGAACCGATCCGTATAATGCCGTCTTGCTGAAAGGGTTTTTTATCGTGTCCGTCGTCAACATTTCCTGCTACAAGTTCGTCACCCTCAACGATCGCGAGGCGCTCAAGGCCGATCTTGCCGCCCGCTGCATCGAACTCGGCCTCAAGGGAACCATTCTGCTCGCGCCGGAGGGCATCAACGTGTTCCTTGCAGGCACGCGCGCGTCGATCGACGCCATCGTCGCCCATCTGCGGGCCGATCCGCGCTTTGCCGACCTCGCGCCCAAGGAGAGCCTGTCGGCCGAACCGCCGTTCAAGCGGATGCGGGTGCGGCTGAAGAAGGAAATCATCACCATGAAGCATCCGCTGATCCGCCCGGAAGCGGGGCGTGCGCCTTCGGTGGCCGCGGCCACGCTGAAGCAGTGGCTGGATCGCGGAATGGACGACGCAGGCCGCCCGGTGGTGATGCTGGATACGCGCAACGACTACGAAGTGGCGGCGGGCACTTTCGCCAATGCGGTCGATTACGACATCGGCATCTTCAGCGAATTTCCGCCGCGCCTGGCCGCGCACCGCGCGGACTATGCCGGCAAGACCGTGGTGTCGTTCTGCACCGGCGGCATCCGCTGCGAAAAGGCCGCCATCCACATGAAGGCCATCGGCATCGAGCACGTGTACCAGCTCGAAGGCGGCATCCTCAAATATTTCGAGGAAGTCGGCGGTGCGCACTACCACGGCGACTGCTTCGTGTTCGACGAGCGCGAGGCGGTGAGCGCGGACCTGCAGCCGACGGCGGGCCGCCTGCATCGCTGACCCGGAAAACCGCGCGAGCCTGATTCCGTGGACGAAGTCGCCGCGATCCTGTTTCTCACCGTTGCCGCCGGCGCCTGCATTCCGCTGGGTGGCTTCATCGCCAGCTTCGAACATATTCATGCCCGATGGCTGGAGCAGGAACTGCGGCATTTCCTGATCGCCCTCGGCGGCGGCATCCTGCTTGGCGCGGTGGCCGTGGTGCTGGTGCCGGAAGGAGTCGCCAGCATGCAGGGATCGATACTGGCCATTCCCATCGTGCTGGCAGGCGGGCTGGCATTTTTTCTGATCGAGCGCGCGCTCGGCCTGCGCCGACGCGAAGCGCCGCAGGTGATGGGCATGCTGCTGGACTATGTGCCCGAGGCGATCGCGCTGGGGGGACTGGTCGCCCTGAGTTCCCCCGTCGCTCCCTTGCTGGCGCTGCTGATCGGCCTGCAGAACCTGCCCGAGGGGTTCAATGCGTTCCGTGAGCTGCATGCGCTGAGACGACGAAGCGCCCGCCGCACCCTGCTCATCATGGGCTCGCTGGTCGCTATCGGGCCGGTGGCCGGCCTACTGGGCTACTTCTTGCTGTCCGACTACCCTGCCGGGCTGGGCGCGATCATGCTGTTCGCCTCGGGCGGCATTCTCTATCTGATCTTCCAGGACATCGCGCCGCAGTCGCGCCTCAACCGCCACTGGGCGCCGCCGCTCGGTGCCGTGGTCGGCTTCAGCGTGGCGCTGTTCGGGGACATGGTGGTGCGGGTCGGGTGAAAGCCTAGGGATCGAACGCGTTCGATGCCTCACCCCAGCGCCCGGATCGACTGCAGCGGCGGCACTCGCGTGATGTGGCGCGTAGTGAGCCAGCCGCTCATCCCGACCAGCAGCGCGCCGGCCGTCGGCAGCGCCAGCCACAACCAGGGATGCAGGCGTGGCGGCAGATCGAACAGGCGCTCGGCGATCAGCGCCATCGCGACTTCGGCGCAGACGCTGGCGAGCAGGCCGGCCAGTACGCCGAGCGCGATGAACTCGCTCCACAGCCCCTTCGCCAGATAGGCGCGCTGTGCACCCAGGGTGCGCAGCAGTACCGCTTCCTGCTGGCGGGCGTCGAGGCTGGCAAGGAGTGTGGCGACGACCACCGCCATGCCGGCGGCGAGCAGGAATCCCAGCAGCAGCTGGATCGCGCCGATGATCTGCGCGAATACCGCCTCGATGTTGGCGATGAGCTTGTCGAGGGCGAGGATGGTGATGCCGGGGAAGGTCTTGACGAAGCCGGCCAGCACCCCGGCGGCGTCCGGCGGCACGTAGACGCTGGCGATCGAACTGGCGGGCAGGGTGTCCAGTTGGCCGGGCGCGAAGATGACGAAGAAGTTGGGCTGCATCGATTCCCATTTCACGCCGCGGATGCTGGTGATGCGCGCGGCGATCGTCTGGTCGCCGGACTCGAAGCCGAGCGTGTCGCCGAGGGCGAGGTTCAGCCGCTCGGCCATGCCGGCTTCGACCGAGATCTCTGGGCCGCGCCGCTCGCCATGCCAGGTCCCGGCCAGGAGGGCGTTGTTGGCGGGCAGGGTGGCGGTCCAGGTGAGGTTGAGCTCGCGCCGCAGGGTGTTGCTGTCGCGCGCTTCCGGCGGCAGGGTGTCGGCGATGGGAATGCCGTTCTTGCTGACCAGGCGGCCGCGCACCATGGGATAGAGCTCGGATGCTTCGAGCCGGTGCTCGGCCAGGTAGGCGGCCACCGCGTCCTGCTGGTGCGGCGCGATGTTCACCAGAAAATGATTCGGCGCGTTTTCCGGCAGCTGCTGGCGCCAGCCGTCGACGAGGTCGCTGCGCACCAGCGCCAGCAGGGCCACCAGGAACAACGCCAGGGTGAAGGCGCCGAGCTGCAGCGTGCTGTCGAAGCGGTGGCGCAGCATTTGCGCGAGACCGAAACGCAGCGGACCGTAGCTGATTTTCTGCACGCCACGTCCGGCCACCAGCGCCAGCCGCGCCAGCAGGACCAGCACGGCGACCAGCGCAGCGAGCGCGCCGACAAAGCCGGCGACCAGCTTGGCGTCGCCGGCGTACCAGGCGATCAGGATCAGCAGCGCCGAGCCGCTGACGGACGCGCTGAGCCAGGCCGCGGCGGGCAGCGGCGGCAGGTCGCGTCGCAGCACCCTCAACGGCGGCACCCGGATCAGGCGCATCAGCGCGGGCAGGCTGGCACCCGCCAGCGCCAGCAGGCCGCTGACCACGGCGACCCCGACGGGCGCGGCGCCGAGCGAAGGCAGGCGGGTGACGGCCTCCGGCAGGATCAGCCCGGCCAGCGCCTGCTGCGTCAGCGCGCCGATCGCCACGCCGGCGAGACTGCCCAGGAGCCCCAGCACCAGCAGCTGCACGGTATACAGCACGCGCAGCTGCGCGGTGGTGGCGCCCATGCAGCGCAGCAGCGCGGCCTGGTCGTAATGGCGCAGCGCGTGGCGGTGCGCGGCGATGGCGATGGCGGCCACCGACAGCAACAGGCTGATCAGCGCGGTGAGCTGCAGGTAATGGTCGGCATTGGCAAACGCGCCGCGCAGGGTTTCGACGCCGTCGCGCGAGCCGATCAGGCGCTGGGTGGTTTCCAGGGTCGGCTTCAGTGCGGCACTGAAATTGGAGAGCGGCTCCGGCTCGCCGGCGAACTGGTAAAGCCAGGTGAGCCGGCTGCCGGGCTGCAGCACGCGGGTGGCCTCGATTTCGTCGGCGCGCAGGAACACGCGCGGGGCGAAGCCGAACACGCCGCCGAGCTGGCCGGGTTCCTCGACCACCACGCCGGCGATGCGGAATGTGGATTCGCCGATCTGCACCGTATCGCCGACCTCTGCATTCAACAGCGTCAGCAATTCCTGGTCGACATGGATCGCGCCGGGTGGCGGCTGCGCCGGGCGCGGCGTGCCGGCTTCGAAGGGACGGTCGGCGATACGCACTTCGCCGCGCAACGGGTAGGCGGCATCGACCGCGCGCAGGGTCGCCAGCTGGAAGGCGTCGCCGCGGCTGACCATGCTGGCGAATTCGAGCGCGCTGCTGGTGCGCAGGCTGTGGGCAGGCCAGGCATCTATCGGCCGCGGGCTGGTGACGAGCAGGTCTGCGCCGAGAAAGCTCGCGCCCTGTTCGCTCATCGCGCGCTTGATGCGGTCGCCGAGAAAGCCGGTGGTGGAGACGCTGCCGACGCCGATGACGAGCGCCAGCAGCAGCACGCGCCATTCGCCGCTGGCGCGTTCGCGCCGCAGCAGCCAGAGTCCGAGCCTGGCGAAGCTCATGCGAGGGCCGTTTCGTGCGTACGTCCGGCAACCAGATGCAGCCGGCGTTGGCAGCGCGAGGCGAGCGCATCGTCGTGGGTGACCAGGATCAGCGTGGTGCGCGCGGAAGCGTTGAGTTCGAACAGCAGGTCGATGATGCGCGCGCCGGTGTCGGCATCGAGGTTGCCGGTGGGCTCGTCGGCGAACACGATTTCGGGATCGGTGGCGAAGGCGCGCGCGATGGCGACGCGTTGCTGCTCGCCGCCGGACAGCTGGCGCGGCGTGTGGCCGGCGCGGGCGGCAAGCCCGACGCGGTCGAGCCAGTGAGCGGCGCGCTCGCGCGCGTCGGCGCGGCCGGCCAGTTCCAGTGGCAGCAGGACGTTTTCCAGCGCGGTGAGCGCGGGCAACAACTGGAACGACTGGAACACGAAGCCGATGCGGCCGGCGCGCAGCCGCGCGCGGGCGTCCTCGTCCAGATTGCCCAGGCGCTGGCCGAGCAGCATGATCTCGCCTGCAGACGGCTGGTCGAGCCCCGCCAAGAGGCCGAGCAGGGTGGACTTGCCGGAACCCGAGGCGCCGGTGATGGCCAGCGTTTCGCCCGCCTGGACGGCAAGCTCGACTTCGCTCAGGATGGCGAGCAGACCGTCCGCAGTCGGCACCTGCTGGGACAGGGCGCGAGCGGCGACCACGGCGTTGGGGAACTGGGCACTGTCGGGAGGCGTCATTGGGTTGGGATCAGATGAAGGTCAATGAATGAATTATCGCTTGTGGTTGCTATGGGTGCTGTGGCTGCCGGGCTGGGCACTGGCCGGTTCGTGCTCTGTGTTGATTGTCGGCGACAGCTTGAGTTCCGGCTATGGCCTCGCGCCGGGGCAGGGTTGGGTCGAGCTGCTCGACGCGCGTTTGAAGAAAACCGCGCCGCAGTGGCGCGCGATCAACGCCAGCATCACCGGCGACACCACGCAGAACGGCCTCCTGCGCCTGCAGCCGGCGCTGGACCGGCACCGGCCGCATGGCGTGCTGATCGAGCTCGGAGGCAACGATGCCTTGCGCGGCACGCCGCCGGCGGTGATCAGGCAGAATCTGCAAACCATGATCCGCCAGGCCAGGGCCGCCGGCGCCTGGGTGGCGCTGCTCGAAGCACCGGTGCTGCCCAACTACGGCAAGCCGTACGCCGATGCGGTGGCGAAGCTGTATGTCGACGTGGCACGAGAGGAGAAGATCGTTCGCGTGCCGTGCTTCGTCTGCGACGTCGGCGTCAAGGACGGCATGATGCAGGCCGACGGCATCCACCCCAACGAAAAGGCCCAGCCGAAAATGCTCGATGCCGTTTGGCCGCACATCCGGCCCAAGCTGCGTCACTGCCCGGTGACAAAGCCATGAGCGAACCTGCCTGCCCGTGCGGCTCGGGGCATGCTCTGGCGGACTGTTGCGGCCGCTATCACGCTGGCGAGCCGGCGCCCGACGCCGAACGGCTGATGCGTTCGCGCTACAGTGCCTATGTGTTGGGACTCGAGGATTATCTGCGCGCGACCTGGCATCCCGATACCTGTCCCGTCTCGCTCGGGCTCGATGTTCCGCCGCGTCCGCAATGGCTGGGTCTGACGATCAAGGCGCACGCGCCGCTGGGCCCGACTCATGCGACGGTGGAATTCGTCGCCCGCTACAAACTCAACAGCCGCGCGTTCAAGTTGCACGAGACCAGCCGCTTCGAGAAGCTGGACGGGCGTTGGCTGTATGTCGACGGCGAGATACATGAATAAGAACCCGCAAATGAAAAGGAGACGCAATGCGCGCGCTCAAGCTAGGCCATGCCGTATTGAAAGTACGCAGCCTCGAGACGTCGGTGCCGTTCTATCGCGATGCGCTCGGACTCACCGAAGTCGCGCGCCATAGTGGCCGCATGGTGTTCTTTTCGTGCGGCGAAAATCACCACGACCTCGCGCTGCTTGAGATCGGTACGCAGGCAGCGCCACCCGTGGCCAATCAGATCGGCCTGTATCACCTGGCGTTCAAGGTTGGCGATTCGCTCGATGAACTGCGCGTCTGCCGCGACCACCTCGCCGCGCACGGCGTCGAGCTCGCCGGCCAGTCCGACCATCGCGTCAGCCAGTCGCTGTATTGCCACGACCCCGACGGTATCCTGATCGAGTTGTATGTCGATGCCGACCCGGCGCTGTGGCGTAATGACCCGGGGGCCGTCGCGCATATCGGGGCACTGAAGCTTTAGGCCGAATGAACGAAGCCCGCTTGCGCGGGCTTCGGGATGTTCTGGGTGGATGATGGGATTGTGTCCGGCGCGGCCGCCTCCCGCGCGGGCCATCCCTCGCCACGGGCTCGGGACTGCCTGCCCTCTGGCCGGCGTCCTGCGCGCCTAGCGCGCTGGACGAGCGCCCAGGGGTTCTCGCCCCCTCATCCGGTTGTCTCAATGAACAAAGCCCGCTTGCGCGGGCTTTGAGCTGCTTCTATTTAAAAACGGTGGGGTGGATGATGGGACTCGAACCCACGACAACAGGAATCACAATCCTGGACTCTACCAACTGAGCTACATCCACCATTGTGTTGCCAGCAAGGCTGACAACGAAAAAACCTGGCCTGCCCGACAGGAATCGAACCTGTAACCCCCAGCTTAGAAGGCTGGTGCTCTATCCAGTTGAGCTACGGGCAGAGACTCACTTCTCGGGCACACTCTTACTTGTCGGAAAGGGGTGGTCGGGGTGAGAGGATTCGAACCTCCGACATCCTGCTCCCAAAGCAGGCGCGCTACCGGGCTGCGCTACACCCCGAAATCCTATCGGCGCTACGGGCGCATTTCGGAGAGGCGAGACTATACCTTGGCGAGTCGGCGGGGTCAATTTTCGCTTGAGTCGAATCGGGCGTTCCGGGAAAATCACCCTTTTGCTTCAGGGTTGTCTTGATGAGCGCACGTATCCTCGACGGCAAGGCCATGGCCGACACCATCCTCGCAGTGATCCACGACAAGGTGGCGGAGCGCGAGGTGCAGGGCAAGCGCCGTCCCGGCCTGGCAGTGATCCTGGTCGGCAGCGATCCGGCTTCCGCGGTGTACGTCCGCAACAAGAAGCGCGCCTGCGAGCGTGCCGGCGTCACCAGCGTGTCGCACGACCTGCCGGCGACCACCACGCAGGACGAACTGCTGGCCCTGATCGACACGCTCAACGCCGACGGCGCCATCGACGGCATCCTGGTCCAGCTGCCCCTGCCCCCGCACATCGATGCCGAGACGGTGATCGAGCGCATCCGCCCCGACAAGGACGTCGACGGCTTCCATCCCTACAACATCGGCCGCCTGGCGGTGAAGATGCCGACGCTGCGGCCTTCCACGCCACGCGGCATCATGACGCTGCTGCGTGCGACCAACGAGGAGCTGCGCGGCAAGAATGCGGTGATGGTCGGCGCGTCCAACATCGTCGGACGCCCGATGAGCCTCGAGCTTCTATTGGCTGGCTGCACCATCACCGTGTGTCACAGCGCGACGCGCGATCTGGAAAGCTTCGTGCGTGCCGCCGAAATCCTGGTGGTGGGGGTGGGCAAGCCGCGCATGATTCCGGGCGACTGGGTGCGCGAAGGCGCGATCGTGATCGACGTCGGTATCAACCGCCTGCCCGACGGCAAGCTGGTCGGCGATGTCGATTTCGAGCCCGCGGCGGAACGCGCCAGCTGGATCACCCCGGTGCCGGGCGGCGTGGGGCCGATGACCGTGGCGACCTTGCTGGAAAACACGCTCGAAGCCGCGTTGATGCACAACCCCTGAACGGTTTTATCCGCGAAGGACGCGGATAAATTCAGTTCGCGTGCAGCGCCCTGAGATAGGCCACGTCGACGAAGGACTGGCCAAGGTCGGGGCCGGTCAGCACGCGGTTGGGCGCGCCGGGTTCGCCGAGATCGGACAGCACGACGGCAGCCCCGGTAAAGTCGTGATCCAGCGTGTAGTCGTTGACCGTCACCAGCGTTTTCAGGCCTGCGCCGAGGCTGGCGCGCAAGCCGTTCTCGGAATCCTCGAACGCCAGGCAATCCGCCGCGGCGAGTCCCATTTTTTCCAGTGCGTAGTGATAGATGTCGGGTGCGGGCTTCTTCGCCGGCACGATGTCGCCTGCCGCGATCACCTCGAACCAGTCCTGCGTACCGCTCCCCAGGCTGTGTTCCAGCAGCACGGTGACGTTTTCCGGGGTGGTGGTGGTGGCGATCGCCAGGCGCAGGCCGGCGGCGCGCGCCTCGGCCAGCAAGCGCTTGACGCCGGGACGCATCGGAATGCCGCCCTGGGCGGCCAGCGCGCTGTAATGGCGGGTCTTGGCCTGGTGCAGTTCGATCACCAGCTCGTCGAAGTTGTCCGGCTTCCTATAGTCCGGCCGAAAGTGGTCGATATAGTGCTTCATCCGCTCCTTGCCGCCGGTGACGGCGAGCAGCTTGCCGTAGAGGGCGACATCCCAGTGCCAGTCGAGACCGGCATCCTTGAAGGCTTGATTGAAGGCGGGACGGTGGCCGTCACGCTCGGTGTCGGCAAGGGTGCCGTCCACGTCGAAGAGCAGGGCGTTGAGTGTCATTTGGGTTGCGGCGCTTGAGCGATTCTGATATTAAGTCGGGTTGGGTTTTACCCGGAATACACCAATATTTTCAAAGAGAACGAGATGGCTGAAACTTTGATGCGCTTTGAGCCTTACAAGGCAAAAAAAGGCGAAGAATACATGAACGCGAAACAGCTCGCGCATTTTCGCAAAATGCTCGAGTCCTGGAAAGCCGAGTTGTCGCAGGACATCGATACCACGCTGCATTCGATGCAGGACGAACAGACGGTTTTCGCCGACCCCAACGACCGCGCCACCCAGGAATCCGACATGGCTCTGGAGCTGCGCAACCGTGACCGCGAGCGCAAGCTGATCAAGAAGATCAACGAAACCATCGCCAAGATCGACAGCGACGATTACGGCTACTGCGAATCCTGCGGCGTCGAGATCGGGCTGGATCGCCTGCAGGCGCGTCCGACGGCGACGCTGTGCATCGACTGCAAGACGCTCGAGGAAATCCGCGAACGTCAGGTCGCCAAATAAAGGTTGGCACGTCAGGTCGCCAAGTAAGCTTGGGACGTCAGGTCGCCAAATAGATCGATGGCAGGCGGCCAGTCGCCCGCCCAATAAGATGGCACGTCAGATTGCCACACAGACAACCGGAGAACGCCATGGCCCAGAGCTGCTCGAATCAGCCCGACGAATTTGACCGTTACTACAACGGCCTGCTTTACAGCGTGATGCGCTGGGATCAGTTGACCGCGTTCTGGCAGAAGGTCGATGCCGACGCCGGCTGGTACCTCTATGCTGTCGGACAGGACGTGCCGGAGGAGACCTCCTCCGCCGACAAGGTGCAACAGTTCATGCGCGAGCTGGACGAACTGCTGCGGCGCGAACATCACGAGGATTACTGCGCGATCGTCTATGCGGACAACCTCGATGCGCCCAACTTCATCAAGATCTACGACCCCAACCATCTCGGCAGTTCGTGCGGTTCCAGTTCGATGAAGTCCTCGGTGGTGCCGGGCTGGCTGATGAGCAAGACGCCGCCGCGCGAGCTCGAAATGCGCGGCGTGGTGACCGGACAGCGCAAACGCTGGTGGCAGTCGTTTCTGGGCGAGACGGCTTGATCGATTACGTTGTGAGCCAATAAAAAACGCGCCGTGTGGCGCGTTTTTTATTGGCGACATGCGCCCCGCACCAGTGGCGCGGGGTGCAGATCAACTGGCCTGTTCCTCGTCGCTGGGCGTCGGGGTGGGCGCAGCAGGGGCTTCGATCAGCGCCTTCATCGACAGGCGCAGGCGGCCTTTCTCGTCGGCTTCGAGGATCTTCACCTTCACGACCTGGCCTTCCTTCAGGTAGTCGCCGATGGTGTTGACGCGCTCGTGGGCGATCTGCGAAATGTGCAGCAGGCCGTCACGGCCCGGCAGCACGTTGACGATGGCGCCGAAGTCCAGCAGCTTGATGACCGGGCCTTCGTAGACCTTGCCGACTTCGACTTCGGCGGTGATCTCCTCGATGCGCTTCTTCGCCAGTTCGCCGGCTTCCATGCTGGTGCAGGCGATCTTCACGCTGCCGTCTTCCTGGATGTCGATCTGGGTGCCGGTTTCCTCGGTCAGCGCGCGGATCACGGCGCCGCCCTTGCCGATGACGTCGCGGATCTTCTCGGGGTTGATCTTCATCGCGATGATGCGCGGCGCGTAGGCCGACATTTCATGCGTCTCGGACACCGATGACTTCATGATGCCGAGGATGTGCATGCGGCCTTCCTTCGCCTGGGAGAGGGCGGCCTGCATGATCTCCTTGGTGATGCCGGTGATCTTGATGTCCATCTGCAGCGCGGTCACGCCCTTCTCGGTACCCGCGACCTTGAAGTCCATGTCGCCCAGGTGGTCCTCGTCGCCGAGGATGTCGGTCAGCACCGCGAAGCGGTTGCCTTCCTTGATCAGGCCCATGGCGATGCCGGCGACGTGCGCCTTCAGCGGCACGCCGGCGTCCATCAGAGACAGGCAGCCGCCGCACACCGAAGCCATCGACGAGGAGCCGTTGGATTCGGTGATTTCCGACACCACGCGCATGGTGTAGCCGAACTCTTCCTTGGAAGGCAGCACTGCCAGCAGCGCGCGCTTGGCCAAGCGGCCGTGGCCGATTTCGCGACGCTTGG
>JADFDN010000039.1 GCA_018262815.1 Thiobacillus sp.
ACCGGCATCTACACCGCCGGCCCGGTGCGCCGTCCGATGGATATCGCGCAGGCGCGCGAGGACGCCACCGGCGCTGCGCTGAAGGCGATCCAGGCGCTGGAAAACGCCGAGCTTGGCCGCGCCGCGCATCCGCGTTCGGGCGACCTGTCGTTCCCGAAAGTGCGTCTGGAAGGCTGTACCCAGTGCAAGCGCTGCACGGTGGAATGCCCGTTCGGCGCGATCGACGAGGACGAAAAGCGCTTCCCGGTGTTCAACGAGTCGCGTTGCCGCCGCTGCGGAACCTGCATGGGCGCCTGTCCGGTGCGCGTGATCTCGTTCGAGAACTACTCGGTCAACACCGTCGGCGCGCAGATCAAGGCGGTCGACATCCCCGACGAATTCTCCGAGAAGCCGCGCATCCTGATCCTCGCCTGCGAGAACGACGCCTATCCGGCGCTCGACATGGCGGGCATGAGCCGCAACGAGTATTCGGCCTTTGTCCGCATCATCCCGATCCGCTGCCTCGGTTCGGTCAACACCATCTGGATCACCGATGCGCTGAACGCCGGCTACGACGGCGTAATGATGATGGGCTGCAAGTCGGGCGACGAATACCAGTGCCATTTCGTCAAGGGTTCCGAGCTCGGCCGTGTGCGCCTGTCCAAGATCGACGACACGCTGAAGACGCTGAACCTGGAAAAAGAGCGCGTGCGCGATCTCGAAGTCGCGATCACCGACATCGAGCGGGTGCCCGACATGATCAACAAGTACGCCGCCGAGCTGATTGCGGTCGGTCCCAGCCCGTTCAAAGGCTTCTAGTCAGGAGAGCAGCATGAGCGCAAACACCGCGATGGCGGAGAAATACCGCAACAATTTCCTGAAGGAAATCGAAGAACAGGTCGAGATGGGCGACTGGGTGAAGATGTGCATGCAATGCGGCGTCTGCTCCGGTTCCTGCCCGACCAATTTCCAGCCGGCGTGGGAGCATCCGCCGCAGGAACTCTTCATGATGATCCGCGCCGGCAAGCGCGAGGAAGTGCTGACCACCAGCTCGATGTGGAACTGCACCTCCTGCTACAACTGCATCGTGCGCTGCCCGCGCAAGCTTCCGATCACCCACATCATGCACGGCATCGCCGAATACGCGCACCGGCTCGGCAAGGCGCCGAAGATGCAGGCCACGCGCTTCTTCTCCGGCCTGTTCTGGAAGAACGCGACCAGGACCGGCCGCGTCAACGAGCTGAAGCTGTCGATGGGCCTGTACTTCAAGGACGGCTTCGTCCAGGGCATCAAGAACGGCATGGCGATGCAGGCGGTCGCGCTGGGTCTGGTCAAAGCCGGGCGGCTCAACCCGCTTGAACTGATCGGCGGCCACAAGTGCCGTGACCAGAAGGGCATCCAGGCCATGCTGGCTAAAGCCTACGAAATCGAGCGCGCACGCAAGGCCGCCAAGATGGCAGGCTGAGGAGAGAGACTAAATGGCCAAACACGAATACGCGTTTTACCCGGGCTGCTCGTCGCAGAAGGGCGCTTCCGCATCCAACTACCTGACCTCGGTCGAGTCGATGTGCAAGACGCTCGACGTCAAGCTGACCGAAATTCCCGACTGGAACTGCTGCGGCGCCTCGATCGGCTACGCCGAGGCCGGCGAACTGCCGCGCCACGTGCTGAATGCGCGCAACTTCGCGCTGTCCGAACAGCATCTGCCGGGGCAGGAAATCGTCGCCACCTGTGCCGCCTGCTGGCTGGGCGCACGCGAGACGCGCGAACGCCTGACGCATTCCGACACGCTGATGAACGACACGCGCGAAGCGCTGAAAGAAGCCGGGTTGCAGATCAACGAAATGCCCAACATCCGCCACATGGTGGAAGTGCTGATCGAGGATCTCGGCTTCGACGAGATGAAGAAGCATGTCGTGCGTCCGCTCGAAGGCGTCAAGA
This sequence comes from Thiobacillus sp., assembly GCA_018262815.1. Lineage (GTDB taxonomy): Bacteria > Pseudomonadota > Gammaproteobacteria > Burkholderiales > Thiobacillaceae > Thiobacillus. Next base: position 1,921 of record JADFDN010000039.1, read on the forward strand.
TCGCGGGCTATGTCGGTTGCCAGACCAACCGGCCGTTCGGCGTCGCCGGCGAGTCGTTCGAGAACCCGGTCTACCTCGACAAGATGGTCGAGATGGTCGGCGCCGAGTCGATCCCGGAGTATGAGCAGAAGGTCACCTGCTGCGGCGGCGCGCTGGCGTTCTCCGAACCGGAAAAGGCGCAGGCGCAGATCAAGGACATCGTCGAGTCGGCCTACGACCACGGCGCCGAGATGATCGTCACGCCGTGTCCGCTGTGTCAGGCCAACGTCGAGATCTATCAGGGCCAGATCAACAAGCGCTACGGCACCAAGTTCGACATTCCGGTGATGTACTACAGCCAGCTGATGGTGGTGGCCTACGGCGGCAGCGCCAAGGACGCCGCTTTGAACGGCCAGGTGATCAAGGCGCGGCGGCTGGAGGAGATCGCCGCCAAGCCGGTCAAGCGCTGAGACGTTTCAGGTTTTTCATCAACAGGGGCGTACGCCCCTGTTTTTGTATGCGGGGCTCCCAAATCCCGGTCAATCCTCGTTTTCCCGCCGCAGCAGTTCAGCCTTGCGCGCGATGCCCCAGCGATACCCTGCCAGCTTGCCGTCGGCGCGGACAGCGCGGTGGCACGGAACGGCCACTGCCACGGGGTTGCTGGCGCAGGCATGCGCCACCGCGCGGACGGCCCTGGGTTGTCCGAGACGCCCGGCTATCTCGGTATAGCTGGCAGTCTGTCCCGCAGGTATGGCTTGCAGGGCCTGCCAGACACGGTGCTGAAAGACCGTGCCCTGCAGGTCCAGCGGCAGATCCAGTACGCCGCGTGGCTGTTCGATGTAGCCGATCACCCGGGCCACCCAGCGCGTGAACTCAGCGTCAGGCGGCTCGAACTGCGCCCGCGGGAAGCGCGCCTGCACTTGGCTGGCGAGGGTCTGCGCCGTATCGCCGAACTCGATTGCGCATATGCCTTGGCGGGTGGCGGCGATGACGACCCAGCCCAGCGTGCAGGACTCGACGGCATAGCGGATGTGCTCGCCAGCACCGCCCTTGCGATAGCGGTCGGGCGACATGCCGAGCAGGGCGGATGCGTTTTCGTAGAAGCGCCCCGTCGAATTGAATCCGGCGTCGTAGATCGCCTCGGTCACCGTGTGCGCGGACTGCAGCGACGCCACCACACGCCGGGCCAGGACTGCCTTGTGGAAGGCCTTCGGGCTGAGACCGGTCACGGCCTTGAACCTGCGCTGGAAATGGTGCGCGCTCATGCCCGCCTGCTGCGCGAGCTGATCGAGCGTCAGCGCCGACGCGCTCTGCTCGATGGCCCGGCAAGCCGCAATCACCCGTTCGGTCCATTTTTGCCGGGATGAAGGGGCATCGGGCCGGCACCGCTTGCAGGGCCGATAGCCTGCCGCCACGGCAAGGTCGGACGACTCGAAGAACGTCACATGCTCACGCTTGGCTGCGCGGGAAGGACACGAAGGTCGACAGTACACGCCGGTGGTGCTGACCGCGTAGACGAATTCGCCATCCGCCAGCGGATCGCGGCGGGTGACGGCCTGCCAGCGCCGCTCGGCAAGCTGACAGGCCTCCGTCGGGGCGGCGTTCGGCAGAGGGGCGGCAGATTCGGCATTCATGGCAGGCGATCAGGGTGGCCGGGGAAATGCAAGTGTTCACCGGCTTGCCCAAAGCTGCAATCCGGAACCTGCGCTCGAATTTCGCGCCTGTCGCGCGGCTCGCTGTGCGGCGGTATCCTTACGTTTTGTCTCAAAGCATGCGAACCATGAAAAAAGCCAAGAACCTCAACGAACTGATGGACCTGGTACACGAAGCGGTGTACGAGGTCGACGAACTGCGCGCCTGTCTTGAGCACGACGACGAAGAGGCATCGATCTATACGCCGTTCATGGATGATCTCGACAAAATGCTGCGCGAGCTGCACGAATCGATGGCATCCGGGAATTACGGCGGGGTCGGCAAGGGCGACGACCTGGCTTTCATGCCCCTGTTCAAAAAGCACGAACGCAACATTCCTTTCCGTGAACTGCTGCGCACCATCAACGCGACGCACCGCGAAGGCTACGAAGCCTGAACCCTTGATGCAAACGGCCGGGCGAGGGCCTCGCGCGGAGGCGCTCCGTCCGCTGCAATCACGCACTCGTTCCGCCTCGTGCACACCCTCTCCGGACGGAATTGTCTTACGTCTGATTGGGAACACGCCTATAGGTCTGCATCCGGTCGTGGCCATACTGGTTCCATGTATGGCCGCAGGCTGACTTGAATGTCGGTCCATTGAGCCAAGGTTTCACGCCATCCTTGAATCGCAGTCAATTTGCCGTCATGTGCAGCCGCCGACCATGAGCATCGATAATCCCGTCAAACGCTTGTTCCTGACGCTGACGCAGGGCGTCTACGTGATCGGCGTAGGGGCGGGGGCGCGAGCCAATGCCTTCACGGCCTCGTCGGTCATGCAGATTTCCCTGCAGCCCCCGATGCTGGCAATTGCCGTGAACCCCGCCAACGCCTCTTATCCCGTGCTGGTTGCGGAAGGCTTTTTTGCGGTGACGGTGCTGCAGAGCGACCAGGGCGCCCTGGCCGATTTCTTTGGCAACCATAGCGGCCGCGACGAAAACAAGCTGAGTGCCGTGCCTTGGCACGCGGCGCCCTCGGGGGCGCCGCTACTCGATGCCGGCCTGTCCTATTTCGACTGCAGGGTGATGTCGAAGCATCCCGCAGGGGATCATGTCGTGATCCTGGCCGAGGTCACCGGCGGCGATTTCCTGCACCCGCACGGGCGGCCGCTGCGCTATGAGGAACTCGGGGATATGGACGGCAGCGACGAACTGATGCCCGAGCGCCTGGGAATGTCCATGGGAGGCGAGGTGGCGGGCGACCTGCCGTCATCGCGGAGTGAAACCGATCCTGGGAATCCCGTATAGAAGTCGTCGGAATCGGGGCAGGGCCGGCATGGCCCATGTAACATGGCCGCCATGCTGAAAACCATCGTTCCCGCCACGCTCGAATTACGGAACGGGGTCCCGTATTCCGCTGCGTACGGCGATATCTACCATTCTGCCGACGGCGCTGCCGGACAGGCGCGTCATGTGTTCCTGCAGGGCTGCGGGCTGCCGCAGGCGTGGGCGCGCCGTGCCGCGTTCACGATTCTTGAAACCGGCTTCGGCACCGGGCTGAATTTTCTGACGACCTGGGCGGCCTGGCGCGACGATCCGGCCCGGCCTCATCGCCTGCATTTCCTGTCGGTCGAGAAGCATCCGTTCCAGGCCGACGACCTGGCACGCCTGCATGCGCAATGGCCGGAATTCGCCGCCCTTTCCACGGAACTGCGGGCGAACTGGCCGGCGTTGATGCCGGGCTTTCACCGCATTGCGCTCGACGGCGGCCGGGTCCAGCTCACGCTGATGCTGGGCGATGCAGCGGACTGCCTGGCGCAACTGGAAGCCGGGATCGACGCCTTCTATCTCGACGGCTTCGCACCCGACTGCAATCCCGATCTATGGCAGCCCGCCCTGTTCGCCATGCTGGCGCGGCTGGCGACGCGCGGTGCGATGGCGGCCACCTACACCGTTGCAGCGCCGGTGCGACAGCAGCTGGCGCAGGCCGGCTTCGTCTGCGACAAGCGCGCCGGCTACGGTCGCAAACGGCATTGCCTCGCTGCGCGCTTCGCCGGCCCATCTCGCCGGCTTGACGTTGCCGCGCCGCAGCATGTCGCCGTCATCGGCGCCGGCGTGGCCGGTGCCGCAACTGCGCATGCGCTGGCGCAGCGCGGCATTGCGGTCACGGTGCTGGAACGCGCCGTGGCGCCGGCGCAGGCGGCATCGGGTAATCCGGTGGCGGTATACCGGCCGGTGATCTCGCGCGACGACAACCGTGCCACGCGGCTGACGCGCGCGGCTTTCCTGCATGACCTGAGAGCGTGGAGGATGCTGGATGGCGTGGAGTGGGCGCGCTGCGGCGTGCTGCATCTGGCCCGCGATGCGGATGCCGCAGCCAAGCAGCAGCGGGCGCTGGCCGACACGCTGGCGCCTGCCGATTTCGCGCGCTGGGTGGATCTGGCCGAGGCGCGCGAACTGGCCGACTGGCCGGTCGCCGCGCCCGGCGTGCTGTATCCGGCGGCGGGCTGGGTGGTGCCGGGGGGGCTGTGCCGCGCCTGGCTCGATCATCCAGCGATTGCGCTCAGGACGGGCTGCGCCGTCGCGCGTCTGCAGACGGCTGCGTGCGGGTGGCAGCTGCAGGGCGACGATGGCGCCGTGCTGCTTGAAGCCGATGCCGTGGTGCTGGCGAACGCGCGCGATGCCCTGGGGCTGGCATCCGGCCAAAGCTGGCCGCTCAATACCGTGCGCGGGCAGATCACGCAGCTGCCGCCCGGCAGCCTGCCGCAGATCCGGTGCGTGATCGCGCGCGAAGGCTATGTGGCGCCTGGCGCGTCGCGACCGCTGGTCGGCGCCACCTACGAGCACGATGACGACGACACGATGCCGCGCACCGCCAGCGACCTCGCCAATCTGGCGCGGCTGGAGGCGATCCTGCCGGGCGCGAGCGAGGGCATGGCGCTCGATCAGCTGAGCGGCCGCGCCTCGCTGCGTGCGACGCTGCCGGACCGCCTGCCGCTCGTCGGTGCGGTCGACGGGCAGGCCGGGATGTACGTGGCGGCAGGGTATGCCTCGCGTGGGGTGGTATGGGCGGGGTTGCTGGGCGAGGCGCTGGCCGACCGGATGAGCGGCCAGCCGGTGCCGCTGGAACAGGATTTGATGCAGGCGATTGCGCCGCAGCGCTTTACGCGCTGATCAGGCGGAGGTGAGCGGATTACCCTTGCGTGAAGCGACCGCAAGACCGTCGTGATCGTACAGGCCGCCCTGGCGGGTGGCGCTGTGGATCAGCACGTTCAGCGCCTGCCGGGTGGATGCCTGCCGCATCTCGATCAGGGCGCCGATGCGCTGGTTCGTTGCGCGCGCCGTCTGCTCCATGTCGCACAGCTGTTGCCAGCAGGCGCGGTGTTCGGCCTGGCCATGCTGCGCCAGCCAGGCTTCCATGCCGGCGTGATCGACAGCCTGTCCGGCCGCCTGCAGGACAGCGTGGCGGTTTTGCACATGATCGCTCACGCTTTGCAGCTGCGTCAGCTTGGCCGTGCCCAGCAGCGCCAGGCGTTCGGTGTCGCCCGCGATCAGCGCCTGTTCCTCGTCCTGCATCACCTGCAGCAAGGCCTGCCAGGCCGCGCTTTCCAGCTTGAGCCCGGCCAGCAGGGGGGAAGGCGTTTTATTTGGCGACATGAAGCATTTCCTTCACCGATACGATCAGCTCGTCGGCAATTTTTTCGGGGTGGATGGTGTACTGGCCGCTGGCGATGGCTTCCTTGATGCTGTCCACCCGGGCGCGGTCGACGACCGGAATCGCCGCCAGCTGGGTTTCCAGCTGCTTCAGCTCGGCAGCGCGCGGGCTCAGGGTGACCTCGGTTTGTGCGGTCGGGGCGGGCGCGTTTTTCTGCGGCTGGGCCGGGCGGTTTTCGACGGAGGCGGGCAGCGTGACCTGCTTCAGTCCGGGATCGATTTTCATGGCAGTGTCCTGGTTCGGGCCGGGCAGAAAGAGGCCCGGTATTTCAAGTTATATCAGTAACGTCAGTTTGACTCATATCCTGAAGCCGGTTCCCTCTAGAAGCTGACCACCACTTGCTGGCCGTCGTGCGCCACCCCGCTGATCACCTGGCCGGATCGGGTCTTCACCCGCACGCGGTCGCCGCGGCTGGCATTGGCCAGCGCCTGCCCCTCGCTCTGCACGGAGAACCCCGGTCCGTTCAGCACCAGGCGGGTGCTCTGTCCCTGCTGCACTGCCAGCGGCGGCCGCAGCATCGCATTGCGCAGCGGCGCCCCCGCGGCGAGGCCCGACACCGTACGATAGCCTAGCATGGCCCCGGCGTCGCTGACGACATCGGCGGGCAGGTTGCCGAGGTCGCCCTCGCGCAGCACGAGGTCGGCGGCAGTCAGCACGTGATTGGCCGGCAGCGGCTGGCGCGTCACCGCATAGGGCCCGATCACCCGTACCTGGGCGGGCAGGTAGACCGTCCACGGGGTCGGCGCCAGGCAGCGCACGCCGACGCTGACTTTGCCGATGCTGCGGCTGCCGGCGGGCTGGAAGGCATCGAGCGCGGCGCACGCCGGCAGAGCGGCGCGCGGCGGCTTCACCTGGATCGTCACCTTGCCTGGCAGGCCGGCAGTCTGCGTTTTCAGGAAGCGTTCGGCGTGGGCCTGCAGCGCGGCCGGGTCCTGCGGACCCGCCGCGTGGGAAGCGGACGCCACGCACAGGCACGCGGCGATCAGCCCCAGGCCGTGGGTTCGTCCGCGCGTGCGGGGGGATCCTGCTGCCATCTGCGACTCCTCGTTGCGGATTCTCATACTGCGCCATTGTAGGAAGCGGCGCGCCGTCTTAAACGCCGAAATGGACCGGCTTTTACCCGCTTATCGTGCGATTGGATGGACAGGCGCATGTCTAGGATGCAGTCATCGCAAAAAGGCTTTGCAGCTCAGGCGCAAAGCAGACGAGGTGACGACCATGCTGAACCGGCTGGATGACATGCTGAGTTTCCACACCCAGGCGCTGCGCGTGCGCGACCAGCGCCAGCAGGTACTGGCTTCCAATATCGCCAATGCCGACACGCCCAACTACAAGGCACGCGACCTGGACTTCAAGACCGCCCTGCAGGGCGCGCTGAAGGGCGCGCCTGCCGCTGGCGGCGCGGCGCTGGCGGCCACCGCGCCGGGACACCTGGCGGGCAAGCCGGGCCTGGCGGCGGATGCGGGCCTGCTGTACCGCACCCCGGCGCAGGGCAGCGTAGACGGCAACACGGTGGATGTCGACGCCGAGCGCGCCGCGTTCGCCGAAAACGCCGTTCATTATGAATTCAACCTGACCCGGATCAGCCAGCAGATCAAAGGCATGCTGGCCGTGATCCAGGGCTGAGGAGAACCGCCATGTCGCTATTCAATATCTTCAACGTCGCCGGCTCGGCCATGAACGCCCAGTCGCAGCGCCTGAACACGGTCGCCAGCAATCTGGCCAACGCCGACAGCGCCACCAGCGCCAATGGCGAACCCTACAAGGCCAAGCAGGTGGTGTTCGCCGCGACGCCGGTGGGCGAGAACGGCGCGGCCGGGGTGAACGTCGCGGCGGTGATCGAGGATCCGTCGCCGATGAAGATGGTGTACGACCCGAAGAATCCGCTCGCCGACGACAAGGGCTACGTGACCATGCCCAACGTCAACGTGGTGGAGGAGATGGTCAACATGATTTCCGCCTCGCGTTCGTATCAGTCCAACGTGGAAATGATGAATACCACCAAAACCCTGCTGCTCAAGACCCTGACCCTGGGCCAGTGATCAGCCTGACAGGCAAATAAGGAGATGCAATGAGCACGGTACAAGACGCAAGCAATGTCAGCAGCCTGTTTGGCGCCGGAGCGTCCAAGACAGCGAAAGGCAGCACGGAAGAAACGCAGAACCGCTTTCTGAGCCTGCTGGTCGCGCAGATGAAGAACCAGGATCCGCTGAACCCGCTCGACAACGCGCAGGTCACCAGCCAGATGGCCCAGCTGTCCACGGTGCAGGGGATCGAGAACATGAACAGCAGCCTGGAAGCGCTGGTTGCCAGCATGGGAACCAACCAGATGGCCCAGGCCGCCAACCTGATCGGACGCGGCGTTCTGGTGCCTGGCGACACCCTTCGCCCCAACGAGGTCGAGGGCGTCATGGGTTTCGACCTGGAAACCCCGGCCGACAAGGTCACCGTGACCATTACCGATGCGGCGGGTGCCACGGTGCGCACGCTGGACCTGGGGTCGCGCGAAGAGGGCATCAACCTGGTCGCCTGGGATGGCCTCGATGACGGCGGCGACGCCGTTCCCGACGCGGCCTACCGGTTCAAGATCGAAGTGGTCACCGACGGCAAGCCGGTTGCGACGACCGCCTTGCATCTTTCCATGGTCAACAGTGTTTCGCAGGGCAGCCAGGGCGTGCAGTTGAACCTGGCCGGGCAGGAAAAAGCGAGTTACGCCGACATCCGGCAGATTTTCTAAGCAAGGCAGTCTCAACCCCGACCCGGGCAGGGAAGCGCATTTACTAAGGAGCAGAACATGAGTTTTCAGCAGGGATTGAGCGGCCTCAACGCCGCCGCAAAGAATCTGGACATCATCGGCAACAACGTCGCCAACTCCGGAACCGTAGGCTTCAAGCAGTCGCAGGCCCAGTTTGCGGATGTCTATGCCAACTCGCTGACCGGGGCCGGCGGTGCGGGCGTCGGCATCGGCACCAAGGTCGCACAGATTGCCCAGCAGTTCACCCAGGGCAACATCACGGCCACCAACAATCCGCTCGACATCGCGATCAACGGCGGCGGCTTCTTCCGCATGGACAACAACGGCGAAGTTGCCTACCAGCGCAACGGCCAGTTCCAGCTCGACCGCATGGGCTTCATCGTCAATCCGACCGGCGCCAGGCTGACCGGCTATACGGCCGATGCCAGCGGCGTGCTGTCGACCGGCGCGCCGGCGCCCCTCAGCATCAACACCGCCGACCTGGTTCCGCAGATCACGACCGAAGTGAATGCCGTGCTCAACCTGGATTCCGGCAGCACGCCGATCGATTCGTCCACCGTCGCGTTCAACATGAACGATCCGACCACCTTCCATAGTTCGACGGCGATCTCCGTCTACGACAGCCTGGGCAATACCCAGACGCTGCAGACCTACTACGTGAAGCAGCCGTCCGGCGCCTGGGAGATGTACGCGTCCAACGATGGCGTGCAGATCGTCGGGGCCGGGGCGAACGGCCAGATTACCGACCTCGCCTTCAACTCGAGCGGCGCCCTGACGACGGGCATGCCGCTGGCTGCCATCAACGTGCCGGCAACGGCTACGGGCGCCACCTCGCCGTTCCCGGTCACCTTCGATTTCACCGGAACCACCCAGTTCGGTTCCGCGTTCAGCGTCAACACGCTGAACCAGGATGGCTACACCTCGGGACGTCTGGCCGGCTTCAACATCGGCGCCGACGGCACGCTGCTGGGACGCTATACCAACGGCCAGTCGGCCGTGCTGGGCCAGGTGGTGCTGGCGAATTTCGCCAACCCCAACGGCCTGCAGCAGATGGGCAACAACATGTGGGCCGAGACCTCGACCTCGGGCACGCCGCTGGTCGGCACCCCCGATTCCGGCAGTCTGGGCGTGCTGCAATCGTCGGCGGTGGAAGACTCCAACGTCGACCTGACTGCCGAGCTGGTCAACATGATTACCGCGCAGCGGGTGTACCAGGCCAACGCGCAGACCATCAAGGCGCAGGATGCGGTGCTGCAGACCCTGGTCAACCTGCGTTGATGACCTGAAGCGATAGGGGATCACATGGACCGTCTCATCTACACCGCCATGACCGGCGCGAAGCACATCCTGGAACAGCAGGCGACGACTTCGCACAACCTGGCGAATGCCACGACCACGGGATTTCGCGCACAGGTCGACCAGTTTCGCGCGGTGCCGGTGCAGGGCGCGCCGCTCGCCACGCGCGCCTTCGTGGTGGACTCCACCACCGGAAGCGATTTCCGCGGCGGCGCGATCCAGCACACCGGGCGCGAGCTCGACGTGGCGGTGCAGGGCGACGGCTGGATTGCAGTACAGGCCGCAGATGGCAGCGAGGCCTACACCCGCAACGGCAGCCTGAAGATGGACGAGAACGGCGTGCTGCTCACGCGCGACGGCCTCACCGTGATGGGCGACGGCGGTCCGCTGGCGATCCCGCCCGGCCGCAACATCGCGCTGGCCAAGGACGGCACGATTTCGCTGGTGCCCGACGGCTCGGCCGCCACCGGCCTGACCTCGGTCGGCCGCCTGAAACTGGTCAACCCGCCGCAAGCCGATCTGGTGCGCGGCGACGACGGCCTGTTCCGGCTGAAGGACGGCAATGCGGCGGAGGCCGACCCCAACGTGGCGCTGGTCAGCGGCGCGCTGGAATCCTCCAACGTCAACGTCGTCGACGAGATGGTCAACATGATTTCGCTGGCACGCCAGTTCGACATGCAGATGAAGCTGCTGCAGAACGCAGAAACCAACGACGGCAAGGCGGCGCAGCTGCTGAGCCTGAATTGATCCCCGACATTTTAAGGAGCCGACATGATTCGCTCACTCTGGATTGCCAAGACCGGCCTGGATGCGCAGCAGACGCAGATGGACGTGATTTCCAACAACCTCGCCAACGTCAGCACCAGCGGCTTCAAGCGCGCGCGCGCGGTGTTCGAGGACCTGCTGTATCAGACTATCCGCCAGCCCGGCGCGCAGTCGTCCGAACAGACGCAGCTGCCGTCCGGCCTGCAGGTCGGCACCGGGGTGAAGCCGGTGGCGACCGAGCGCATCTTCACCCAGGGCAACCTGCAGCAGACCGGCAATGCCAAGGATGTGGCGATCCAGGGCAACGGCTTCTTCCAGGTCCTGATGCCGGACGGCACCACCTCCTATACCCGTGACGGCTCGTTCATGGCCGATGCCAACGGCCAGCTGGTGACCGCCAGCGGCTATGCGGTGCAGCCAGCCATCACCATTCCGGCCGACACGCAAACCCTGACCATTGCGCGTGACGGCACGGTGTCGGTGCAGCAGGCGGGCTCGGCCACGCCGGTCACGATCGGCACGCTGCAGCTGGCGATGTTCGTCAACCCGGCCGGCCTGCAGAGCCTGGGCGAAAACCTCTATGGCGAAACCGCGTCGTCCGGCACCCCCAGCTCCAACGCGCCGGGCAGCAACGGCGCGGGCCTGCTGAACCAGGGTTACGTGGAAACCTCGAACGTCAACGTGGTGGAAGAGCTGGTCAACATGATCCAGACCCAGCGCGCGTACGAAATCAACAGCAAGGCGATCTCGACATCCGACCAGATGCTGCAGCGCCTGACCCAGCTGTGAGGCTTGCCATGAACACGTCGCGCGCATTCGGGCTGCTGGCTGTGCTGCTGGGCCTGGCGGGTTGCGGCACCACGCCGTCGACCATCGTCGAGCACCCGACCACCGCCCGCCCGCAGACCCAGGCTGCGCATGCGCCCGACAACGGCGCCATCTACCAGGCCGCGGCCTACCGCCCGCTGTTCGAAGACCGGCGCGCGCGCCATGTCGGCGACGTGCTGACCATCGTCATCAACGAAAAGACCCAGGCCGGCAAGCAGGCGTCCTCCAATGCCTCGAAGACCAGCGCCGTCGATTCGTCGATCAGCGCCGTTGCAGGACTGCCGCTCAAAACCTTTCAGGGGATGGGGGTGAATGCCGAAGCCTCCAATGAGTATGCCGACAAGTCCGCGCTCAATTCCAGCAACACCTTCAGCGGCAGCGTCAGCGTCACCGTCATCGAGGTGCTGCCCAACGGCAACCTGATCGTCGCCGGCGAAAAGCAGATCGCGCTCGACAAGGGCATCGAATACATCCGCCTGTCGGGCGTGGTGCAGCCCGACACGATCCAGGCGGGCAACACCGTGTCGTCGACCAAGGTGGCCGACGCCCGCATCGAGTACCGCACCAGCGCCAAGTTCGACTCAGCCGAAGTCATGGGCTGGCTGGGACGCTTCTTCCTCAGTTTCATACCGCTTTAAGGTCGAGTGCCATGAACCTAATCCGTCTGCTTCTGCTGGCTGCACTGGCGCTACCCGGCGCCGTGCAGGCCGAGCGCATCAAGGACATCGCCGCCATCCAGGGCGTGCGCGTCAACCAGCTGGTCGGCTACGGCCTGGTGGTCGGCCTCGACGGCACCGGTGACCAGACCACGCAGACGCCCTTCACCACGCAGAGCATCACCAACATGCTGACGCAGATGGGCGTCAACCTGCCGCCCGGCACCAACATGCAGCTGAAGAACGTCGCCGCAGTGATGGTGACGGCCGATCTGCCGCCGTTTGCCCAGGCCGGGCAGGGCATCGACATCACGGTGTCGTCGATCGGCAACGCCAAGAGCCTGCGCGGCGGCACCCTGGTGATGACGCCGCTGAAGGGCGCGGACGGGCTGGTCTATGCGATGGCCCAGGGAAATCTGGCGGTCAGCGGCGCCGGCGCCTCGGCCAGCGGCAGCAAGGCGCAGATCAACCATCTGAGCGTCGGCCGCATCCCGTCAGGCGCGACGGTCGAGCGCAGCGTGGCCACCGCGCTGGGCCAGTCCGGCAGCATCAACCTGGAACTGCGGCAGAGCGACTTCACCACGGCCAGCCGCGTGGTCGACGCGGTCAACACGAAATTCGGCGCTGATACCGCCCGCGCGCTGAACGGCCGCGTGATCCAGGTGAGGACGCCGGTGGGCGAAAGCGAGCGCGTCGCCTTTCTGGGCGCGATCGAAAGCCTCGACGTCAGCCCGGCGCAGGCGATGGCCAAGGTCATCATCAATGCACGTACCGGTTCGGTGGTGATGAACCGCGCGGTCATGCTCGATCCCAGCGCGGTGTCGCACGGCAACCTCTCCGTGATCATCAACACCGAGCCGGTGATCGCCCAGCCGGCGCCATTCTCGCGCGGCGAGACCGTGGTCACCGCGCAGTCGCAGATCGAAATCCGCCAGCAGCCGGGCGAAGTCATGCTTCTGAAGGGCAGCGCCTCGCTCGCCGACGTGGTGAAGGCCTTGAATTCCATCGGCGCCACGCCGCAGGACCTGCTCGCCATCCTGCAGGCGCTGAAGGCATCGGGTGCGCTGCGCGCCGAACTGGAGGTGATCTGATGAGCCTGGGCGGCGCCGACCTGACCTCCAAGTTCGCGCTCGACGTCCAGGGCGTCAACCAGCTCAGGCTCGATGCGAAGCAGTCTTCGCCCGAGGCGCTGAAGCAGGCGGCGCAGCAGTTCGAGGCGGTGTTCATGAACATGCTGATGAAGAGCATGCGCGAGGCCGCCCCGCAGGACGGCATGTTCGACAGCGAGCAGACCCGCATGTATACCTCGATGCTCGACCAGCAGCTGACGCAGCGCATGGCCAGCCGCGGCATCGGCCTGGCCGACGTGATGGTGCGCCAGCTGTCCACGGCGCTGAACGTTCCGCCTGCCGTCGAAGGCGAAGCGCAGGGACTGCCGCTGAATCCCCCGCAGGAACGCGCCTATCCGCTGCGCGCTGATGCCCCCATTCGCGGAATGGAATCGTCGGTCCCGGCTACGGCCTCGCCGGCGGCTCGCAGCGGGGATGTCCCCGCACATGTTGAGTCCTTCGTGCAACGCCTGTTGCCGCACGCCCAGGCGGCGAGCGCCACGACCGGCATTCCCGCCCGCTTCATGCTGGGACAGGCCGCGCTCGAGACCGGCTGGGGCAAGGCTGAGATCCGCGGTGCCGACGGCGCCAACAGCCACAACCTGTTCGGCATCAAGGCCGGCGCCGGCTGGAAAGGCAAAACGGTCGACATCGTTACCACCGAATACGTCAACGGCAAGCCGCAGAAGCAGGTGGAGACCTTCCGCGCCTACGACTCCTACGCCGACTCCTTCCGCGACTACGCCAACCTGCTGCGCGGCAATGCGCGCTACCAGAACGTCATCGCACAGGGAGGGGATGCCGCCGGCTTTGCCAACGGTCTGCAGCAGGCCGGCTATGCCACCGATCCGGCCTACGCCCAGAAGCTGATGGGGGTGATCCGACTGGTAGAAACAACCTGACTTCAGAAACCACGAAGTTGACCGATTCACCTATCAAGCGGATTTATAACGTCTCCACCCTAACCCAGCGACCCGAATAGATGGCTACCAACATACTCAGTATCGGTCAGAGCGCCCTCGCGGCTGCACAGGTCGGGCTCAGCACGACCGGGCACAACATCGCGAATGCATCCACGCCGGGCTACAACCGCCAGGTGGTGGTTCAGGGGGCGGCGCTGGCGCAGAATTTCGGCTTTGGCTTCCTCGGCCAGGGCACCGAGGTGTCGACGGTCAAGCGCATCTACAACGAATATCTGGGCAATCAGGTGCAGTCCGCCCAGACCACGAAGAGCGGGCTCGACAGCTATTACACGCAAATCAAGCAGATCGACAACCTGCTGGCCGATCCGGCATCGGGCCTGTCGCCCGCCCTGCAGGATTTTTTCAGCGGTATTCAGGAAGTGGCCTCGAATCCGACCTCGATTCCTTCACGCCAGGCGGCCGTGTCGTCGGCCGACTCGCTGGCCTCGCGCTTTCATAGCCTGGCCGGGCGGCTCGACGAGATCGAACAGGGCGTCAACAGCCAGATTCTCTCGAGCGTCAACGTCATCAACAGCTACGCCGAGCAGATCGCGAGCCTGAATGACGCCATCGGCAAGGCCTTGCGCTCGAGCGGGCAGCCTCCCAACGACCTGCTCGATCAGCGCGACCAGCTGGTTCTCGATCTCAACAAGGAAATCAAGGCAACCGTGGTCAAGCAGGGCGACGACGGCTACAACGTGTTCGTCGGAAACGGCCAGCCTCTGGTGGTGGGCGCGACCACCTACAGACTCAGCAACATGACGTCCCCCGCCAACCCCGAGAGAATCGAGGTCGCCTACCGGGCCAGCAGCGGCGAGCTGGTGATCATGGGCGAAACGGGCATCGTGGGCGGCAAGCTGGGCGGCCTGATCGAGTTCCGCAGCAGCACGCTGGAACCGACGCAGAATGCCCTCGGGCGGGTGGCCATCGGACTGGCAAGCACGTTCAATGCGCAGCACCAGCTCGGCTTCGATCTCGACGGCGTTGCCGGCGGGGCGTTCTTCGGATCCGGCGCGCCGCTGGTCTACGCGAATGGCGAAAATGGCGGCGGCGCCACGCTCGCAGCCAGCATCAGCAATGCCGGCGCGCTGACCACGAGCGATTACCGCCTGCGGTATGACGGTGCCAATTACACGCTCACCCGCCTGTCCGACAACACCGACACCACCTTTGCCGCCTTCCCGCAGACCGTCGACGGCGTCGAACTGACGCTCGCGGGCACGCCCGATCCCGGCGACAGCTTTCTGATTCGCCCGACCGCGGCCGGCGCATCCGGCTTCAATGTGGCGATCACCGACCCGGAGCAGATCGCGGCAGCTGCCACGACCGGAGCCCTCGGCGACAACGGCAATGCGCTGAAGCTCGGCGAACTGCAAACCGCCCGGCTCATGAACGGGGGCACCGCCACCTACCAGGGTGCGTATTCGCAGATTGTCAGCCAGATCGGCAACAAGACCCGCGAACTCGACGTGACCAGCAGCGCCGCGGGCAAGCTGCTCACCGAGGCAACCATGACGCTGCAGAACGAATCGGGCGTCAATCTCGACGAAGAAGCGACCAATCTGCTGCGTTACCAGCAGGCCTATCAGGCCGCCGGCAAGGTCATGCAGATCGCCAGCGAGATGTTCGACATGCTGCTTTCACTCGGCCGATAAAGGGGTCCGTCCATCATGCGCATCAGCACCCACACCATGTTTGAATACGCCGCTGCCCGGTTCGGTGAATTGCAGTCCGAACTGGTCAAGACGCAGCAGCAGATTGCCACCAACCGCCGCATCCTTACGCCGTCGGATGATCCTGTCGCGGCTGCGCAGGTGCTCGAGATCACCCAGTCGCAGTCGCTCAACAACCGGTTCGACGTCAACCGGCAACATGCGAAAACGGCGCTTGGCGAACTGGAAGGCACGCTGGAGAGCGTGACGGAACTGATCCAGGACGTGAAAACCAGCCTCCTCGCGGCAGAGAACGACGCCCTGAACGATACGCAGCGCGGCGTCATCGCAACCGAAATGAGGGGCCGCCTCGATCAGCTGCTGGGCCTGGCCAACACGCGCGACGCGGTGGGCAACTATCTTTTTTCGGGCTTCCAGAGCGCCACGCCCGCATTCTCCCAGGATGCGGTGACGGGGGTGGTGAGCTACGACGGCGACGCGGGACAACGCCATATCCAGGTCGATGCCCAGCGCCAGATGTCGGTCACCAGTCCGGGGTCGACCGTGTTCCAGGGGGCCGGCTGGGATATGTTCCAGACGCTGAATGACCTGGCCACCCTGCTGGATACGCCCGGGGTGCCATCGTCGGCCGCGCTGGATACGCATCAGGCCAATCTGGACAAGGCAATGGACAGCGTTCTCGGCGTCCGCGCGGCGGCGGGCGCACGCCTGCAGGAACTCGACGCGCTCGACTATGCGGGCGATGACCGCGGCCTGCAGTACAGCCAGGCGCTGTCCGAGCTGCAGGATCTGGATTACGCCAAGGCGCTCACGCAGCTCTCGCAGCAGCAGATCACCCTCGAAGCTGCGCAGCAGTCATTCGTGAAAACCGCCAACCTGTCGCTGTTCAACTTCATCTGAGTCCGCGATGCGCCCCCATGAATCCCCTGCCGGCGAGTTGATGAATGCACAGGTCGTGCGTCTGTTGTCCGACGTCTCCGTCCACGGCGACCAGCATCTGGCCGAAGTCGAGCGCGATCTGGTGCAGATGGACGTGCTGCTGGACGAGGCGATCAAGAAACTGTGCGCGAGCTTCATGGCAATCCACCAAGCGGTCGATCGGCAGCAGGAAGCCCTGAGCGGGCTGCTGGCCGATGGCGGGTCGGGTTCCGAGCAGGCGGCGCGCGTCGCGGCGCTGCGCGCGGAGATCGCCGAACACGTCGGCGCAGCCGTGACCGGCTTGCAGTTCCAGGACATGACCAGCCAGCTGATCGGCCGCATGGTGCAGCACCTGGCCGGCCTGCGGGACGTGTTCGGCGCACTCGACGCCAATGGCGCCGTCCTGCCGGAGAGCGGCAACGAGGCCCTGCTGGCAATGCTGGGCGACATCAGCGATCGGGTCGGGGCACGCTGCTCGGAACTGGCAGGCAGCGTGCGCAGCACGGTGAATCAGCGCCACATGAACAGCGGCGACATCGAACTGTTTTGAAAGAGCGAATACGCAGGCACGGAATGAACATGAAAAGCGAGAGCAACGATGACTAAAACGATACTTGCAGTGGACGACTCCGGCTCGTTGCGCCAGATGCTGTCCTTCAGCCTGAAAGCCGCCGGATACGGCGTGATTGAGGCAGTGGACGGACAGGATGGCCTCGCCAAGGCGAAGCAGCAGAAAGTCGATCTGGTGTTGACCGACCAGAACATGCCCGGCATGGACGGCCTGAGCCTGATCAAGGCGCTGCGCGCCATGCAGAACTACAAGACCGTGCCGATATTGATGCTGACCACCGAGTCGGGCGACGACATGAAGGCCATGGGTCGTGCGGCCGGCGCCAATGGATGGCTGGTGAAGCCGTTCGACCCGGCGCGGCTGACCGAAGTGGTGAAGAAGCTGATCGGCTGAAGATGCAGTACGCAACCCGCAGAAGACACATGACGGAGCAACAAAATGACGATTGATATGAGCCAGTTCTACCAGGTTTTCTTCGACGAGGCGGACGAGCTGCTCGCCGAAATGGAGAAATTGCTGCTGGCTCTGGACGTGACGGCGCCGGACAGCGAGGATCTCAATGCGATCTTCCGGGCAGCGCATTCCATCAAGGGCGGCGCGGCCACTTTCGCGTTCACCGACATCACCGAAGTCACCCACATGCTGGAGTCGCTGCTCGACCGCATCCGCAAGGGCGAGATGGCGCTGACGCCCGAGCACGTCGATGCCTTCCTGGCGGCCAAGGATGTCCTGACCATGCAGATGGACGGGCACCACCATGGATCGGGCGTCGACCAGCAAGCGGTCGAAAGCGTATGCCAGCGCCTGAAAGCCCTGTCGCAGGGCATCGCGGACGCGCCGGTTGCCGCCGCGCCGCCTGCGCCCGTTGCGTCCGCGCCTGAACCTGCGGCAGCGCCGGTCGCGGACGCCGACGGCAATGTCCGCTTCCGCATCGAACTGCCCGAAGTGCCCCAACGCGACGTTGATGCGCTGGCTGCCGAACTGGGCCTGCTGGGGACGATCAGCCAGGAAGTCCTGGCCGACAAGCGCGTCGTTTTCACGCTGACCACGGGCGAAAGCCAGGACAACATCGTCGCGATCTGCTCCTTCGTGCTCGATCCGGACGATCTGAAGATCACGCACGGCTCGGCCCCGGCTGCCGCAGCGAAGCCGGCGGCCGATGAGCCGGGTTACGGAATTTTCGAGCCGGAAAAGACGAATGCCGTCCCGCAGGCGCCTGCCGCGGCGGCCGAATCCAGGCCCGCGCAGCCGGACGCCGCTGCACCGGTTGCGGAAGCCAAGAACTATGGTCGCCGCGCGACCGACAAGGAAGGGGGCAGCCAGGAATCGTCCTCGATCCGCGTCGGCATCGAAAAAGTCGACCAGCTGATCAATCTGGTCGGTGAATTGGTCATCACCCAGGCCATGATCGACCAGCGCATCGGCGCGCTCGATCCCATCCATCACGAACGCCTGCTCAACAGCGCCAGCCAGCTTGCGCGCAACACGCGCGACCTGCAGGAAGCCGTGATGTCGATCCGCATGATGCCGATGGATTACGTGTTCTCGCGCTTCCCGCGCATGGTGCGCGACCTCGCCGCCAAGCTCGACAAAAAGGTCGAGTTCGTCACCCGCGGGGCCGCCACCGAACTCGACAAGGGCCTGATCGAGCGCATCGTCGATCCGCTCACCCACCTGGTGCGCAACAGCGTCGACCATGGCATCGAAATGCCGGAGAAGCGCCGCGCCAGCGGCAAGAGCGAAACCGGCAAGCTGACCCTGTCGGCGGCGCACCAGGGCGGCAACATCGTGATCGAGGTGAGCGACGACGGCGGCGGCCTCAGCCGCGACAGAATTCTGGCCAAGGCGAAGCAGCAGGGACTGCCGGTGTCGGACACGATGCCCGATTCCGACGTCTGGCAGCTGATATTCGCCCCCGGGTTTTCCACCGCCGAAGTCGTCACCGACGTGTCCGGACGCGGCGTGGGCATGGACGTGGTCAAGCGCAACATCACGGCGATGGGCGGCACCGTCGACATTCGTTCCGTTCCGGGAACCGGCACCACGATTGCCATCTCGCTGCCCCTGACGCTGGCGATTCTCGACGGCATGTCGGTCAGGGTGGGCGAGGAAGTCTATATCCTGCCGCTGGGCTACGTCATCGAATCGCTGCAGCCTGCTGCAGCGGACGTCAAGGAGATCGCCGGGCAAGGGCAGGTGGTCAAGATCCGCGAAGAGTACCTGCCACTGATTCCGCTGTACCAGATATTCGCCATCGAGCCGAATTTCACCGACCCGTCGCAGGGAATCGTGGTCATTCTCGAGGCCGACGGCAAAAAGGCTGCCCTGCTGGTCGACAGCCTGGTCGGACAGCAGCAGGTCGTGGTCAAGAACCTCGAATCGAATTTC
>JADFDN010000003.1 GCA_018262815.1 Thiobacillus sp.
GGCATTGCCGGTGGCGATTTCGCCGGCGCCGGCGTTGACGATTTCGGTGCCCTGTTTGATCTGGCCAACCAGCAGCTTGATGTTGATCTGCAGGATGCGCAGCGCCTGCATCATGCGCTGGACTTCGCCGGTGCCGCTGGCTTGGATGCGTCCGGTGAGGTCGCCTGAGCTCATGCGGTCGATGTCGACGCGGGTGCGGTCGAGCGGCACGACGACGAGGCGATGGCACAGGATGCCGAACACGATGGCCAGGGGGATGCCGACGGCGGCGGCCACTTCGAGCCAACTGGCCAGCGCGTGGCTGGTTTCGACGGCGAGTATCCAGCCGATGGCGGCGACGAAGCCGAACAGGACGACCATCGAGACCGTTGCCATCACCAGGATGGATTTCAGCGACAGACCGCTCAGCGCGCTCAAGCAGCAGCGGTCGAGCCACGACGGCCGCACGGCGTTGCCTTCCTGGATTTTCAGGGACGTGTCGACGACCCCGTTGTGCTGCAACAGATGGCCGCCATGCTTGCCAACCTGGGCGCCAGGGACGTCCTGACCGCCGCAAGCGGCCTCGATGCGCTGCGGCTGCTGAGCGAGCGCAACGGCAGCCTGGAGGCCGTGATCTGCGACCTCGGCATGCCGGCCATGGACGGGGTCGAACTGCTGCGTCAATTCGGCCGCACGGGGTTCCAGGGCGGCGTCATCCTGATGAGCGGCGCGGACGAGAAGGTGCTGAATACGGCAGGCAAGCTGGCCGATCTGCAGGGGTTGCGCGTGCTCGGGCAGGTACAGAAGCCGGTGACGCCCGCGCAGGTGACCGGCTTGCTCAGCCGATCGGCCGCTCCGCGCGCGCGCAGGCGACAATATGCCGCTCCGCTGCAGGTGTCGCCGCAGTCCATTCGCGACGGGATCGCCCGCGACGAATTCGCCGTGTGGTTCCAGCCCAAGGTGGACGCGGGCAGCCTCAAGCCTGTGGGGGTCGAGGCGCTGGCGCGCTGGCGGCATCCGTCCAGCGGCATCCTCCCGCCGGATGCCTTCATCGGTGTGGCCGAGCGCGAGGGCTTGGTGGGCGAGTTGTCGCAAATCCTGACATCGCGCGCCCTGATGGAAGGCGCACGCCTGCACGACAACGGTTTTCCGCTCACCATCGCCATCAACCTCTCGGGCGGCTGGCTCGACGACCTGCACCTGCCGGACTTCATCCATGCGACGAGCCAGGCCGCCGGGCTTCGCTCCGCCGATATCATCCTGGAAGTGACCGAGACCGGCGTGATGAAGGATCTGGCCACCGCGCTCGAAGTGCTCACGCGCCTGCGCCTGAAGGGCTTCGGCTTGTCGATCGACGATTTCGGAATCGGCTATTCATCATTCGAACAGCTGGACCGCATCCCCTTCACCGAACTCAAGCTCGACCGCAGTTTCGTCAACAAGGGCACGGAAGATGCGACGGCCCACGCAATCCTGCAGGGCAGCATAGACATGGCGCGCCGCATGGGCCTGACGACCGTGGCTGAAGGCGTCGAAACCGAGGGGCAGCTCGAACTGGTGCGCATGCTCGGCTGCGACCGCATCCAGGGCTACCTGATCGCGCGGCCGATGCCCACGGACGAATTGATCGCCTGGCTCAGGGCACGCCAAGACGAAAGTGAATGATCGGGCGTGGCCGATAGGGCGCCAGGTCTTGCGCTATCGCCGCCTGTTCACTCCGGCAGATGGTGATGGCCGACGCTCACGCGCTTGGCCTGGGGGCCTTCTGCCGCAGCCATGTCCTCGATGAACTTCACTGCGGCCCCTTCGCTTAGCTGCGCGAGGGTGGTGTTCACCAGGTTGTCGCCATTGAAATACCGTTCCTCGCCGTCGGCACGGCGGATGAAGCCATAGCCCTCCTCGGGAAAAATCCGCACCACCTCGCCGATGTATTCGGCATCGTGGGTCTTGGTCTCGCGGCGCAGGCGCCGCGAATAGTCGTCGAGCTGGCGCCTGGCCGCATCGAAGGCGTCGCGCAGGGCGACGTACACGTCCTCGTGCCGGTCGCGGTTGACCACGATTTCACTACCCGGAACGCCGATGTCGATCCGCACATTGAAGACCCTGCCCTGATGCTTGTGCTGGTGAGGCATCTCGACAACAACCCGGCAGGACATGATGGGCTCGAAAAAAGTCTCCAGTTTTTCGGCCTTCTCCCGGATATGCGCCTCCAGCGCGTCGGAATGCTCGATGTCGCGAAACGTGATTTGCAGCGGCGTTTTCATCTTTTCATCCTTTCCTTCGGGTTACGGAACCATCGGCCTCGGCCGATCCCATATCGATTGGGTTCGTGGCACACGGTCCTAATGGAGTTCCTCATCCCGGTCATGATGGAAAACGATCTCTTTCAGTTCGATCCTGACGGGGTCGCCCAATGGCGCTTCGCTCTCGTCCACCGCCTGAAACAGCCACTGCTCATCCACCTGCCAGCAATAGCCGAACTGCTCCCGGTAAAAGCATTCCCTGGGCTCCATGATGCTCACCTTTCCTCTGACGTCTCATTTGAGTCTGGCATATTCCTGCCACGATGCCAGCAGGCCGGCGCAGCGGGGCGATCGATTCATCTGCTATACATCAATCAGGCAGTGTGATGTGTTCGATCACGATCCCGTTGGCACAAGAAGCAGGATGGAGCGATGACCTTGAATCCGATCGATATTTCCAGCCGCGTCAGCCCTCACCTGTCGGCTTTGCTCGCCAGCCGGGTCGACAATCCCGAGTGCGAGCAACCCGTCACCCTGATGGCGGCGCGGCGCTTTCTGGCCGACCTCTTGCCAGCCGACTTCAGGGAGGCCGAGCGCATCCACCACTTCGACATCAGCGAATCGCTCCTCGACGAACTCGACAGCCTGATCGAGGAATTCGGCGGTGCCGCATTGGCTGTCGATTTCATCGAGGTCAAGGCCAGCGAGTCCCTGTCGAGCGCGATCGAGGCCGTGGTCAATGACGAAAACCGGGAAAACCCGCCCACGCTTGCCGTCGTGCGTGATGCCATCGTCGCCGGGCTGGGGGCGCGGCTGGTGGGCGACGGCGTGCTGGAGGACGACGAGGACGACACGCTGTTGCCGGAGATCGAATCGCTGATCGAGCAGTTCGGCGCCGACTCGCTTGCCGAAGAGTTTTTGCGTTTCGAGTAGCGTCCCGTCTACCGAGGAGCATTCAGATGTTGCGAAGCCGAGGTTCAAGACGTGCTCTGGCGGTGTTTCTGGTGGTGCTGGGAGGTGTGCTGATGGCCCTGGCACCCGAGATATGGGCCGGGCTGGCAGTGCTGGTGCTGGGGGTGGCCGTCGAACTGGTGGGCATCGCGCTGGAGCGTCAGGACTGAGACGCCTCTTTTGGTCTGGCCCGGAATTTCATGCCTCATAGACCCAGCCTGGTCTGCTCGTCTTTCCCCTTCGCAACAGGATCTGCAGGAGAATCGACGGCGAATGGTCCATCGGTCTTCTCGCGTCCTATCATCAGATAAGAAGTGACAGCGCATGTTCTAGATCAAAGGAGCGCACGATGAAATCCCGTTACCCCGGCTATCAACCCGTCCGTCGCGATCGCCTGGTCCAGGAGTCAAGGCACGATGCCTACAAGGCCAGGCACAAGCTGCCGGAACCCACGGTGTGCCCCCAGTGCGGTGCCGTATATCATGACGGGCGGTGGCAATGGCTGGTGAAGCCATCCGCAGCCCACGAGGAAATGTGTCCGGCGTGCCACCGCATCCACGACGAATTTCCGGCCGGCTATGTCACGGTGGGCGGGCCCTACTTCAGGGAGCATCGCGAGGAATTGCTGCATTTGACCCGCAACGAGGAAGCCCGCGCCAAGGCCGAGCATCCGCTGAAGCGGATCATGAAGATCGAGGACGCGGATGACGGCATCCTGATCACCACGACCGACATCCATCTTGCCCGCGGCATCGGCGAAGCGCTGCATCACGCCTACCAGGGCGAGCTCGAATATCACTACAACGAGCAGGAAAACCTGCTGCGTGTGGTGTGGCAACGCTAGCCGGGCCCGGGAATGCGGAGGGATGCCGTGCAGGGTCCGATCATGACCATCGAGCGCCGCGCGGCCGGACGTTGCAGGTAGACTGAACGGGCCGGGACGACGCGATGATCAACCTGCCCATTTCAACCCGCCTGCTGCTGAGCTATCTGCTGGTAGCCGTATTGCCGCTGGGCGGGTTGGCCTGGGTGTATCTGGCCTCGTTCGAAACCTCGCTGCGCGAAACCCTGCTGGCGAACATGGCGGCCATCGCCGACAAGAAAGCCGGGCAGATCGGCGGCTACATGGCCGAGCGGATCGACGATGCCCGGCACCTCAGCCGTCGCGCGGCCATCCGCGACGGCCTCGCGGAATTGACCCAGGCATTTCATGCTGGCGGCCTTGATGCGGCCGCCTATCGGGAAGCGGCGGAGCGGCTGCGCCGCATGCTGGACGAGTCCAATGCCGCCAAGGGCTTCTACGATCTGCTGCTGATCGATGCGGCCGGCAACGTGGTGTTCTCCTTGCTGCGCGAGCCCGATCTGGGAACCAGTCTGCTGGACGGACCCTATCGTGACTCGCAACTGGCGGCGGGCGTCGCCCAGGCCCTGCGCAGCCGCCAGTCCGTGATCAGCCGTTTTGCGCCGTATGCGCCTTCGGGTGCCCGCCCCGCCGCCTTTCTGGTCGAACCGGTCATGGGCGATGACGGCATGATCGGGGTGCTGGCCATGCAGCTCGACGTGGACAAGCTGATGACCGTGACCGTCGACCGCACCGGCCTCGGCGAGACCGGCGAAACCGTGCTGGCGCAGAAAGACGGCAATGAAGCGTTCTATACCGTCCCGCTGCGCCATGTGCCGGACGCCGCCTATCGCTACCGGGTGCCGCTCGAGCGGGCGGCGCTGCCGATGCAGCGGGCTCTCTCAGGCAGCCCGGGCCAGGGCATCATCCTTGACTATGCCGGCATCGAAGGCGTGGCGGCGTGGCGGCATCTGCCCGTGCTGGACTGGGGCATGGTGGTGAAGATCGACACCGCCGAGGCACTCGCACCGGCCGTGCGGCTGCGCCGCCTCACCTATCTTGCGCTGGCGCTTTTCCTGCTGCTTTCCGGCGCTACCGCCTATTTTCTGGGGCGCAGGTTTTCACGCCCCATCCATGCCCTGGCCGGCGTGGCCGACCGCATCGCCGCAGGCGATCTGCAGCAGCGCGTGCCGCAGACCGAGCGCGGCGAATTCGGCCGGCTCGCGCATGCCTTCAACCACATGGCGGACGCGCTGGCCGAATCCCGCGAGAACCTCGAGGCCCAGGTGGAACTGCGCTCGCAGGAACTGCGTGCGCTGACCACGCTGCAGAACGCGATTCTCGACCGGGCCGGCGCCCTGATCGTGGTGCTCGACCGCGAAGGCCGCATCTGCCGCTTCAATCGGGCCTGCGAGGAGTTGACTCAGTATGCGTTCGCGGACGTCGAGGGGCGCTTTGTCTGGGATCTGTTCCTGACGCCGGAAGAGCGCGAAGTCGTGCATGCCGAGGCATTCAGCGCGCTGGTGACGAATCCGCATGCCCTGCGCAACCGCTACACCAACCACTGGATGGCGCGAGACGGCACGCTGCGTCTGATCGAATGGTCGAACACCTTGCTGCTCGATGCTCGCGGCGAGATGGAATTCATGGTCTGCATCGGCATCGACGTGACCGAAAAGGCACGCGCCGAGGCCGCGCTCAAGGAAAGCGAGCTGCGCCTCAGGGAAGCGCAGCGCATCGCCCAGGTCGGCAGCTGGGAGTTAGACCTGGCCAGCGGCAGACTGAGCTGGTCGGACGAGATATTCCGACTGTTCGAAATCGACCCGGCCGAGTTCGGCGCCTCCTACGAGGCGTTTCTGGAGCGCGTCCATCCGGACGATCGCGAGCGCGTTCGCCTTGCCTACGCCGAATCCCTGGAAAACTGCGCCCCGTATGAGGTCATCCATCGCCTGCTCATGCCGGATGGCCGCATCAAATGGGTGAGCGAGCGCTGCGAGACGCACTACGACGAGAACGGCAAGGCGCTGCGCTCCACCGGCACCGTGCAGGACATCACCGAGCGCAAACAGGGCGAAGAAGCGCTGCGGCTGTATGCCAACGTGTTCGAGCACAGCGGCGAGGCCATTCTCATCACCGACAGCGAGCGGCGCATCGTGGCGGTGAACTCCGCCTTCACCCGCCTGACGGGGTATGCCCTCGACGAGATCCGCGGCAAGGATCCGGGCCTCCTTGCGCCGGGAAAGACGCCCGGCGAAACCTACCGCACGATGTGGTCCCTGCTGGATCAGACCGGCTACTGGCAGGGCGAAATCGTGGATCGGCGCAAGGACGGCACCCTCTATCCGAAATGGATGTCGGCCTCGGTGGTGCGCGATGCGGAGGGACGGATCATCCATTATGTCGCCAGCTTTACCGACATCAGCGCACGCAAGCAGGCCGAGGCGCAAATCAGCCGGCTGGCGTATCACGATGCGCTGACCGGGCTGATCAACCGATTCAGCCTGCAAAGCCAGCTGGAACAGGCACTCGCCAGGGCGCGCCGGGAACGGCGCGCCCTGGCGGTGATCTTCCTCGATCTCGATCGCTTCAAGACCATCAACGACACCATGGGCCATGCGATGGGCGACCAGCTGCTGATGGAGGTGGCGCACCGCCTGCGCGAGAACGTGCGCGACAGCGATATCGTGGCCCGCCTGGGCGGCGACGAATTCGTGGTGGTGCTGACCGAGGTCGACGATGCCACGGCGGCCGCCCGCGTGGCGGACAAGCTGCTGCACGCGCTGTCCCGGCGCTATCGCATCGGCGAGCACGAGCTGCATTCGACCACCAGCATCGGCCTCGCTTTCTATCCCGACGACGGCGAGGACGGCGAAACCTTGATGAAGAACGCCGATGCCGCGATGTATCACGCCAAATCGCAGGGCCGCGACAATGTCCAGTTCTTTACCGCCGAACTGAACCAGACCGCGGTCAGGCGCCTGAAGCTGGATCATGACCTGCGCGTGGCCGTGGAAACCCGGCAGTTCGAACTGCATTACCAGCCGCAGCTCGACAGCCGCACGGGCCGCACTGTCGGGATCGAGGCCCTGCTGCGCTGGCGTCATCCGCGCGAGGGGCTGGTGCTGCCGGCGGAGTTCATTCCGGTCGCCGAGGAAACGGGCCTGATCCTGGCGCTGGGCGAATGGGTGCTGGGCGAGGCCTGCTGCCAGCTGCGTGCGTGGCGAGATGCGGGAATCGGCAAGCTGACGATGGCCGTGAACCTGTCCGCGCTTCAGCTGCACTCGGCCACCCTGGTCCGGCAGGTGGCGCAGGCCCTGGAAAAATACGGGCTGGACGGCGACGATCTGGAACTGGAAATCACCGAATCGGTCGCCATGCACGATCCCGATGTCAGCATCAGCCAGCTCAAGGCGCTGCGCGATCTGGGGGTGCGCCTGTCGATCGACGATTTCGGCACTGGCTATTCCTCGCTCAGCCATCTCAAGCTGTTGCCGATCCATACGCTCAAGCTCGACCAGTCCTTCGTCCGCGACATCGAGTCCGACAGCAACGATGTCGCCATCTGCACCGCGACGATCGCGCTGGCCCACAGCCTGGGCCTGGAAGTGATCGCGGAGGGCGTGGAAACCGAGGCGCAGCGCCAGTTCCTCGCCTCGCATCACTGCGATTTCATGCAGGGCTACCTGTTCAGCAAACCCCTGCCGGCCGATGCGGCGCTGGCCTTCATCCTGCGAAGGCAGGCGGCCTGAAGCAACACCGAGCGGATCGCGGGCGGTCGATTGCGGGTCGCCATTCAAATGGGATATTGCTATCCTTAGATTAAGGATGTGTCTTCAAACCCACTTGCGCAGGAGGCCGAATGCCCGCACTCACCCCTTCCCAGCTCGACCAGCTCGTCAAGAAACTGAACGAGGATTACCAGGCCTTGCTGCGTGAAGTACGCGAAGAACTGGAAAACTCGGGCAACCAGCATCGCATCGACCTGCTCAACAGCGAGCCGGGCGACAGCGGCGACGAATCGCTGGCCAACGCGCTGGCGGACTTCAACCTGACCATTCTGGATCGTCATATCGACGCGATGCGGGATATCGAAGCCGCGCTGCAGCGGGTCAGAGCCGGAGAATACGGCGTCTGCATCGATTGCGGAGAGGACGTCGGTTTCCCCCGCCTGATGGCCTATCCCACTGCCAAGCGCTGCATCGTCTGCCAGGAACAGCGCGAGAAGCGCTACGCCCAGGAGGGCCGTCCGACCTTGTAATCCAACGGAGGCGGGATCGTCCCGCTTCCCTCCCAACCCGACGGAGTCACCATGAAAACCCCGCTTCAAATCACCTTCCGCGACATGTCCCATTCGGAGGCGCTCGATACGCATATCCGCGACAAGGCGCAAAAGCTCGAGCAGATCTTTGCCGACATCATCAGTTGCCGGGTGGTGGTCGAACAGCCCGCGAAACATCAACAGCAGGGCAAGCCCTTCAATGTCCGCATCGACCTTGGCGTGCCCGGCTCGGAAATCGTGGTCGACAAGCAGGCCAACGAGGATGTCTACGTCGCGCTGCGCGACGCCTTCGATGCCGCCAAACGGCAGCTGGAAGACTACGCGCGGCAGCTGTAAGGGATCATTCCATGGCCGCACAGGCAGGCGCTGCGATGCCGGACGCGATGGGCGGAACGCCCGCGCTGATCCGCAGCCTGCATGAGCCGGCCTGCTACGACCATGCGGCCGGTCCGGTCCGGCTGATCGAAACCCATATTTCCTGGATTCTGCTCACCGGCGAATTCGCCTACAAGATCAAGAAGCCGCTCGACCTCGGCTTCCTCGACTTCAGCAGCCTCGAGAAGCGCCTGCATGCCTGCTGCGATGAAGTGCGGCTCAACCGGCGGCTCGCGCCCGACATCTATCTCGACGTCGTCCCCATCAACGGCACCTTCGCTGCCCCGCGCATTCATGGCGCCGGCGAGACGATCGAATATGCCGTGAAAATGCGCCAGTTCCCTGCCGATGCCACGCTCGACCGGCTTGCCGCAGCGGGCGGCCTGAGCGCGCAGCATGTCGACGCCATCGCTGCCGTCCTGGCCCGTTTCCACCTCACGGGTTGCGCGCATGCCGCGGTGGACAGTCCCTGGGGCAGCCCGGAGGCCATCCGGCAGCCGGTGGTGCAGAATTTCGCGCAGATCGCGCCGCGCCTCGACGATCCGTCCGATCGCGCGCGGCTCGATCTCCTGCAGCGCTGGAGCGAAGCCGAGCACGCCCGGCTCGCCCCGCTGATGGCCGCGCGCAGGCGCGACGGCTTTGTTCGCGAATGCCACGGCGACCTGCACCTGGGCAACCTCGCCTGGGTCGACGACCGGCTGCTGGTGTTCGACTGCATCGAATTCAATCCCGGACTGCGCTGGATCGACATCCAGTCCGAAATCGCCTTCTGCTACATGGATCTGCTGCAGCGCGGCCATGCCGACTGGGCGTGGCGCTTTCTCAACCGCTGGCTCGAACTGACCGGCGACTATGCGGGAATTGCGCTGCTGCGTTATTACGCGGTGTACCGCGCGCTGGTGCGCGCCAAGGTGGCCGCAATCCGCACCGCGCAGACCGGCGGCCCCGCGCGCGAAGCTGCCCTTGCCGAAGTGCGCGCCTTGCTGGACCTGGCGACGGCGCTGACGCGCCCCCTGCCCCGCCGTCTCGACATCACACACGGCCTGTCAGGTTCCGGCAAGACCACGGTCACGCAAAGACTGATGCAGGCCCCGGGCGCCATCCGCCTGCGTTCCGATGTCGAGCGCAAGCGGCTGGCCGGGCTCGACGCGCTGGCGAGAAGCGGATCCGGCGTCGGACAGGATTTGTATGCGGCCGATGCCACGCGGCGTACCTACGACCATCTGGCACGGCTGGCGGGGGGGCTCCTCGACGCCGGCTGGCCGGCGATCGTCGACGCCACCTGTACCCAGCGCTGGCAGCGCGACCTGCTGCGAGAAACGGCCCGCCTCCACCACGCGGAATTCCGCATCCTCGATTTCCCCGTCCCCGTCTCCACTTTGCGCGCGCGCATCGTCGAGCGATCCCGATCGGGCAACGACGCCTCCGAGGCCGATCTTGCCGTGCTTCAGCATCAACTCGACAGCGAAGAGCCGCTTGCCGCCGACGAGCAGGATCAAATCGTCAATGTCGACGCGTAGTTGGGCGTGCCAGGTGAAAAACCCGTTTCAATAGGTTCGGTAGCGGCTTGATTTACAAGGCCGGAAGTCCCTGCGGCGAGCTGGGCACCGAGCGAATCGACAACAGCGGTCGCATGAATTGCGGGCTGCAAGCCGTTGTTTGAACTTGATTTCGTGCCGGACGCTTCTCGCCTTGCCCGACGGAGATCGGCCAGCACGATGCGGGTGCCCGCTGAGGCTTCCCGCTTAACGCGCGTTGCAGTTTGGGTCGCATCCCACAACAATGCAGATACGCTGTGTCGCTTCCGAGGTGAACCATGCCCGATACGCCCCCCATCCTTCTCACGTCTTGCATGGCATTCGCGCTCGCGCTGACTGGCTGCGGGTCGAATGCGCCGCGGAAAGCGGAGACGCCTTCGATCGAGCACCGTCTGCTTGAGCTCGAACGCCGTATGGATCGTATGGAAGCGCGTCTTGCGGTTGCCCCGCCTTATCGAAACCGGGCGGAGATCCAGGCTCAGGTCAGGGAACTCGAGACCGAGCGGGCTGAGCTTCTGACCCGTTACCTGCCCCAGCATCCTGCCATCAGGGACATCGACCGTATGTTGTGGATACTCGACAAGCAGTTGAAGGAACTGGAATGACATCCCGGTCACAGGATGCTGCAGGTCCGGCATGGATCAATGCGTTTGCAAAAGAGAAGTGATCTGCTCGAACGGCAGCGGCCGGCTGAACAGATAGCCCTGCATCTCGTTGCATTTCAGCAGCTTCAGGAATTGTGACTGTTCTTCGGTTTCCACGCCTTCGGCGATGACCTTCAGCTTGAGCGAATGCGCGAGCGAGATGATGGTGGACACGAACGCCATGCTTTCGGCATCCCGGGTCATCGCGACGATGAAAGAGCGGTCGATTTTCAGCAGCTGGACCGGCAGACGCGCAAGATAACTGAGGGACGAGTATCCGGTGCCGAAATCGTCGATGGCGATATTGACGTTCATGTCGCGCAGCGTTTCGAGTTTGCCGATGCTGTCCTCGACGTCTTCCATGATCAGGCTTTCCGTGATTTCCAGGTCGAGTCCGTGCGGCGTCGAGTTCGTTTTCATGATCGCTTCGCGCACCGTTTCGACGAAATTCGCTTGCCGCAGCTGGATTGCCGACACGTTGACGGCGATGCGCGGCGCCTGCAGACCCCGCATGCGCCATTGACGCTGGTCCGTGAGCGCCCGGTGGATGGCCCATGCGCCCACTTCGAGAATCATGCCGGTTTCCTCCAGCAACGGGATGAACTCGCCTGGCGCGATGATGCCGCTGTCCGGGTCCTGCCAGCGAATCAGGGCCTCGACCCCGCTGATCCTGTCTGTGGCCAGATCCAGTTTGGGCTGGTAGTAGAGGGTGAACTCGTTGTTGTCGATCGCCCGGCGCAACTTGTTCTCGAGCAACAGGGTCTCGGCGACCCGCGCGTTCATCGAAGGCTGGTAAAAGGTATAGCGTTCCCCGGATGCCTTCCCCTGTTTCAGCGCCGCCTCGGCGTTCTTGAACAGGGTTTCCGCGTTGGTGCCGTCGGCAGGGAACACCGCGATTCCGGCCGACATCGAAATGGCCAGCTCTTTTTCGCCGATCGTATACGGGGGGCCGGTCACGGCCTTCAGGGCCTTTTCCAGCGCGTGAACGGCCACGGCCTCGTCCCTGAAGTCGACCAGCGTGCCGGCAAAGCAGTCCGCGCTGATGTGCGCCAGACTATCCGGATGGGGCCAGCTGCGCCTCGCGCGCTCGGCAATCTCGCGCAGCAGCGTGTCGCCGTCCTGGCGCCCGAGCGACTCGTTGATCAGGCGGAAGCGCTTCACGTCGCCCATCACCAGCGCCACCTTGGTTCCGTTCTGCTCGGCGATGCCCAGCTGCTGGCTCAGGCGCTCGGTGAACAGTGCGCGGTTAGGCAGTCCGGTCAGGGCATCGTAAAAGGCGAGGTAATTGAGTTTTTCCTCTTTAGCGAGGGAATCGAGGCCAAACGAAATATCGCCTGCCAGTTCGTTGAGCAACCGCATTTCCTCATCGTCAAAGGCCCCGAGCTCCGTCGAATAGAGTGCCAGCACGCCGATTGTCTCGTTGCCGAGAAGAAGGGGAACGATGGCCAGGGAGTTGATTCCACGTTGCTCCAGCTTGGACTGCAGCCGCACCCGCGGATCATTCTTGACCTCGTTCGAAATCGCCGCCTTTCCGCCCCTCACCGCCTCCCCGACGAGGTAACGGCTGTCCGATCCGGTTTCCAGCGCCGCAGAAGGCATGTCGTCGAAGAAGTCGCGTATGTCGCCCGCTGAAGCGACGGGGTTCACCCGCGCATGCTCGCGATCGACCAGGCCGATCCAGGCCATGCTGAAACGTCCGGGGTCGATCGCGACGCGGCACGCTTCGCGCAGCAGTTCGTCGCGGTCGTGTGCGCGCACGATCAGGGTATTGATGCCGCTCAAAACCGCGTACAGGCGATTGAGACGCTCGACCCGTTCTTCGGTCTTCTTGCGTACGGTGATATCCGAAGCGACCCCGGCGATGCGCTTGAGGCGGCCCGATTCGTCGCGGATCGGAAACACGCGGTCGCTGATCCAGCGCTGGGTGCCGTCCTTCCGCACGATCCGGTATTCGTAGTCCAGGCCCGACCGGATTCTTTCCTCGTAGGAGCGGGTGACGCGTTCCCGGTCGGCCGGATGGATGGCATCGCGCCAGGCGTCGATGTTTTCGTACAGGCTGGCGCAGCTTTCGTTCCAGATTTCCTCATAGGCCGGACTGACGTAAAGCACGCGCTGGTCGTTCGCATCGATCAGAAAGAATACGTCGCGGATGTTTTCCGCCAGCTGGCGAAAGCGTTCCTCGCTCTCGCGCAATGCCGCCTGGGCATGCTGCAGCGCCACCCGCTTCATGGCCTCCTGCAACGCCCGCCGGACCACCGGCACCAGCCGGTCCATGTGTTCCTTCAGCACATAGTCGGTCGCGCCTCTTTTCAGGGCCTCGACCGCACGGTCCTCGCCGATGGTTCCCGAGACGAAGATGAAGGGAATGTCCATCGACTTCTCTTTCAGGATGGAAAGCGCCGTGAGCCCGTCAAAGGCGCCCGGCAGGCTGAAGTCGCAGAGAATCAGATCGGGTGCAAAGTCATGCAGGGCCTGCTCGAATGTCTCGCGCGACCAGACCCGCGCCCGGGTGAACCGCAGCCCTGCCCGATCGAGTTCGCGCCAGCACAACTCGGCATCGAGTTCCGAGTCTTCCACGTTCAGGATGCGCAGATTGTTTTCATTCATTTCATGTCCTCCACGAAGCCGGTTGTCCGCCGGTGCCTCTCATTCGACTTCGGGTCGCCGCCTGCGAAAGCTCATATCGCGGGCGACTGGTTGATCGCCAGCCAGTAATAGCCTGCCTGCCGGGCCAGATTGGTCATGGCGGTGAAATCGACCGGCTTGACGACGTAGCTGTTGACGCCGAGGTCGTAGCTTTCGGCGATATCGCGCTCCTCCTGCGAAGACGTCATGACGACCACCGGAATCTTCCGCGTGCGCGGATCGGCCTTGACGGCCCGCAGCACCTCGATTCCGCTGACGCGCGGCATCTTCAGATCGAGCAGGACCAGCTGCGGCATGTTCCCGGTGCGCCCGGCATAGCTGCCCTCCTGGAACAGATAGTCC
The DNA here is from genome assembly GCA_018262815.1 of Thiobacillus sp. Classification (GTDB taxonomy): domain Bacteria; phylum Pseudomonadota; class Gammaproteobacteria; order Burkholderiales; family Thiobacillaceae; genus Thiobacillus. The sequence goes on from JADFDN010000003.1 coordinate 13,839, forward strand.
AGCGCCTGCTGGCCGTCCTTCACCCATTCCACCGTGTTGGCGAGCTTGCCGTCCTTGAGCGCGCGGATGGTGAGTTCCGCATCCAGGGGGCTGTCTTCAACCAGCAGGATTTTCACCTGTTCAAATGTCTCCATCGATCTGCTCCTTTGGCAGGGTGAAATAGAACGTCGCACCCGCGTCTGGCTTGCTCTCGGCCCATACGCGGCCGCCGTGACGGGCGACGATGCGCTGCACCAGGGCCAGGCCGACGCCCGTCCCGGGAAATTCGCTGGAATCGTGCAGGCGCTGGAATACCTCGAACAGCTTGGACTGGTAGCGCGGATCGAAGCCGGCCCCGTTGTCCCGCACGAAATAGATATGCTCCTTCTCGTCGCTGATCGCGTTCACCTCGATCGTCGGCTTCTCACGGTGTGAACTGAACTTGAGCGCGTTGGACAGCAGATTGGCCCATACCTGGCCGATCAGGACGCGGTCGCCCCTGCCCGGCGGCAGGGAGCCGAGATGAAACTCGACTGGCGCGCCATGCTGCTGGCTCAGGCTGTCGAAGGTGGTGCGGGCCAGCTCGGTCATGTCCAGTTCGCCGACCTGCATGACCTTGCGTCCCAGGCGGGAAAATGCGAGCAGGTCGTCGATGAGCGCGCTCATGCGGCCGGTCTCGCTGAGTATGACGCCCAGCTTCCGCCGGGCCTCCTGGTCGAGTTCCTTCCCGTGGTCCTCGATCAGCATGGTCGAGAAGCCGGTAATGGCGCGCAGCGGCGCACGCAGATCGTGCGAAACCGAATAGCTGAACGCCTCCAACTCCTTGTTGGCGCCTTCCAGCTGCGCCGTGCGATCGGATACGCGCTGTTCGAGTTCGAGATTCAGGGTGCGGATCTCGCCCTCGGCGCGTGTGCGTTCGGTGATTTCATGTTCGAGCTTGCGATTCGTCGACTCCGCGGCTGCCGTCCTGCGACCGATCTCGGCCAGCATGTCGTTGAATGCATCCACCAGATAGCCGATCTCGTCGTCGGTCGTCTTGCGCACCCGCTGCGAATAGTCCCGCTTGGTGATGACCTGGCGCGCCGCGTCGGTGACGGCCAGGATGGGTCCGGTTACCCGGGCCTGCAGCCATATCACGATGAGGAAGGCCACCAGCAGACTGAACGCCATCACCGCAGCCAGAATGCCGAGATAACGCGTCAGCCGTTCGTAAAGCTGGTATTGCGCGCGCATGTAGACCGTGCCGAGAATCTCGTCGTTTTCCACGATCCGGGTGAAAAGCGAGATCTCGTTTCCGGCCACCCGGTGGCCGTCCACTTCGGGCAGCGCAGGCAGGGCCGCACGCTGGCCGTCTCGCGCATAACTGGCAAACAGTTTGCCCTTGGCGTTGTAAATGGCGGCGGCCGTGATCCGCGGCCTCGCCTCGAGCAGCGCCAGATACGCCTGGGCCGACTTGGGGTCGTCGAACTCCAGCGCCGGCGCGCTCGCCCGCCCGAGGATCTCGCTCTGGGCAGCCAGGTCGACGACCCACGAATTCTTGTAATTGCGAAGTTCGAAAATGACGAGCGCGACGCCGGCCACGGACAGCGCGGCGAAATTGGTGGCGAGCACCACCAGGATCACCTTGTAACGCACCGAGTTCATGATCGTGCGCAGCATCATCGCGCTCCCGTACGGACCCGCTGGGCCACGGCAAGCAGACGCGAACTCAGCTTGAGGCTGCTTTTTTCTGCCGCGTCGAGTGAAATTTCGAAGCGCACGCGGCGGTCGACCACAACGAAGTTGATTGCACTGCCCCGCTCCAGCGCGCCCCGCGAGTCGGTCACCAGCAGCGTCGAATGCGCCTGGGCGTGCTGCGACCATTGTGCGAGATGCTCTCTTTCACCGGGTCCGACGAACAGGATGTGCACGCCGGCGAGCGGATCGCTCGATGCGAGCCGCTTGACCACGATGGGACGCCCCTGCGCCGTGCGGCCGCTCACCAGCTGCTCGAGTTCCGCGGCAATCACCCCCGACCCGGTGACGGCGATCGCGATCGGCGCGTCCGCCTGGGGAAATGCGTTGGCCGGCCACTCCACGTAGCTTGCGAACTTGTAGAGGAACGCTGCCTTGACGCTGTGCTCGAGGTCTTCAGCCGCGCGCGCACCGCTGGCCGGAAAGGCCAGCAGCCACATCGGCAGCAGAAACAGGCTCATGCTGGCAAGGAGGGTACGCTGGCGGCGGCCAGCCGGCCGGGACGGGCAGAACCGGGGGCAGGCCGTCCGCGTATCCATGCCGGTCACTGCCGCAGGATCAGCTGCAAGAATGCGCTGCGTCCGAACTCTCCCCGGATCGTCGATTGCGCGTATTCGGTGTGGCCGCCGTCGAACAGGTTCTGCAGCGCCAGGGACAATTCGGCGTTGCGATGGATGCGCCAGCCCAGGCGCGCATCCACGGCGGTATAGGCGGGCGTATGCGGATTCGGCAGGGCACCGATCCGGCGGGCCAGGATGTCGAGCTCGTGTTTCGGCGTCAGATCCCAGGACGAGCGCAGATTCCATTGATAAGCCGGATCGTTGCCCAATGCGCTCGGCCCGAACGGATCCGTGCTGCCAGGCTTGCGCCGCAGGTCCATGTCCAGCAGCGTCAGCCCCGCGCTCAGCCGCCAGGTGCGCGCGGCCTGGAAGGTGCTCCACATCTCGACGCCGTGCGCCGTGCCCTCCATCTCGTTGCCATAGAACAGGAAGGTCCCGCTGGCGTCGATTTCCTGGCTGCGCAGATGATCGTAGGCGGCATGGAATGCGGTCACCGAATACGACAGCCGAGGCGTAGGCTGGCCGCGGTAGCCGATTTCGTAGACGTTTGCGATCTCGGAACGCACATCGGGCCCGCCCGCCAGCAGGTAGGGCGGGACGCCCGGAACGAAGGTATCGTGGTCGAGGCGCGACGGCGCGCGCACCGCGCGCGAGGCCGCGGCCCACAGCAGGTGATCCGGGGCCGGTTTCCAAGCCAGGCGAGCGCTGGGCAGGAACTCGGTGCCGGTGTAGTCGTTGCGTTCGAGGCGTGCCCCCAGCGTCAGGCGCAAGCGAGTGCTCAGGCTGATCTCGTCCTGTACGAACACGTTCGACCAGGCCTGGTTTTCCCGGGCGGGGAGAAAGGCGACATAGGGGCTGTTGGTCACGCGGTCCTGGCTATAACGGTAGCCCGCGCCCCAGGCCAGGCTGTGCATGCCCATCGGTTGCACCGTATGCTGGAACTGCAGGTCGACGATGTCGAGCGTCTCCGAGAAGGTGGGCGGGACGATGCGCTCGGTGCGGTCGTAATAGGCCTGCAGCATCAAGTTGGCGCCGCTCTGGAGCCGATGGTCCCAGCGCGCCGTCAGGTTCGCTCCCGACACCCGGATGGTGCCGAGCGTGAAAGGCACGCCCGTGGAAATGGTTCCCGGCGCGGGCTGGCCTTCCGCGCCGCGGTAGGCGTTGCCCTGCACCGAGAACTGGTCGCGTCCGTCGTCCCAGTCGGCGCGGAACCCGATCTGGCCCTTGTGCCAGGCGTCGTCGCGCGGGTTGCCGTCCGCCGTCTTCGTGGGGTCGATGTCGAAGTACTTGCCGTAGACGCGGACGTGGCCGTTGTCACCGAGTTTTCCGCCGTAGCGCACCGAGCCCCCGGAGTCGCGGTTGCCGGCGCCGATCGCCAGCACCCCGCCCTGGGTGTTTTTTGCGGAGCGGGTGATGACGTTGATGACGCCGTTGACCGCGTTGGTGCCCCACAGCGTGCCGCCCGGCCCGCTGATGACCTCGATGCGTTCCACGTCTTCCAGCATCACGTCCTGCACGTCCCAGAACACCCCGGAAAACAGCGGCGAATAGACCGAGCGACCGTCGATCAGCACCAGCAGCTTGTTGCGCGCGTTGCTGTTGAAGCCGCGCGCACTGATCGCATAGGCGCTCGCGCTGGCGCGTGCGACCTGCAGGTTGGGCGCCAGCCGCAGCGCGTCGGGCAGGGAACGGGCGCCGGAGCGGCGGATGTCGTCCCCGGTGATGACGAATACGGAGGCGGCCGCATCGGTCAGCCGTTCGGCCCGCTTGGATACCGAGGTGATTTCGATATTGACGAGTTCTTCGAGCGACAGGTCGGCCAGGTCCGGGGCAGCGGCGGCAGCCTGCCCAAGACTGAGCGCCAAGATGGCCAGCGCCAGCGGACCGGGCCCGGGATGGCGAATCGATGTGGTGTGGTCGGACATTCCGTTCCCCTGCCGATCCGGACTGCAAGGCCGCCTGCGCGCGCATTGAATCCGGGACTGATCTGGTTGGCTGCCAGTCTGTAGGGTAGTGGGGGGAATTGAAGCGGGATGTCAGGGAAACCCGACAAACGTCGGGGAAAATCCCTACAGGCTCTGTCGGAGCACGCCCCGAGGCGCGCCCTATTCAATCGTGGTCAAGCCATGTTGAATCGCGAACTTCACCAGGCTGGGCATGTCGCCGATATCGAGCTTCTGCATGACACGGGTGCGGTAGGTTTCGACGGTCTTCGGGGAAAGCGACAGCAATTCCGCAATGAGGGCGGTCGATTTGCCCTCGACCAGCAACTGCAGCACCTGGCGCTCGCGGGAACTGAGTGCGTCGAGCGGATCGTCGCTGCTGCTGCGGAGATAGTCCTCGATCACGCTTTCGGTGATCTGGCTGCTCAGGTAGCGCTGCCCCGAATGCACCGAGCGGATCGCCGCCAGAACCTCGTCGGCGGCGTTTTTCTTCAATACGTAGCCACGCGCCCCTGCCTGCAGGGCTCGCAGGACGTATTCGCGGTTCGAGTGCATCGAAAGCATCACCACCTGGGTGTCGGGCGATCGCTCATGGATCAGGCGGGCGGCCTCGATTCCGTTGAGTTCGGGCATCGCAATGTCCATGACCACCACGTCCGGCGTCCGTTCGGCGACCTCGCGCAGGGCCTCGCGGCCATCGTTCGCGCAGCCCACCACGGCCAGATCCACCTGTGCGTCGATCAGGTGGCGCAGGCCCTCCGCCATCACGACATGGTCGTCTACGATCAGGACATTGATGCTCATGGCTTCCTCGTGAGTGTAACCGTCACACGCGTGCCCAGCCCGGGCTCGGAGTCGATCGCCAGCGTGCCGCCCAATGCCACCGCCCGCTCGCGCATGGTGAGCATACCCCAGCCCGGGCGATCGTTGTGCCGCGGCTGGGTGTTCGGATCGAAGCCGATGCCGTCATCGGAAATCGTCAGCGTGATCTGATCGGGCGGCTGCGCAATCTCGATTTTGACGTTTTCGGCATGCGCATGCTTGGCCAGGTTGGTCAGGGCCTCCTGCGCGATGCGGCACAGCGAGATTTCCACCGGCTTGGGCAGGCTTTCGAGATGCGTGGGGCCGCGCACCCCGACGGCGATGCCCGTTCGCCTGCTGAACTGTTCCCCGATCGCTTTCAGGGCGGGAAGCAGGCCGTAATCGTCGAGCAGCGGCGGGCGCAGGTCGGCCATCACGTCGGTGATGACATCGACGGTGGCCTCGACCAGCCCCTGCGAGTCCTTCAGCCGCGCGCCGACCAGGCATCGGGCCGCATCCGGCAACTGGCCCAGCACGATGCTGAGATTGATGTTGAGTGCGCTCAGGTTCTGCCCCACGCGGTCGTGCAGTTCCCGTGATAGCGCAAGTCGGCCTTCCTCGTGCAGTTCGACCATGCGATTCGACAAGATTCGTAATTGATCGGCGTACATTTTCAGTTCGGATTCGGCATGCTTGCGCTCGGTGATGTCCATCAGGCAGTTGATGGCTCCGGTCAGCCTGCCATGCTCGTCGCGGCGCGGAATGATGTTGACGACTGCGGCACGGCGGGAACCGTCAGGGCGCTCGATGATGATTTCGCGGTCCGCCACCGCCCTGCCCGTTCGCAGCACCTCGCCCATCGGGGACTCGGGATGTGGCATGTAGGTGCCATCGGACGCGTAAAGGCGATACGCCCCGCAAAAACGGTCGTTCTTGTCCCCGAGGTGCGGTGCGCGCCCCCACAGTTCCGTAGCCTGGCGGTTGTGGCCTTCGATGAGCCCTGACGCGTCACAGGTATACACGGCGATGGGCAGGATATCCACCAGCTCGCGGAAGCCCTGCTCGCTGATGCGCAAGGCTTCCTGCGCATGCTTGTATTCGGTGATGTCCGTCGCGATGCCGCCGACCCCGATGATCCTGCCGGCGGCGTCACGCACCGGGAATTTGCTGACCATATTGATGCTCGGACCGTGGTCGTACTTCGCGGCTTCTTCGAATTCCAGGGGCGTGCCGCTCGCCAGTACCGCATGGTCATTGGCGCTGAATGCCGCCGCCTGGTCCGGCGCAAAAAGCTCGGCGTCGGTCCTGCCGATAACCTGTTCCGCGCTCAAGCCGAAGCCCTGCTGGAATTTCGCGTTGACATGCAGGTAGCGCCCCTCGACATCCTTCAGGAAAATGACCGCCGGGCTGTGATTGAGAAAGGCCTGCAGCCGTGCCTCGCTTTCGCGCAGGCGCTCTTCGAGCTGCCGTCGCGCCGTGAGGTCGCGCGTCACCTTGGCGAAGCCGCGCAAGGCGCCGGATTCGTCGCGCATCGGCGTGATGATCACATTCGCCCAGAATGCCGAACCATCCTTGCGCAGGCGCCAGCCTTCATCCTCGAAACGGCCCTGTGCGAGCGCAGCCTGCAATTCACGCGCGGGCTTGTCCTGCTCCACCTCCTCGCGCGGATAGAAGCGCGAGAAATGCTGGCCGATGATCTCATCGGCGAGGTAGCCCTTGATCCGTTCCGCGCCCACATTCCAGCTGGTCACCCGCCCTTCCGGGTCGAGGATGAAAATCGCGTAGTCCGCCACGCTAGCCACCAGCAGGTGGTAGGGCTCCGTGCGCTCAAACTGCTGTTTTCGCCGCTGCCATCTTTCGGTCACGTCCTCGGTTCGCGCAACAACGTGGAGCGGCGCGCCCGGGCTTGGCTTCAGCAGCGAGACGGTGCAGCGAATCCAGATCATCGCGCCAGCCTCGGTCCGCTGGCGCATGACCAGTCTGAAGGCGGCCCGCTGGCCAGCCAGCAGTTCCTGCAGCAAGGTCTGGTATCGCGGGAAATCCTCGGGATGCGTCAGGGACTCGCAGGTTTCGGCACGCAGTTCGGTTTCGCTAAATCCTGTCATCCTTTGAAAGGCCGGATTCGTCCTGACGAACCTGCCCTGCAGGTCCGTCAGCGTGATGCCGATCGGCGCCGAATCGAAGAGCGAGCGCAGCAAGGCCCCGTGCTCGTGCTCAGCACGATGCGAGGTGAAGAACCTGCGTGCAGCATGGATGATTTGCAGAATCCTGCGCATGGCCGCTTCCGCTTTGTTGGGTCGGTATGAGGCCGGAATGACGCTTTTTCAGCGCGCTCCGTCTGGTCTGCCCATGATGGGCATACGCAATATACCTGCACCGATGCCCGTTGAGAAACAGCGCAGGATGGGATGGTCGCGTCAACGCCTGATGGATGCATGCCGTTGTCCAATGCGCTCGTCAGGACCGCGGTCATGACGACATCGTGAACTCCTGCGAGGTGATGCGATAGCTGAAGGCTGAGGGATCCAGGCTGTCCAGCATGCCGGCAGCGGTTTCGGCCTGTGGGTACATGAGGAATGGCACCGTGATCTTGCGCGAACCGGGAAGCGGCACGTCGTGCGCGGTGTTGTAGGCGAGCCAGTTCATTTCCCACGCGCCGAACAGGCGTTTCCTGACGTCGGCCACCTTGTCGTCGGCGAGGTTCAAAGTGCCGGGCGGCTCCTCCAGCACCACCTTGCGCACATCGGCCGGATCAACCGGCACCCACCCGTGTCCGCTGACCCACACCTCGGCGCGGCAGTGTTGCGCCTTGCTGATGTCGCCGCTTTTTCCCAGACTCTTGTAGCCGAAGCGTGAATCCGCCACCCTGATTCCGTACACGTCGCGCGCCGGCAGGCCGGACGCGCGCGCGAGGCCGACATAGAGAGCGTTGAGGTCGGCGCACTTGCCGGACAGGTCGCGCGACTCGAGCATGTAGCGGATGTCTCCGCGACCGCAGCCGCGCGTCTTCGGGTTGCGGAAGGTGTTGTCGACCACCCAGTCGTAGATGGCGCGCGCCTTGGCCTGATCGGTCCGGGCGCCGCGGGTGATGTCGAGCGCGGTTGTTCTGACGATGCCGTCGGTGGGCAGCAGCCGGGTGGGCCGGGTATAGCGCTGGCGTTCGGCACGCGAGAGCGGTGCGGTGCGCCCGGCACGATCGAGGTCGATGGCACGGTCGCGCGTGGCAACGCGGCTGGTGACTTCGATGATGGGGTGGGCGCCGGGTGCCCATTCTGCGTAGAGCATTTCGGCGCCGGTTTCCGGATTGCGCAGCAGGCGGGCTGTCAGGGCATTGCCTTGCCACAGGTTGCCCAGGTTGCGGATCCAGTCTTCTTCCTGGACCGAAGGCAGCGGCAGCCAGGCCCGTGTGGTGCCCTCGGCTTGTAGCACTTCCACGCGCGTGGTGACATCGAACATGCGCCAGCCAAGGTCCGGCGACGGTTCGAACGCTGCCATGCCGCGGCCGGGAGGCCATATCACGCCCGCTGCAAGCGCCACGGATGACCACAGGAATTCACGTCGTTGCATGGCTCACTCCTTTTCTCATGTTCAAACATCCAGCGTCGCGAACGGCACCCGCTCCGTCGCCCCGCGACAGCCGGCCGGCGACGCGGCCGATCGGGGACGGACGGGCACGCGCGCTGACCGCGATGGCGGTACCTTGAAGCCGCTTGCGGCCGTTGAGTTTTTTATAGTTGACCCCGAACCGGAGTCCAGTGGATTCCGCTGTCGGCCTGGCGAGCCATCAATCAGCAGGATGGGCGCAGGACGGGCGAAGGGACGCGCCGCCGCGGAAGCGGGATGCCGGGTTGTGCGACGACCGGTTAGGATTCCCCGGCCTGAATCTGCGACAGGCTCACCCCCGCCGACACCAGGTAATCGCGGACATGGCGCAACTCCTGCTTGGTGCAGGTGTTGCTGTTGTGGGGTCGGTGCAGGAAGCCTTCCACCCCGTTCAGCACGACGCGGAAGCTCGCCCCGTGATGCGGTTCCACTTTGGCTCCCAGATGCGTCAGCATCGATTCGACCTCGCGCCAGTGGACATTGCCGCTGACCGGGCCTTCGAAAATGGAGCGCAACAGGCTTTCATGCTTGTGACTCATGGCAGTGGCTCACACGACATCCGACATGTCTCCAGCATAGAACCTGGGCCGCCGCAATGCGAATCGGGCTAGGCGGGGCTGCCTGTCCTGCCGGCCGGCGTCACGTGTTCGTGCAGGAAGGCCTTCAGCGCGGCCGGTGCCAGCGGCCGGCTGAACAGGTAGCCCTGCACCCCCTGGCAGCCTTCCCTGCGCAGGAACGCCAGCTGCTCCTGCGTTTCCACGCCTTCGGCAATGATGTCCAGACGCAGGCTGTGCGCCAGCTGGATGACGGCACGGACGATGGCGGCATTGTCCGGATCGGTATTGACGTCGCGAACGAAGGAGCGATCGATCTTGAGCCGGTCGACTGCGATGCGCTTGAGATAGCTGAGCGATGAATAGCCGGTGCCGAAGTCGTCGATGGCCAGGCGTACGCCCAGCGCCTTCAGCTGTCGCACGGTGTCCAGGGTGTTTTCCACATCCTGCAGCAGGATGGATTCGGTCAGCTCCAGTTCCAGCAGGTGCGGAGGCAGGCCGCTTCGCTCCAGTGCGCCGGCGACGGTTTCGATCAGGCCGGCACGGCGGAACTGCAGCGCGGACAGATTGACCGAGATGGTCAGGTCGGGCCATCCGGCCTGCCGCCAGCCCTGTGCCTGGCGGCAGGCTTCCTCCATCACCCAGGCACCGATCGGCACGATGAGCCCGCAGTCTTCGGCCACCGCGATGAAGCGGGCCGGCACGACTTCGCCCAGTTCCGGATTGTTCCAGCGCAGCAAGGCCTCCATGCCGGTCACCCTGCCGCTGGCGATTTCCAGCTGGGGCTGGTAATGCAGGTAGAACTCGGCGCGGAAGAGCGCCTGGCTCAGGCGGTTCTGCAGCAGCAGGTGCTCCTGCGCCTGCTGGTTCATCTTGTCGTCGAAGAAGCGGTAGATGTTGCGGCCGGCGTCCTTGGCGTTGTACATCGCGGTGTCGGCCTTCTGCAGCAGTCCGTCGAAGTCCTTGCCGTCCTCGGGATAGACCGCGATGCCGATGCTGCAGGAGGTGTTCAGCACATGGCCGTTGATTTCCACCGGCTCGGCCAGGTGCGTCAGGATGTGGCTGGCGATTCGTTCAACGGTTTCCAGGTCGGGAATGTCGTGCAGCAGCAGGATGAATTCGTCGCCGCCCTGGCGGCTGATGGTGTCGCTCTCGCGGGTGCAGCGCGACAGCCGCGTCACGGCCTTCAGCAGCAGTTGATCGCCCGCCACATGCCCCAGCGTGTCGTTCACCACCTTGAAGTTGTCGAGATCGAGGAACAGCATGGCCACGTGCGAGCGCGATCGATCGGCCATGGCCACGGCCTGCTCGAAGCGGTCGCGCAGCAGCACGCGGTTGGGCAGGCCGGTGAGCACATCGTGGTGTGCCAGGAATTCGATGCGGGCCTCGGCCTGCCTGCGCTCGGTGATGTCCCGGTCGACTCCCTGGAATCCGATCAGTTGTCCGGTTTCGCTGAACAGCGCCGACGCGCTGGATTCGAACATGCGATAGCTGCCGCTGCGATGGCGCCAGCGCAGCACGATATTGCGCCAGCCCTCCTGGGTGGCGATCGCATTCATGAAGGTTTTATGGTGCAGCGGCAGGTCGTCCGGATGCACCAGGCTGGTGGGGTCCATGGCAAGGAACGCGTCGACCGAATATCCCAGGTTGGCGATGCCCCGCTGATTGCTGTAGGTATGGCGCCCCTGGATATCGAGCGACCAGATCCAGTCGGCGGAGTGTTCCGCCATGGCGCGGAAACGCGCCTCGCTTTCGCGCAGCGCCTTTTCGGCGCGCCGGCGTTCGGTGATGTCCACGAAATTGACGACCGCCCCCACCAGTTCGCCATTGCGGTACATGGGGCGGGACCAGTACTCCACCGGGAAGCTGCTGCCGTCCTTGCGCCAGTGCACTTCGTTGTCGACGTGCGTAGACTGCCCTTGCAGCGTGGAGCAGCGGATATGGCAATGCTCCTTGGGATACGGCTGCCCGTCCGGGTGGGTGTGATGGATGAGAGCGTGCACGCTCTTGCCGAGCATTTCCGCCTCGGTGTAGCCCAGCATGTCGAGGCAGGCCGGGTTGACGAAGGTGCACAGGCCCTGGGTGTCGACGCCGAAAATGGCCTCGGGCGAAGCGTCGAGCAGCATGCGGAAGCGCGCCTCGCTTTCGCGCAGGGCCGCCAGCGAGGCGCGATGGCTGATCGCCACGCCGAGATCGGCCGCCAGCTTTTCCAGCAGCATCACTTTTTCCAGGCCGAAGGTGTGCGCTTCGTGGCTGAATATGTTGAGCACGCCGACCACCCGGCCATTCACCCGGAGCGGCATGCTGGCCGACGCACGATACCCCTGCGCACGCGCGCGCTCCCGCCACGGCGCGAAGCGCTGGTTGATCTCGGTATCGTTGTTGATCACCGGGGTGCCCATGCGGATTGCGGTTCCGGTCGGCCCCCGGCCCTGCGAAGAGTCGTCGCAACGGGTATCCGCCGGGGTGAGCGCATCCCGGGAGAATCCGGCTTCGGCCACCGGGCGCACTGTTTTGCCGCCTTCATCCACCAGTCCGATCCAGGCCATGCGAAACAGGTCGTCCCGGACCAGTTCCTCGCAGATGCGCGCCATCAGGTCCTGCTCGGACAGATCCGCCATCAGCATCTGGTTGACCGCCGCGATCGCCTGCAGGAGCAGATTGCGGCGCTGCAGCGCGAGCGCTTCCTGCTTCTGCTCCGTCACCTCGCGCAGGCTGCCGACCATGCGCAAGGGCTTGCCGTTGTCGTCGCGTTCCACCACCTTGCCACGGTTCTGGACCCACAGCACGCTGCCATCCGCATGCCTGATGCGGTGTTCGCAATCGAAGGCCGGTTTGCCGTGCAGGCAGCCCTGGATTTCGCTCATCACCTTTTCCCGCTCGGATTCGTACACGCGGGCGAGCGCCTTTTGCCAGGTGTGCTCATGCCATCTCGGGTTCAGCCCCATCAGCCGCGCCCACTGCGCGTTGTGCCGCACCCGTCCGCTTGCGAGGTCCCAGTCCCATATCCCTTCGCCGATGATGGCCAGCGCATGGGCCTGCTCATCTCCGGGAACGGACGTTTTGCGGCTCGAGCGCTCTGCCCTTTTTGTCGCGCCGGGATCGCGCCCCTCGGCCAGCAAGGCCCTGGCGGCGCGACGCAGGTTTCTTGCCTCGCCGAGCGAAATGTCCGGATAAACCCCCAGTGCCAGGGTTTTGCGCTTGCCGTCGTAACGGTAATCCAGTCTCCAGTAGCGCGAGCCGTCCGTCCGCACCAGCAGATACATGCCGCCGCCGTCCGCCAGCTTGAGCGGCTTGCCCGAAGGCTCGGTCTGACGGATGCGGCTTTCGGTGAGCGGGACTGAAACGCGGGCCATGACGGCTTGGATTGGATGTTGCGGTGGCGGCATCCTACGCGCCGGCCAGGGGCGCGCATACCGTCAAAAAGGTCCGGGGCGGCTGGTACGAATGGCAGGAGCACGGGCCGCATGCGCATCGTTTCTGTCCGGCGGATTGGCCCCTGCAATCCGCCGGGCGATCCGGATCGGTGCATTGCCTATACTGTTTTTACGCCGGGTGCCGGGCATCAGGGGGCAGGCAGACGGCGCCGCAGGTCGGCCGATGCCGCGCGGCCGTTCTTCCGCCTGGAATGGATCGCGGTCATGAAATTGGACAAGGAGGCCCCCATGAGCTCAATCCAGAACGAAGTCCTGGCTGCCAACCAGACCTATGTGTCCGGCTTCGGCGACAAGGGCAAGCTGCCGATGCCTCCGGGCCGGCATTTTGCCATCCTGACCTGCATGGATGCCCGCCTCGACCCGGCCAAGTATGCCGGCCTCGCCGAGGGCGACGCCCATGTCATCCGCAACGCCGGCGGTCGTGCCAGCGACGACGCCATCCGTTCGCTGGTCATTTCCTACAAGCTGCTCGGTACCCGGGAGTGGTTCGTCATCCACCACACCGACTGCGGCATGGAAACCTTTACCGACGACGTGATGCGCAAGCTGCTGCGCAGCAGCCTCAAGACCGCCAGCGTGGATGCATCCGGCTGGCACGACGCGGGCGGTGGCGGAGGCTCAGCCGAGGGCGAGCACATCAGCTGGCTCACCATCGCCAACCAGGAGCAGAGCGTGGTCGAGGATGTGCAGCGCATCCGCGCCCATCCGCTGGTGCCCCGCACCATCCCGATCTACGGCTACATCTATGACGTGAAGAGCGGCAAGCTGATCGAGGTGCCGGAAGCCAGCCGGGCGGGACAAGCCGAATCGTGAACCGAACCGGGCTGGAGAAGCCGTCGCACTTTCAGCCCCGGCCTTCCTGAGCGCGGCACGCCTCGGGCATGCTCGCCGCGGCCCTCGTTTGCCCGCGCATGCCTTCGCGCAGGCGGGCGTCGACCGGGTGCGTCCGCCTGCCGCCCACGCTGTCGATGCCGACCGGCTAAGCAGCCTTCATGGAAATCCTGCTTTCGGCAGGGATGCCTGCCGCCCCACCTCAGGCTGCGCCCGCACCGTGGCCACGCCCGGCTCGCATGTCTCATCCGGCTTGATGTTTTCCCGGCTGCGCACAGCGCCCACCCCAGCCCGCAATAGAAATCGCCACCCAGGGTGTCCATGACGTGCTGCACCCGCTTCCCTGGAGGAAAGCGGGTAGAGGAAACCGCGGAAGCGTTTATCCTGTTGCACAGTCTGGCCGGATAGCCCGGCTCACATTCAACCACCCTGCAAGCCAAACGAAACACATGAATGATCTGGTAGAACAATTCGGTCTCGACGTCCTCGCCGCGTCCTGGCTGCCCCAGGTGCTGGCGGTGATCGCCGGCGTCATCGTCATCAACGTCGGTGCACATTACCTGCTGCGTCATATCGAAAAGCTCGTCGGGCGCACCGCGGCGATCTGGGACGACGCCCTGGTCAGGGCCAGCCGCAAACCGCTGACGCTCATCCTGTGGGTGCTGGGCGCGGCCTTCACCCTCCGCATCGTGCATCAGCACAGCGGCACGCCCGTTTCCGATTGGGTCGGCCCCACCCGCGACACGCTCATCATCGTCGCGTTCGCCTGGTTCCTGTGGCGCCTGATCGGCAACGCCGCGCATAGCATCCTGGCGCACAGCGCGGAAACCGGCAAACCGGTCGACCGCACCACGGTCGAGGCGATGTCCAGGCTGGGACGCGTCACCGTCGTTGTTCTCGCTGTCCTGGTCATCCTGCAAAACCTGGGATTCAGCATCTCCGGCGTGCTCGCCTTCGGCGGCATCGGCGGCATCGCGGTGGGTTTCGCCGCCAAGGACATGCTGGCCAACTTCTTCGGTGGGCTTACCATCTACATGGACCGCCCGTTCGTGGTGGGCGAATGGATCCGCTCGCCGGACAAGGAAATCGAGGGCACGGTGGAATACATCGGCTGGCGCCACACCCGGGTGCGCGCCTTCAACAAGAATCCGATCTACGTCCCGAACGCGCTGTTCACCACTATCGTGGTGGAAAACCCTACCCGCATGACCAACCGGCGCATCAAGGAAACCATCGGTATCCGCTACCAGGATCTCGACAAGATGGCGGCCATCGTCGCCGACGTGAAGGCCATGCTGCAATCCCACCCCGAGATCGACACCGGCGCCACCCTGATCGTCAATTTCAACCAGTTCGCCGCGTCGTCGCTGGACTTCTTCATCTATACCTTCACCAAAACCGTCCAGTGGGTGCATTACCACGAGGTCAAGCAGGATGTGCTGCTGAAAATCGCGGACATCATCCAGGCCCACGGGGCGGAGATCGCCTTCCCGACCCGTACCCTGCATATCGAGGCGGACAGCGGCGAGGTGCAGGCGGCCGGCTAGCGCTGTTCGAGGCGGTTCGGCGACAGCCCGGCCCCGCCGAAAATCAGAACTGCTTGTCGGAAATATGTCCGGAAGAGCGGCACACGCTCCGCTGCAGCCCAGTCCTGCCGCGGCCCCGCCTCGCCTGCCTTGCCAAGGCAGGCCATGCCCCCCATACTGGCCCGACGAATCGATCTTTTGGTCAGTCTCCTCTGCCCTCGCGGGTACCTTGTCGGCTTTCCTCATTGGCAATCATGTCGCGCATCCCCGGCGCGGCTGCCGCAGCCCCACTGCGATCTTTCGCACATCGACCCACGCCGGCGCAGCCTGTTGCGCAATCGGCCCACATGAGGAATCAGACCATGGCAAAAGAAGAACTTGTAGAAATGGAAGGCGTCGTCAACGAAGTGCTGCCGCAAACCCGCTTTCGCGTCACCCTGGACAACGGTTTCGAGATCACCGCCTACGCCTCCGGCAAGATGCGCAAGCACCGCATCCGCATCCTGGCCGGCGACAAGGTCACCATCGAAATGTCGCCCTACGACCTCACCAAGGGCCGCATCAACTTCCGCCACAAGGACGCCAACGCCCAGCCGCGGCCGGCCGTTCAGCGGCGCTACAATTGATCGGGACTCCCGCCTCCTGAATTGATGGACTAGCCGGCGTGGTCAGAAAATACCCGGACGGTTCATGAAACTATTGCGGTTTCCTTCTCCCTAAGATGCAGGACTGGAACCCCCGACCGGCCGCTCTGCCCTGCAGCGTGCGTTGCGTCGCCCCTTGGGCAACGTCGCGCCGGTTGAGAAACCGGCACGGATGTTCGGGGATCCAGAGAATCGTGATGTACCGGCAACCCAGAGGAGATATGCCCCATGAATGCACTTCGTAGAAACGTACTGAAAGGCGCTGCTGGCGCGGGCGCCGTGGCGGTTGCCGTGGCAGCCGGCCTGCTCAAGCCCACCCAGGCGCTGGCCGCCTGGAACAAGTCCGCCTTCGAGGCCAAGAACGTCAACGACGCGATGAAGGGCATCGGTGCCGCCAGCCCGTCCGACAGCAAGGACATCACCATCAAGGCTCCCGACATCGCCGAGAACGGCGCGGTCGTTCCGGTCGAAGTGACCAGCGGCATCGCCGGCATCACCAGCATCGCCATCCTGGCCGAGAAGAACGCCCAGCCCCTGGTCGGCACCTTCGACCTGTCCGGCGGCGCCCAGGGCTTCATTTCCACCCGCATCAAGATGGGCTCGACCTCGCTGGTCCGTGCCGTCGTCAATGCCGGCGGCAAGTCCTACACGGCGGCCAAGGAAGTGAAGGTCACCATCGGCGGCTGCGGCGGCTGATCCGCCCCCACGCGCCCCCACGTTCAATATTCAGGAAAGGAAAGCCAAATGGCCCAACCCATGCGTATCCGTGCCACCATGGCAGGCGACGTCGCCGACGTCAAAGTGTTGATGAACCACCCGATGGAAACCGGAACCCGCAAAGATGCGAAGACCGGCCAGCTGGTCCCCGCCCACTTCATTCAGGAAGTGACCGCCACGGTCAACGGCGCGCCCGTGCTGAACGCCAACATCGGCGGTGCGGTGTCGAAGAACCCCTACCTCGGCTTCAAGGTCAAGGGCCCCAAGGCCGGCGACAAGGTCGTCGTCAGCTGGGTCGACAACAAGGGCGACAAGAACAGCGCCGAAGCCACCATCGGCTGAGTTCGCAGTCTCGTAAGCAGGAAAAACCGGGTACCTCGTACCCGGTTTTGCGTTCTGGCACAGCCAAATCCAGGCGGCCCGATCGGAGAATAAAAAAGGGCGGGATGGACACCCCGCCCAGCCGTACTACCGGAGGAAAAATCGTTGCGCATGCGCTGCGCGCGGACAGCATGCATTCTGCACGCTGCAGATGACCGTCTTCATCGTCTGGCGCGGCCCGGCCATGATCCGTTCGGGCCATGCCGCACCCGCATATCGATCAGGGTTGCTCGGCTACACGGAGCTTTTCACGCTCCAGCCTGTCGCGCCAGGCCTCCAGCAGGTTTTCCACTTCGACCTTTTTCAGGCCCGTGAAGGGTTCGGCCTGGGCCAGCGCATCCTGGCAGGTCTTGTCGCGATACTTGTCCATCATCTCGCGTCCCAGCCCATAGAGCTGGCCATTCTGGGTCTGGCATTGCTTCAGCTCCCGACGCGTGCCGGCCAGCTGGGCTTCGGACTGCTTTTTCGCCGACTCGGTCTGCGTCAGCGTTTGCGCTGTGGTTCGCTGCTGGACCTGGCTGTCGGCCAGCTGTTTTTCAGCCTCGGCCAGTTTCGTTTTCAGCGTGTCCAGTTCGCCCTGCACTGCCTGAATTTCACGCTCCAGCCGCGTGCGCGCGGCACGTTCACGCCTGGCCGCGACGCTGTCCGAGCGCAGCCGTTCCACCTCGCGCGCCAGCGTCTCCTTGTCGGCCAGCGCGGCGGCCTTGTCCTGCTCGGCTTGCGTGCGCGCCTGGTCGAGCTGCTGCATCTGCTGCTGCATGCGGCGCAGCATCTGCTTCTCGCGGCTTTCATTGGCCGCCCATGACGGTACGGCCATCGTGGCCGCCACCGAAAAAATCAGGATCGTTCGCATCATTACAGACTCCCCACCGGCAACTGCCCTGGCGCCGCGCCCAGTTTGAGCAGCAGCCGCGCCATCTCCAGATCGCCGACCGAAAACGCCCACCACAGCGGCGGGTGAAATTTTTTGTCGCCCCAGTCGAGCGGCGCACCTGCGCGCACCAGCGCCCGAGCGGCGGCATACTGGCCGTTCGCCGCCGCCACCGCGAGCGGCGGCAGCCCCTCGCGATTGAACAGCCGCCAATCCGGCCGCGCATGGGCCAGCGCATCGATCACCGCAGGATGCCCCATCAACGCCGCCGCGTGCATCGGCGTATCGCCGTCGTCGCTCTTGCGGTCCGGATCGGCACCCAAGCGCAGCAGCATCTCGACCAGGCGTACATTGCCGTTCTTCGCAGCCAGCCCCAGCGGCGTGTAGCCGCGCCCCTTGATGTTGGTCACGGCGCCTGCATCGAGCAGGATCTGGGCGAGCTCCAGGTTGTCCTGGCGCACCGCCTCGACGAGCGGCACGTCGCGCCAGTAGTCGCCGATGTTCGGGCTGGCGCCCTGCTTCAACAGCGCGCGCACTGCATCGATGTCGCCGCGCCGCGCGGCGTCCATCAGCTTCGCCTCGCCGCCCGATTGTTCTTTCGGCAAGGTGAAATTGCCATCGGCAGCGATCGCTGCGAAACGCTCGGGCGGCGGCCGCAGACGCGCTTCGCGCGGGGGACGTTCGTCGGATTCCCGCACCAGCCAGCCCAGCTCGCTATCGCCCAGCGGCTGGGCGGCGCAGACAGCCGGCGCCAGCGCGAACACCAGCAGAACGACTTTAGAACTTGGCATTGAGGTCGAGCTGGAACACGTCGATCGAAAGCGGCAGGCCGCTGATTTCGTCGGACGACATCCAGCGCGCCGACAGCCAGGTGTTCTTGTACAGCGCGTAGGAGCCGCCGATCATGAAGCCCTTGGCATTGGTGCCGCCGAGATGGAAGTCCGAATCGGTGAAGGCGTCGAGCACCGCATCGCGTTCGACGTAGCGGTAGCCGACGAAGGCCTGCCATTCGTGGTCGTCGATGTAGTTGAATTTCGGATGTCCGACGGTCAGCTTGACCTGGTAGCCGTCGGTCTCCGGCTCGATGTTCTGCCCGGTACGCGCCAGGATAGCGTCCTGGTCGAAGCCGACGTTGCGCGCCCAGTCGAAGCTGCCGATGATGTGAATGGGGAAGAATTCGGCGAAGTCGGCGACCAGGGTCAGGTTGGCGATGCGGTAGTCGGGCGACAGGCCGTAAACCGGGTCGTCCTGCGTCCCGTTGTTATTCGCGTCGGTATCCATCACGAACAGGGAGTTGCCCTTCTGGCGGAATTGCGGTGCGGCGAGATCGTACAGGCCCGTCGTCGTCGGCGTGGGGTTCAGTACGGCCGCCACGTTGCGGTACTGGTAGTAGCCTGCGCCGAGCTTGAAGCGTGCGCGTGTTGTCGGTGCCCATTCGAGTCCGGCCTGGGCCGCATAGAGCCACTTGTCCCGCGCTGCGACGCCCGCCTTTTCCTCGATCTCCTGGAGCGGGAATGCGCCCGCGGTAATGAAAGGCTTGAACACGCGCTGCGGCTCCTGTGCGCCCGGCGCATAGCTCACCGCGGCCCCCTCGAAGTTGAGGTCGTCGTCCCACACCAGGTCGGTGGAGAAGAAGGGATTGGGAATGCGTCCGCCCCACAGCGTGAGGTCGTCCACCGGCCGCAGCTTGAGGAAGGCGCGGTCGAGCACCAGGTTGTATTTGTTGTCGTAATTGCCGAGCGTCTGGTTGGTCGAGACCGGGTCGGACGTGTTGCCGGTGGTGATGCGGATGCCAGCGTCGACGCCACCGGCGACGTTGGCGTTCAGCCCCAGGCGCAGCCGGACGCGTCCGCGATGGCGGTCTTCCAGCGTGTTGCTGACGTTCTGTCCGATGGCCTGGAATACCGTTTCCGGGGCATTGCTGTCGGCGAAGAAGTCACCCTGGTAACGCAGCCGGATGTCCCCCTCCCACTTCAGGCGGTCGAGCCATTCCGGCACCGCGTTGACGTCGCCCCAGCGTTCCAGCTTGGCCTGCGCCACCACTTCCTGCCGCACCTGCTCGCGGATTTCGCGCTTGACGTGCTCGGGCACGTAGACCACGCGCACCACGTCCTTGCCTGGCTCGGTCTTGCCGGCTTCCGCCTCGGCAGCCCGGGCCTGTGCGGTCTTCTCGGCGGCCTGCTGCTGCGCCTTCTTCAGCATCGCGTCGGCCGCTTCCTGCTTCAGCACGCCCTGTTCCACCAGCAGCTGGATCAGGCTCAGCGTGGTTTCGTGCAGCATCTCGACTTTCGCACGTTCGTCGTCCGGCGCCGCCCACGCGCTGCCCGAACACGCCGCCGCCACCGCCAGCGCCAACCATTTCTTTCGTATCGTCATACCCGTTCTCTTGATCGTTCTCGGCTTGTTCACACTCAGGCGCGTGAAATCACGCGGATTTTCATCGGTTGCGGCATGTCTGCCGGCGGGCTGTCGCGCAGCGCGCGCATCCCCTTCAACGCCTCCTTCAGCACCTCGTCCGCATGGGCATCGCCGGTGCTGTCCACCAGGGCGGCGCGCGTCACCTGCCCGCCGCCGTCGATCCACACTTTCACGATCACCTTGTAGTTCCTGTTCTTCAGCGCCTTCTCGCGCGCCAGCGCCGCCTGGACCGCCGAGTTCACCGCATCGTTCACCAGCGCGTCGTACCAGGCCCAGGGATTGCCGCCGCCGCTGCCCGGCAGCGTCGGCACTCCGCGCGCAATGTCGGTCGCCATGCCGCCCGCCGGGCCTTCGGCGATGCCGTCCGGCGGCGGCGCGTCGGCCTGCTGCGGTTCGTCAGGCGTCGGCTGCGGCTCGTCCAGCTTCACCTCTTCCTCGATTTCCGGCTCCGGCGGCTTCTCCTCGGGCGGCGGAGGCGGCGGTGGCGGCGGCTTCACCAGCGTGATCTGCTGGACTTTCATTTTCTGCAGCGGACCCTTCGGCGTCAGCATGTCCTTTAGCCACAGCGCGATGAGCACGGCGGCGACCAGGCCCAGGACCACGCCACCCCAGCGCACCCAGGCCGGTTTGCGGTCGCCCTCCATGCCTATTTCGCGAGCTTCTGGGTCACCAGACCCATCTGCGTGATGCCCACCTGCCCCAGCAAGTCGAGCACTTCCATCACCTTGCCGTACTGCACCACGGTATCGCCCTTGACCACCACCGGCAGATCGGGCACGGCAGTCTTGGCGGCGGTCAGCTGGGTGCGCAGCTCGTCGAGCGTCACCGGATAGGTGTCGAGGTAGACCTGGCCCGTATCGCTGATCGTGATCGCCTTGGTCTTGGGCTTGGCCAGGCTGGGCGTATCGCTCGCCTTGGGCAGGTTGACCTTGATGCCCTGCACCGAAGCCGTGGTCATGATGATGAAGATGACGAGCAGCACGTACGCCAGATCGAGCATCGGCGTGATGTTGATTTCGTCGTAGGGTTCGTTCTCGTCGTGCGCGCTGGCCATGGCGGGCTCCTCAGCGCGAATAGTTCTCGGCGAGCTTGGTGACCAGCTCGTCGATGAATACGCGCATGTCCGACGTGATGGTCTTGATGCGCGAGTTCAGATAGTTGTAACCGAACAGGGCCGGAATCGCGACGGCCATGCCCGCGGCGGTGGCCATCAGCGCCGCCGCGATGCCGGGGGCAATGGCGTTGACGTTGACGTCGCCGGAGGCGGCGATGACGGCGAAGGTGATCATCACCCCCAGCACCGTGCCCAAGAGGCCGATGAACGGGCCGCCGGAAATCGCGATGGTGAGCAGCACCATCAGCCGATTGAGCAGGCCCGATTCGCGCACCAGGCCGGTGTCGAGACTGGCGCGAATCGAGTCCAGCGCCTGCGGCGTGAGGTTCTTGTCCTGGTCCGTCAGGTGGCTGGCGTCGGTGTCCTTGAAGCGGTGCGACAGCTCCAGCGCGGCAATGTGATAGAGCCGGTAGAGAGACGAATGCCGGAATGCGTCCGCCAGCTGGCTCGACCGGTCGAGTGCGCCGAGGTCGGACGACAATTCGCGGAACTGGTCGAGAAAGGCGCGGTTGGCCTTGTCCACCTTGTTGACGTACGCCGCCTTCGCGATCATCACCCACACCGCGATCACCAGCATCACGGCAAGCACGCCGATGGCGATCCAGCCGTCGAGCGTAAGCGCCTGGAACAGCGTGCTCCAGATGCCCCCGCCGCCGCCCTCGCTGCCTTCGTCCTCGCCCAACGCGACCAGCGTGCCCCCGGGTCCCTGCGCCGCCGCGACGGCGACCCAGGCGGCGGAGCGCGCCGTGCCGGCGAGCTGGATTTCGTCGGCTTCGCCGCTGTAGCCGTTGCCGACCGTCAGCGGGCCCGCAGGCACGACCGCGCCGGCCGCCTCGCCCGCCGCCTTGCCGTCGATATAGAGCTTGAGCGCCCCCGCTTCGACGACCACGGCCACGTGCTGCCATTTGCCGTCCGCGAGCGGGGCGGCCGCCGTCACGCTCGCCGTGCCAGCCTGCACGTTCAGCATGCCGCCCGCCAACGCGGCAGAGAGCCCGCCGGCCTGCATCAGGCTGCCGTCGAGCGCGGCGGGCTTCAGCCACATCGACGCGCTCCAGCCGCCGTTGGCCGACACGGCCGGCAGCGTCAGGCTTTGCGTCGCATCGAATTTGGCGCCGCCATTGGCAAACGAGGCGGCGATGCGCGTGCCGGTAAACGTCGTGGCGTTCAGCCCGTTCGGGCCGCTGTCGGCCGGATTGCCGGCCGCCTCGTTGAAATGGAACACTGTGCTCGCCGCATCGTAGCTGCCCTTCGAATCCGATGCCGCAGGCGCCTCGGGATTGCCGAAATACAGCCAGGCCTCGGTCTGCGCCGCAAGCTTCGGCAGCTTCACCCAAACCAGCGCCAGCTGGTTGATGCCGTCCCATTTCTCGATGTGGAATTTGAGTTCGGTCGCGTCGTCACCCGCCACCACGCGCAGATCGCTGCCGTCCTCGTTGGCCGACAGGAAGTCGAAATTGCCGGTGTGCAGGCGGATCAGCACCGGCGCATCGGCGACCTCGCCCGCCGGGTTGGTCAGCGTGATTTTCTTGCGCGCGCTCCAGTCCTCGTTCCACCAGGCATGGCTGGCCGCGGAAAACAGGGAGAGCAGCAGGGCAATCGCAACAGCAAGGACGCGCATGGGTCTTCAACCGGAATCTGGCAAGCGCCCGATTATGGGGACCGGCAATGACATGCCATGGACGCCGGCATGGCCCGATCGGGCCATACCGGACTCACTCCCCGTGTCCGATCACCTCGGCCGAGATGAAGGTCGGCTTGAAGGCGTTCTTCAGCGCTTCCGCCGCGCGCGCCGCGTCGGCCAGGTTCTGCGACAGCGCGGCGGTGGTCGACGAGACGTCGCCACCCGCGTTGCTGGCGCCTGAAGACGCCGCCGTTACCGCGCTGGTGTCGGCCACCGGCGTGCCAACCTTGACACCCGCAGCGATGTTGTCGCAGTTGAGACACTCACCTACAAGGAAGACTCTGCCCGCGCGGATGCCGGCGTCGCCGGCGTTGACTGTGCCCTTGGGGGCGATGAGGTCGACGTCGCCAGCGGTGCCTGCCACCGGCGTGAGCGCGCCAATGCCGCTGCCAGTGGCCGCGCCCTGCAATTCCAGGGTGACGTTGCCATCCTTGTCGACCTTGATGATCGGCGGGGGAACGGTCGCCGCGGTTTTCTTGCCCTTGCCCGCGTCGATGTCCCCCTCGCTCGACCACAGCAGGATGTCGCCGCCGCCGACCGTCAGAATGCGCGACTGGTTCACCAGCACGTCGTCGCGCGCAAACCCGCGTATCGCGCCTGCTTCCACCGTCACCATGCCCAGCGCGCTCTTGTCCCTGGGATTGGTGACCTTCGTCAGGTCAGTCAGTTTTTCAGGGGTGTTGCTCAAGCCAACGATCAAATCCCCGCCGGGGATCAGGAATTCGATATCGCCGCCACGCTCGGTCCGGATGCGGCTGGCGAAAAGATTGACGCTCCCCTCGTAGGGGTTGTCGCTACCCGTATCCCCGATCCCCGGGAAAGCCAGTTCCAGCGCCGCATAACCCCGGGCATAGTCCGCGGCATACGCGCTGCCCGCCTGCAGGGAATCGCGCCCGGTTGTACGCAGCGCAGCAAGAATCAGCGCACGGACGCTGTCGCGCTGGCCTTCCGCATCCAGCGCGTCCACGGCTTGAACGGCCGACAGCGCGTCAATCTCGGTCAGGTTCTCGTTACCCGTGAGCCAGCGGGCCAGCCACAGTGTCGTGTCATCCGGGTTGCCCGCCTCGAGTTTCGCCGCCAGCCGATCCACCGTTCCGGCGTAGTCGATGCCGCCGGCGCCGACGCCTGCCGCGATATGGATATCCGCACCGCCAACCGGCAGCGCGGAATTGTCGAGCTCGCCGCGACTGGCGATGCCAGCCGATGTCCCCAGATCGATATCGCGCCCTGCGGTCACCTCCAGCCTGCCTGGACCGCCTATCCAGATCAGCGCATTCGGCGTCCGGCTCTCGCCTCGCTCGAAGCGAATATCCCGGCCCGCTTCGATCCGGCTGATATCGGACGCGTCGACGTGCTGGATGTCCAAACCCAGATCGACGACATCCCGGCCTGCACGAACACGCGCAGATTTCGGCAGCTTGAGGCTGAGTTCGTTGAAATCCCCGCTCACATCACCGCCCACCGCATAAATCCGCACCGGCTCGGGATCGCCGACGTGAACCGGCACGATTGCGTGGGCAATCTTTGCCTGCGCGCTGGACGCGCCCAGAAACTGATCATCCACGTCGCCCGGCAATACGGCATCCGGCAACGGCGCCGTGTCGCTCATCGCGAGGCGGACCGGAATGCGCACATTGCCCGCAGCGAGAACGGACAGCCTGCCGCGCGATGCCGGGCTGAGCGTGGCCGTCACCCCGTCGAGGGTGGCATCTCCCTGGAATGCCACCGTCGACAGGCTGGGCGGGAGCACCGACAGCAGGTTGGCCGAGTATTTCGCGGCACTGATGTTGAAGTTGAGCGGCGACCTGTAGGCATCCTTCAAGGAGGCGACCGCCGAGGTTGCGGTATTGGTCGCATTCTGGACGTTCGCGCTGCCGCTCAGGGTTTCCAGCGAGACGCCGCTGTCGTTTCCGTACGTCGAGAACAAGGCCCATTTTGCATCGGTGGCACCTGTGACGTTGCCGAGGGCGCCTTGCGACTGCACGACCAGGTGCGGATTGATGATCGCCTGGAGATCCAGGTTGCCGTTCGTGCGCACGCGGGCTTGCGCGTCGCCCAGAGCCAGAATGGTGTAAAGCTGCTTGACCCCGACTTTCTGTCCGCTGGCAACATCCCCGCCGGCCTGCACGACGAGCGCGCCGTTGTCGGCGTAATACTGCCCGCCGAGCAGATCGCCGCCGCTCGCCACACGCACGTTGCCGCCGCCGGTCTTGACCAGCGCATTCGCGTCTGGCGTCGAGGAGGCCATGCGCGCCTGGGTCGGCGCGCTGGCGGACACGTTTTCCACCTTGCCGCCGGCCTGGATCGACACGTCGCCGCCACCCAGCGCCGCCACGCCCTGCTGGAACTGGTCGAAACGCACCCACCAGGCCGGCTGCATATCGTAGGACGCGCTGTCGCTTCCAAGCTTGCCCTGGCGGAACAGCCAGTTGGAATACAGCTGTGCCGAAGGTACGCCCACGACATCGCCCAGCGCGGCGAGGCTGACGTCGCCGCCGCCATTGCTGAACTGCGCCTTGTCGGGGACGGCAAAACCGTCTAGCGGATCGGCCGCGCGGCCTGCCGTGTAGATCACCGCCTTGTTGTCACCCAGTTTGATGTCCTTGCCTGCCCGCACCTGGATATCGCCCGTGCCGGTGCGGATCAGCTTGCCGGCCTTGAGTGTGACATTGCCGGCATCCTTGACGGAAGCGAGCGGATCGGCCGCATCGCTGTCCGCACCGCCGACCAGACGGTAGGACCAGGACGCATCGGACAACAAGGTGGCCGGCGTCGACGACGCCGCGCAGGTGCCGGTCGTGCAGGGGGTTGCATGGCTGAAGCCGTCCGACAGGTTGGCGTCGATTATCAGGTTGCCTTGCGCGCGCAGCGTCAGCACACCGGCTTCGCCTCCCGCACGGCTGTCCTTCAGGTTCCAGTCCTGGGCCAGGGTCAGGTCGTCCGTCGAGCGCACCTCGGTGCCGGAGACGATATGGAAAGCCGGATCGGCCGATTTGCCGAGGCGCTCCTTGATTGCCGCGTGGCTGGTCGCGAACGCTGCGTTGTCGGCGTTGATGGTCGCCAGCGAAAGCGTGGTACCACTGCTCGCGCCGGTTGCAGTCAGCGTGGCGATGCCGTCATAGGCCTTCACTGCTTCCACCTCGACCGACGAGGCGCCTGCGATGGTGCCGTCGACTGCCGCCACCGCCACGTCGTCGCCCACGCGCGGCGCGCGCAGCCGCACCCTGCCACCCTGCCCGCCCGTGCCCGCGGACACGTCGATGCGGCTGCCGGCGGCGAAATTCAGCGTGCCCGCCGTGGTGCCGACTTCGATATCGCCGCCTTTTTCGCCTTCTTTGCTGGCAGCGGCCTTGAGTGTCCCCGTGCCGAGCACGTTCACGTCTTGATTGGCGAATAGTTCGATGCGTCCGGCGTCCTCGCCCGAGGCGTCGAGTTCGCCCGCCACGTCGAGCTTGCCGCCGTCGGCGGCAATGTGGATTTCCCGTGCTTCGATCTTGTCGGTATCGGCGATGCTCACGTCGCCGCTGCGCACGCGCACCCTGCGTTCGCCGTCGAAACCGCCTGTGTTGAACGCGGTGTTGAGGTCGGAGAAGCTGGCGAGCGTTCCGGTATCGATCTCCGCTCGTGCGCCTTCGCCACGGTTGCCGTCGGTATTCTCCGGCGCTGCACCGCTGACGCTGCCGTCGGCCAGCGTAAAGCTGCCATTGGCCGCGCGCACGATCAGGCTGCCGGCGTCGCCGCCCGCGGTAGCCGACACGTCTACCTTCGATCCGCTGGCAACATCCACGTTGCCGGTTTCGCTGACGAATTCCGCCGTGCCGCCCCAACTGGGCTTCGCCAGGTCGAAGAACTGCACGGAGCGTCCGGCCACATAGATCGCGGCGCTCTCGCCCAGCTCGATATTGCCGGCGGTGGCAGTGAGCTTGATGCTGCCCGAGGGCAATTCGGCGTGGGAATCGAAATCGACCGAGCTGCCCTGCAACGCCCACTTCGCGCCCAGCGCGGTGACGGGCGCCAATACGCGGTCGGCAGCGTGCTGTGCGACGTTCAACGCGTCCGTCGAGTTGAATGCCTGATCGGCGCCGCGTTCGCCGCTGATGCGCGCGACATTCAGCGTCACCGGTGCGCCCACGTCCAGCTTGCCGCTGCCGGAGCCCACCAGTTCATTGGCCGTGATCGTCACCGCGCCAAAGCCCTGGATCGCCTTGTCGCCGGCGCCCAGCGTGAGCGTATCGGCCTTCACCTCGAGAGCCCCGGTGCCCAGCGCGCCGCCGGCGATAAACGATGCGGCATTGTCGGGATTGGCCAGGGTGAGATTTTTCGCATTGAGCTGTGCGGTCTGGCCTGCGTTATCCTGACCCGCCAGGCCCGCGCCTTGCAAGCTCAGGTTTTGCAGCACGGGTTTGCCGGCGTCGAGCTTGCCGACGACCACGTCGCCGTAGAGATCGAAGGTGGAATAACTGGTGAGTGTCAGTTCGGCCAGATCGATGGCATCCAGTTCGTCCTGCGTGTAGGTGAATCCTTCGCTGCCCACCGGCGCATTGCCGAAGCTGATGCGGCTGGCCCCCACTGCCAGGTTGCCCGCGGCGGGGGTCCTGACCTCGACGCCATCCACGGTTTCCTGACGTTCGAACCGGGTCGCCCCCTTGAAGGCATTGTCCTTCGTCGCGTCGAGCATAATCGAGTCGGCGGCGATCACCGTGCTGTCGGTCGCACCGCTCAGTGTGCCCTGGCTGCGGTCCGGACTGCCGGTACGCGCAAAGCTGGCGCGCGTGGATGCCGCGCGCACGAGCACGCCGTTGCCAGCCGTTTCATAATGCCCGGCATCGCCTGTCGGACCTTGCGCATCGATTGCGCTGCCCGATTCGAGCGCGAGCGTATCCCGGGCCGCCAGCAGGACTTCCCCGGCCTTCAGCGCGTGGCTCGCGTCGTTGGCGAGCGTCACGCTGTCGGCGCCGACCGTCAGCGTCGTGGTATCGCTGCCGACGGTTCGCGTTCCGCCGATGAACAGGCTTTCCGCGCCCAGCGCATTAAGCTTGCCGGCGTCGAGCACGACGGCATCCGATGCGATCCCCTCGGACGTGCCGCTGGCGATGGCCAGTTTCAGCGCGCTGATGTCCACCAGCGCGCCGCGCCCGCCCTCGCCTGCCGCGAGGTCGTACACCGCATCGAGCTTCAACGCATCCTTGCCGCTGCCGGTGGTGCTCACCGACAGCAGCCCGGCATCCTGCGGACGGTTGCGGCTGTCCGCAAAGAAATCCGAGGCACGGGTCAGGGTGAACTCGGAGCGCGCCCTCACCTGGTCGTGTGTCATCACCTGCACGCCCTGCCAGTTCGCATCCTTCGGCGCGCCGGCACGCGTATCGGTCACGTAACCCGCCGCGATGCGCACGCCGTCCTGGCGGCTGTAGGCCTGGCCCGGCATCACATTGAGGCCGGTATCGAGCTTGACGGCGTAGGCGCCGGGCAGCAAAGCGTAATGTGCCGGCAACAGGGTATAGACGCCGTCGGCAAGCCCCGGAACGCCGCTCAGGTAGACCGCCTCGCCGCTGGCACGGTCGAAATTTTCCTGCGCGTCGCCGGGTGCGAAGCCATGCTGGTCGCCCGGAACGATGGCATAGGTGTTCGCATCGGTAAGAATATCGCGCGCGCCCCCCGGTCCCACGGTGAATTCGTACGCCTGCAGGTCTCCGCCGCCCGAGAGGTCGAGCTTCGCTCCCGCCTGCATGTCGATCGTCGCGCCCTGGGTGCGGATCGATTTTTCAGCGAGCGCATCCTGCTCGAGCAACTTCGACCCGATTGCATAGACCCAATCCTGTCCGTTCACCACCCTGCCGAAAGGCGTCAGGCTGCCGGGTGCGGCTGCAACCGAGGTGAGACTGCCGTCCTTGAACACGAGCGATCCGCTCGCCGCGAGTTCGATCTGGCCGAACGGCGCCCACAGGTTGCCGTCCTGGATGATGTCGGCCGCCTCGATCTTGACGCTGCCCAGCGCAGACAGCGGCTGGAGCGGGCTGTTCGTATTGCGGGTGAATTCGACCCGTTGCCCCGGTGCCGACAGGGTGTGCTGCACATAGGTCGCGGGCGCAATCACCGCGCCGTGGAAGGCCAGGTCGGCCGCGCTTTGAAGCGTGCCGGCGGGACGCTGCGAATTGACGCTCACCCCGGCCAGCCGGATTTCCTGCTCGCCCGTGAGTTCGGCGCGCGCCATGCCGGTCAGGGTCTGGTTGCCCGCCAGTTCAAGCAGACGCGCATCGGCCTTGAACGTGCCGCTGCCGGTCGTCGGCGTATTGATCACGCTTTGACGGTCTTCATCGTAGTTGCCGAGGCGCAGGACATCGGCCTGCAGCGAGGCATCGCCGCCGGCCGTCTCGATGCGCGGGCTATCCAGGATCACCTCGCGTAGAGGCTGCGCGCGGCCGCCCCCCAGATCGAGACCGTTCTCGAGCCGGATCGCGTCACGGCTCTTGAGGGAGATGCGGTCGAATCCGGCTGCTTCCAGCGCCGCCGCACCCAGTCTGGTCTGGCCGTTCACCGGGTCCGGGATTGCGCCGCCGGGCACCAGGCCCGTCGCCTGGGACGGAACCGCGTCCGCCAGGCTGATCGAACGTTGACCGGTCGGGTAGCCTGCTCCCGACGGCGTCGCGTTATCGCCCAGAGTCAGGCCGAGGGATCCGCCGCGATTGGACGCGCTGCCCGCGCGGGCCGACAGCGTGCCATCCAGCAATGCGCCCTCGCGCGCGACAACCGCAATCGAACCTGCGTCGCTGCCGACGTCCCGGCCCAGTCCCCCCGCCTCGTTGCGCACGTCGAGCCGCACCGGGGCTGCCCCCGAGACGTCGATTTTCGAGCCGGCCCGGGTCACGACATAGCCGCTCTTCGCATTGAGCGCGGCCGTGCCGCCGGACAGCACCTCGCCTTGAGTCAGTCCGCGGCTGTCCGTATAGGTCCGCGCGACACCCGATGTATCCAGTACTGCCTGCTCGCCCAGCCAGATCGCGCTGGCCGGATCGAAGGTCTGATCCGTGCTGCGGCTGAGCGTGGCCGAGATGTCGCCGCCGTGGGTGCGCAGCGTTCCCTGTATCTCGATGCGATGCGCCGCATTGATCGCGATGCGTGCCTTGTCGTCGAGCTCGATACGGGCGCCTGCCCCGATTCGCACGTCGCCGCGTGCAACCGAATCGGCCGTGAGCGCCAGATTCACCGGTTTGCGCAAGCGCGGATCGAGTACGGTCCGTTTGGAAAACGCCTCGATCGGCTGGCCGCTCGCCTGCAGTGCATAGCCGGGAGTCAATTCCAGCGTCTGCTGAACCGGCGCAAGCGAAACGCCGTCGGCCACCGTCACGCCGTCGCGGCCGGTCAATTCGATGTCGGCGAAGCCGCCGCGTCCGAGGAAATCGCTGTCCAGATTGAGCGCGCCCGCCGTCGTGTCTTCTATGCCGCCGATTTGAATCCTGCCCGAGGACACGCTCAGGCTGCCGCCCTGCGCCAGGCCATAGCCGCTCAGTTCGCCCGCAAGCCTGACCGCGCCGGTTTGCAGACTCGTGGCCTCGACACCGGCATTGGCCTCCAGTTCGATTGCGCCGCCCTTGCCGCCGTCGATCTTTCCGTTCGCCTTGAGGCGGCCGCCGCCCGTGACGTCGACATGCGAGCCTTCGCCGAGCTCGACATCGTTCACCGCAGACAGCGTGATGCTGCCGCCGTCGATGCGGGCGCCGGTCGACGCGGGCGTACCGGTACCGGGCGACTGGTTGGTCCATTCGCCGCGCGCGGACAGGCTGACGCCTTCCCCGACCGCGACATTCAGCGTGCTCAGGGGAATGGTTCCGCCCGCCTGGTTGGCCCGGGCATTGAACGCAATGTTCCCTCCCTGCGCGGTGACGTCGGCCGCCACGTCCACGCTGCGCGCGGTGATTTTCACGCTGCCTCCATCGGGCGTGCGCAGTGCCTCGCGGACCCCGGCCGCCTGGTTGCTGAATATTTCCAGCTGCGCGATCTTGCCCGCTCCCACGCTCGACGGATTGAGTCCGAGAACGGTTTTCAGTTCGGCAGGCAAAGCGTCGCCAAAGCCGAAGCTCCTGGGCAGGGTGGCCGCCGTGCTGCTGATGTCGATTTGCTGATTGAGCTTGTAATCTCCGGCCACGGCATCGCTGCCCAGGCGCAGACGCGCGCCGGCCGGAATCTGCCCGGCATCGCGCTGCAATTCGCCGGCCGTCGTGCGGCCGATCACGTCGGCCTGCATCACCGTCGCGCCCATGCCAAGCACCTGCAATGCGCCGGCATCCTTGCCTTCGACGTAGCCCGGGTCGTAGCGATAGCTCTGCCCGAGGTCGATCACCTCCTTGCGGTTCCAGCGCCCATAATCCTTGACGAAGCGGGTGGCGATGCCGTCATAACGCGTTTCGGCGTTGGCGTCCGCGATATCGACCAGCTTCCCGCCGCTCGACAGCAGCGTCGTTTTCACGTTCGCCGGCGTGTAGAGAAGGCTGCCGCCCGACAGGTCGACGACCGCGCCGCTTTCCAGAATCGCTTCGCCTTGCGAAGCGATATTGACCGTGCCGCCGGCGGTGGAACGCTCGGCGACAGTGCGTTCGAGTTTCGCCTGATAGCTTTCCAGGCTGTCCTTCGCGATGAGCGTCGACTTGCCGGAATTGGCATTGGCCAGCGCGCGATTGATGTCGACATGGACCGTCTCGCCACGCAGGGCGCCTTCCCGATTGACGGCGGAATCCTTCAGTTCGTCGCCGCGCAGCTCGACTTCCACGCTGTTGCGCGCAGCCGAGACCTGGACGTTTTCCAGGCCGGCCACGTTGATGCGCGCGCCGTCCGCGATGTGCACGCGTGCATTGGCCGACACGCCGCCGATCTGTTTGAACGGATTGCTGGCGTTGAGGCTCGCATCCGCCGGCCGGTCCATGGCGACAAGATTCACCTCGCCCGACGGCGCGTCGATGACCGCGCCCCCCTCCATGCGGATATCCTGCCCCAGCACCTGCACCTGCGATTTGGCCGGCAACCCCTGCCCGGTCGACCCATCCAGCGCACCCGTCGCATCCGCCACGTCAGGCAGCACCTCGGTCAGGCTGTCCGCACCCAGCACCACGCGCCCCGCGCGTTCCGAGCGGCTGCCGGTACGGGTTTGATCGGGAATCGAAGCGGGAAGCGCGGTGCGGTCCTTGGCCAGCAGATATACCGAACCATTCGCCACCACCGACGTGGTTGCGCGTGCGATGCCCTGCTGGTTGACCGCATAGCCCACCATGGTCACGTTGCCGCGCGGCGACGTGAGCTCGCCCAGGTTGATGGCATGGCCCAGCTTGTCTTCCGCGGCGTTCGTCAGGCTGACCGTCGCGCCATCGACCTGTCCATCCTTCACGTCCGGATTGGCCGTGTCGAAATCCGTCAGGCTAGCCGGGCTGTCGACCTCGACCAGCAGGCCGCGCACGTTTTCGTCGCCATAGGCCGCGGCAGTCCGCAGGAAGACCTTCGACCCCGCCGCCATCACCACCTGCCCGTCCGGCGCCTCGACCGTGCCCTTGTTGACCACGGTCGGTGCGATGAGCATCACCCGGCCCTGGCTGCCCGCGCTGATTTTCGCGTTCTCGAATACCTTGATGAAGCCGCGCCCCTCGCCGCCGTCCAGCGCGTGTTCGAATTGCGGTTGGCCGTCCGTGGTCAGCAGGGTATCGGTAATGAAGCTGTCGGCAATGTTGAGCGTCGAAGCGGTGAGGCTGTTCAGATTTACCTGCGATCCGCCCATGAAGGCGATGCCGTTGCTGTTGACCAGGATCACGTTGGCCTTCTGCCCGGCAGCCTGCGAAATGCTGCCTGCAATAATGGTGGGGTTAGTATCATGGATGCGGGCCAGCAGCGAAAAAACAGCATTCGGCACCAGATTTTTTGTAATGAGATCATCTACCTGGCGCACCTGTAGATCGTGCCCGGCACTGATGTTGCCCGTCTGCAAATTGACAATGGCCTTATTGCCAACCTGATTGATATAGGCCTGCGTGCCGCTCGCCTGATAACTCGCAGTGGTTCCTGGTGCCGCAAAATTGACGCTCGGCACCGGAAGCTCCGCTCCCCACACTGGATTCGCCAGCAGCGCCCCGGCCAGCGCCAGGCCGCTCGCGGTCTTGCCCTGTCTGCGCGCAGTTTCCGCGACCGGCACCATCATGCCCAAAGTCGTGTTGAAAACCAGCCGATAGCGGTTGCGATTCATGAGTTCTCCCTATGCGTGCCAGTGTGCCAAAAGACCGCGTGCGTTCATCCTGGCTACCTTAACCTTGAGGCACGTCTTGCCTGTGTCATCCTGGATGAGCCGATCGGCTCATCCGATTCACCACTCGTAGCCCAGCCTGAAATGCCCCCGGCTGTCGCCGCGCTCGGTATCGCCCAGATCCTTCAACGCCACCGCCCAATCGATCCCCGCTGAGACTCCGTGCCATCCCTTCAGACGCATTCCGATTCCGGCGCCGGCGAGGGTGGTTCGGTCCACAGCCGTGATCGGTTCACGCACATGCACATAGCCGCCATCGACGAAGGCCAGCAGGTACAGGCCATCGATCGAATCGGCCAGGCGCTTCGCGAAATTGGGCGTCGTCGCCTCCAGACTGAATGCCACGCCGTTGTCGCCCAGCGCAGCGGATTCGAGATAGCCGCGCACGGTGTCGACGCCGCCGATGGCGAACTGTTCGTTCGAGATCAGCGGCTGTCCGGCGAGCTGCAGGCTGCCGCGCGCGGCCAGCCCCCAGCCAGCCGGCCACGTTTCCTCGTGCGAAAACGTGCCGCGCAGGTAGGCGTAATTGGAGCGTCCCTTGAAACGCTTGTCGGCGAATTCCTGCTCGTCTGCGACCAGTCCGCGCAGATGGAAATTGAACGCCATGCCGACCTTGGTGCTGCGCCCTTCGTCAAGCCAGGTGCCATCCCAGCCCAGGGTGAACGGCAGGTAGGTGATCGGCGTATTGAAATCCCCCCCGCCGATCAGCG
The DNA here is from genome assembly GCA_018262815.1 of Thiobacillus sp. GTDB lineage: Bacteria > Pseudomonadota > Gammaproteobacteria > Burkholderiales > Thiobacillaceae > Thiobacillus. The sequence goes on from JADFDN010000003.1 coordinate 47,622, forward strand.
CGACCGACTGGTCGAAGTCCTTGTAGTCCACCCCCAGCGTCGCGGTGTGAAAGAATCCCTCGCTGCGGCTGCGCAGCGGAACGATGTAGCGCGCCCCAAGAATGGTGCCGTTGCCCAGCACGTTGAGCGTGCCGACGGCGGCGACGTCGGATTCGGACAGCACGCCATACAAGGCCAGGTAATTGCCCGATGCCAGCGGCCATGTGTAGTTAGCGGCGAATACCCGGCTTTCGTCGGTGTTCTCGGGCGCGGTCTGCACGGTGAGGCCGAGGCCGTGCTGCTTCTGCCACAGGTTGTCCCAGCGCAGGCTGGCTGACAGACGCGTGCGGGTCGTGTCCTGGCTGTAGCGGTCGTTGAGCTCCACGCTGCCGTGCAGCGGCAGCCGGTCCTGCACCTTGAGGTCGACCTCGACCGTACCCGGCGTCTTGCCGGGGCGCAGTACCGGGGTGATGCGGCGGTCGCCGCTGCGGTTCAGCGCCGCCAGTTCCTTCTGCATCTGCGGGAAGTTAGGCACCGTGCCCTCGGCCAGTTCCGGCACGCCGGCCCTGATCTCGCCCAGACTGAAGTAGCGCGACTCGACCACGCGCAGTCGGTCCACCGGCGCCTCGGTCACGTCCAGCCGCACGACTCCGCCGTCCACTTTCTGCTGCGGGATGCTCACCAGCACGGTGAGATAACCCGCTCCGTGGTAGGTCTTCTCCAGCGCTTCGCGTGCCTGTTCCACGTCGCTCAGGGTTTTCTTTTCGCCGAGATGCGGATACACCGCCTGCTCGACGACGGTCACAGGCAACAGCGTCGCGCCCTCCACTCGATATTCGAATACGTCGAAACGGGCTTCCGGCTCGCGGGTCTCCGCCGGCTTGGGACTATCCGCAACGGCAGGGGCGGCCTCCTGCGCATGAACCGCCCCCCATCCGTTCAGCCCCATGCCCGCCAGCAAGCCCCACATCCACAACGTTTTATTCATCGTTCACCACATCAGGACCCATCTGCACAAGCCTGCCGACCACCCTTCCCGGCCGGCTTGTGCAGATGCCCTCATCAAAAAAGCAAAGGGGACAGCCCCGAAGGACTGTCCCGAACATCGACGGGCGGCATTGCACCGCCCGGTTGCTTCGATACTTACTGGATCGCCGGCGAGCAGGCGTTGCCCAGCTTGGCACCTTTCGACACGTTGGCACCGGTGACGCCGGCAGCCTTGGTGACGAACAGGCCGGTCAGGTCGGTGATGCTGGGGTCGCCCAGCGCGATCACGGTGCCGTTGATCAGGTCGGCGCCTTCGGAGAAGGCGTCGTTGGCGGTGAAGGCCACCAGCTCGTACCAGAACTCGTAGTCGCCGTCGATGGCGGTCTGACGCTGCTTCGCGTCGACGTTGGGCGACACGCCGTTGACCTTGACGAAGGCAAACTTCTCGGAGACGCTCGGCACGTTTTCCAGCGACAGCACGCCGATCGCCAGTTCGCCGGCGGTGGAGGCAGCGGTCAGCTGGGTCTTGACGTCACCCGAACCGTTGTTGGAGCGCACCAGCACCTTGCCGCCGTTGTAGGACGTCGTGCCGGCGGTGTTGGTACCAGCGGGTGACTTCGCACCACCAGGCAAGCCGGTGGCACAGGGCGTATTCAGGAAGAAGGCGTTGGACGACGACTGCGTGCCCGAGGTGCCGACGCGGCGCTCGACCTTGATCACCGAATTCGCGGGAGCACCGAGCAGGCTGCCATCCTTGTTCGTCACGCCAGCGGCGGAGACCAGCGAGGAGTACTTCTGGCGATTGATGCTAGGCTGGCAGGAAACAGCATAGTTGCCGTCGCAAGCTTCGCCATCGGCGGCGGTGGTGGCGATGAAGCCCTGCGCTTTCTGCAGTTCGGCGTATAGCGGATAGCTCACCGCCAGACCGAAGCCCTGGCCGACGTTGGTGGGAGCTTCGTAGCCGATGTCGCCCAGGCTCTTCGAGATGCCGAGGTTCAGCTGGTTCAGCGTGTACTCGGTGTCGGAATAGCCGCCCTGCGGCAGGGTCGGGGTGCTGAACAGGTCAACGTTGGACGCCAGCGCAACAGGCCCCTTGCCGCAGCCGACGAAGGTATTGGGCGCGAGGCCGGTGACACAGGTGCTGCCGCCGGCGGTGATGTCGTTCAGGCGGGACAGGGTGGCGGGAACCAGGGGATGCACTTCGCCAGCCAGGAACAGGTGCGGGGTGTAGGCTTCGAACGAACCGGCATCGAAGGTGTGGTAGACGACGGTCTTCACGCCGTCGAGCGAACCGGCGAGCGGGCCCATGGTGCAGGCGTAGGCGGCGAACTTGCCGGCGGCGGACTTGCCGGGCACCTGGTCAGCTGCGTCAGCGGGATTCTTCTCGAGATAGACGTGCAGGTCGTCGGCATTGCCGTCGGCGTCATTGTCCGCACACAGCGAGCGAACAGCGGCATACACCGACTTGGTGGGCGCGGTGGCGCCGGAAATCCACAGCTGCACGGTGGAGCCGTCGATATCGGCGGGGGTCAAGGCGAACGAGGGGGCGGCGACGCAGGTGGCGGCGACGGCCAGGGCGATTTGCTTCAGTTTCATTGCGATTCCTTTCGTTTCGAAGAGTCAGCCGGGCCCGGGCGCCCGCGAGGGCGCCCGATCCACAACTGGAATAACTGCTTGACTTAGATGGACTTGCGGCGGCGAACCATGAAGCCGACCAGGCCCAGACCGGCCAGCATCATGGCGTAGGTTTCGGCTTCCGGAACCGCAGCGGCGACCGAGTAGGTCAGCGTGCTGCCCTGCAGGGTCCACAGGCCGTATTCGCTCGTGCCGCCGGCAACTGCGCCGTTGTTGTCGAACTCGACCACGCCGTCGCCGTCGACGTCGAAGCCGAACGGGGTCATGGTCGCCTTACCGAAGGGGTCGGTGCTGCTGGCGACCAGCATGTAGAACGGCAGGGCCTTGGCCTGGCCGGACAGAACGCCGGTGCCGGCGCCATAGGTGCCGTCAAACTTGTTGGTGCTGTCGAAGCCGGACAGGTTGGCGAACTTCTCCATGCCGGTACCGTTGTCGAACCACGCGTTGCCGCTGGTGGCATCGGCATTGCTGGCACCGTTGGCGTCGCTGCTATGGCTGGCCGAACCGTTCACTGCGACCAGGAAGTTGGTGACCGTGACGTTACCGAAAATGTCATTGAAGTTGCCGTTCGCCGGGATCGAGCTGGCCAACAGGGACAGCGAGGTACCGGTTGCGTTGATGCCGTTGGTGGTGGAGATGAGACGCTTCTCGCCAGGTGCGCCTGCGGTTTCGGTGCCGTCGAGCGCGAACACGTTCATTTCGGCATTGGCCATGACCGCTGCGCTGGTGAAGGTGCTGAAAGCGCTGCCGTAGCTGCCGAGGTCCCACGACTGGCTGTAGCCGGCGGTGTTGAAGTTGGCCACGGCGTAGTCCATGGTGATGCCCAGGTCGAAGGCAGCCGAGACGCTTTGGTTGCCGTCAGCCAAGGCGGTGTCCTTCCATTTCAGGTTCAGCATCAGTTCGCCGTTGCCGGAAGCAAGGCCGGTGTCGATGGCAGCGTTGGCGGACCCCGCGGCCAGCATGGCGGCCAGGGCGATCATCTTGAGTTTCATGTAGTGCTCCTCTTTTAAGTACCCAGAAAGTTTTCAATGCTTTCCGCCCCCCTGTGGGGCAGGTCTGCCGGCACGCGGCAAACCAACCGGAAATCGAGCCCGTGTAACGACGGACAGGGGAACTTTAGGGAACGGGGATGACACCCGATGGGGAGGCGAGGCGGTAAAAAGTGAGCCGGATGGCTCATCCGGAAACATAGAGCGCGCGTGCCGGCGGCACGCGCTTCAAGGCTCAAGATTCAAGTTGCAAGGTATTTGTGGCTAGACATCAAGTCGTTCGCCCCGCTGAAACCTTGCATCTTGCAACTTGAATCTTGAAGCCCGCGCAACGCGCGGGCGCTCTATTCCACGTTGCCGCGGAAACCCTGCGCGCGCAGGAATCCCAGCCCGATGGCCTTGGCGACGGCCTGGCCGCGGGTGCGGACGACGAGCTTCTTCATCGCGTGGCGCAGGTGGTTCTTGACGGTGAGCATCGACAACCCGAGGATTTCGGCGATTTC
>JADFDN010000040.1 GCA_018262815.1 Thiobacillus sp.
CGGCACGACTGGCGCGCGCGCTCGCCCACGCCGACACCTTCGGACTTGCCGTGCCGACCCTGCGTTCGCTGGCGAACCAATAGCCTTCAGCGAATCTCGGCCAGCAACTGCGCCATCATGCGCTGCGCCTGCGCCGCATAGCCGCTGCCGAACAGGTTGGCGTGATTGAGAATGTGATACAGATTGTAGAGTGTGCGGCGCACCGCATAACCTGCATCGAGCGACCAGGCTTCACGGTAGGCGGCATGAAAATCCGGCGCAAACCCGCCGAACAGCTCGCTCATCGCGAGGTCGCATTCGCGGTCGCCGACGTAGACGGCCGGGTCAAAAATCACCGGCGTGCCATCATTGAGATAGCCGTGATTGCCGCCCCAGAGATCGCCGTGCAGCAGCGAGGGAACCGGTACATAGCCGTCGAAAAAGGCTTCGAGACGGGCAAGCAGGGCCTCGCCGTCGCGCTGCAACGCGCCGCCATAACCGTTTTGCGACGCCAGCTTCAACTGAAAGCCGAGCCGCCGGTCACGCCAGAACGCGATCCAGTCGTGCTGCCAGCCGTTGGGCTGCGGCGTGCTGCCGATCCAGTTGTCGTGCGCCCAGCCGAAACGGCTCTGCGGCGCACGATGCAACTGCGCCAGTTGCATCCCCAGCCGCGCGGCATCGCCTCTGTCGTGCAGTTCCAGATATTCCAGCAGCAGAAACGACTGCGCTTCCGCCGTGCCCCAACCCAGCGGCTGCGGTACGCGCACGCTGCAGGTGGCGGCGAGCGCATGCAGCGCGTCGGCCTCGGCCTCCAGCATGGGCAAGCGCTCCGCGCGATTCGCCTTGACGAAAAAACTGCGCGCGCCGGCGTTCACGCGGAAGGCCTGACTGATGTCGCCCCCGCCAACGGCGCGCAGCGTCACCGCGCCACACGGGGCGCCGGTTGCCGCGGCAATCGTTTCGGCGATGGCGGCCGCGAGCGTCATCTGCGACGCGCCCAAACAAAACGCGCCCCGTGGGGCGCGCTGAGCATGGCAGGCCGTTCCGGCATGACGTGCGCGAGGATCATTTTCCTTTGGGACGCTGCTCGAACATTTTGGCGATGCCGGGGTCGCGCGAAGCGCCGGCGGCTTCCATGCGCTTGAGGTATTCATCCCACAGCGCGGCCTGGTTCACACCCAGGTCGTACAGGTATTCCCAGGAATAGATCCCGGTGTCGTGGCCGTCGGAGAAGAAGAAATTGATGCCGTACAGGCCGACCGGCTCGGCAGCGTTGATCAGCACGTCGCGCTTGCCGACCTGCAGCACTTCCTGTCCGGGGCCGTGGCCTCGCACTTCGGCGGACGGCGAATAGACGCGCAGAAACTCGAACGGCAGCTCGAAACGCGCGCCGTCGGTGAATGCAATTTCCAGCTTGTGCGAAGCCTGGTGCAGTTTGATATCGGTGGGGGTGGGTATGGCCATGATTGAAGCACTCGTAATTGACGCCAGCCCACAGTTTAACCCCGCCGTACGGAGATTAAACCTTTGCGGGACAAGGGCTGAAGCGGTGTGTGACCTGAGAATGTTGTGGCGCGCCCGGCGCGATTCGAACGCACGACCCCTGCCTTCGGAGGGCAGTACTCTATCCAGCTGAGCTACGGGCGCATGGAGTGTGTGGGCTCCTGGGAGGTGCGAAGCATAGCCGGTTTGCCAAATGGCGTCCATCCGGCAGGCCTGTCGCCCTTTCCTGTCGGGGTGGCTTTCCTTATAATCCCGGCTTTCGATGCCACCCCCCTAAGGAAATTTTCATGGCCGATACGCACGCCAAGATGACTCAAGCCACCCCGCAGGAAATCATCATTTCCGTTCTTGCCGGGCTGTTCGCGCCCCTGCTGGCCATTTTCCTCATCGTCCAGCTGGTGCTGAGCATCCAGGATACGCACCAGCCCGACACCGCCAGCGACGCTGCGCAAAAGGCGACGCTCAAGCGCATCAAGCCTTTTGCGCAGTTGGCCGCCCTCGACGCCAATGCGCCCCGGGTCGAAAAATCAGGCCAGGAAGTCTATGACGCCGTGTGCGCCTCGTGCCATGGCTCGGGCGCGCTGGGCGCCCCCAAGTTCGACAGCAAGGGCGACTGGGCCGGCCGCCTCGGTCAGGGCTACGACACCCTGGTCAAGCACGCGATCGAAGGCATCCGCCAGATGCCTCCGCGCGGCGGCGACGGCGATCTGTCCGACATCGAAATGGCACGCGCCGTGGCCTACCTGGCCAACTCGGGCGGCGCCAAGTTCAAGGCGCCGGAACCGGCCGCCCCCGCTGCCGCCGCACCTTCGGCAGAAGGCGACAAGAGCGACAAGAGCGACAAGAGCGACAAAAAACAATAAGTCACGACGGGCTCTGCGGCATGCAGCCCGCCTGCGCGAACAGACGTTTTCAGGTACCCGAGGGGAATACGCATGAACTACGCAGCCACTTTTCTGATTATCGCGTCAGCCGCATCCCTGCTTGCCTGCGGCAAGTCTGAAGATACCCCCGCGCCTGCCAGCGAGCCGGCTGTGGTCGAGACCCCGGCGCCCGAACCGGTTGCGCCGGTCGTCGACACCCCGCCACCCGAAGCCGCCCCGGCGATGCCCGATGCCGCGCCTGCGACGCCTGCTGTAGCGACGCCTCCGGCCGCAGCGCCCAGTGAAGCCGCACCTGCAGCCAAACCCGCTGTCCCGGCCGCGCCCGCACCCGCTGCAAAGGCGCCCGCCACCGACCTCACGCATGGTCAGCAAATCTATCGCCAGGCCTGCGCGTTCTGCCACGACAAGGGCGTGGCAGGCGCACCGAAAATCGGCGATGCCGCGGCATGGAACCCGCGTCTGGCGCAAGGCATGGAAACCCTCTATGGCGTCGCCCTGCGCGGCAAGGGTGCCATGCCGGCCAAGGGGGGCAACCCCTCGCTGGCCGATGCCGACGTCAAGGCCGCAGTCGATTACATGGCCGCGCAGTCGCGCTAGACCGCGCCGTGTCACGCGTCTGCCCGCAATGCGGGAGCGACAAGATACGCAGCGGCACCCTGCATGCCCACGACGGCGTGCGTCACCTGCTGCTGCACACGCCGCTACGCTGCCGTGACTGCAAGCACCGCTTCTGGGTGTTCAATCCGTTCAAGCCCCTGCTGCTGCTGCTCGGCGTCGGCGTGCTGATCGGCGCCACGGCCTGGCTGGCGCTCGATCAACAAGCGATCCCGCCAACCGGGCACATTCCGGAAAGCCTGCCGCACAGCCTCGCGGCGCAAGGCGATGCCGATGCCCAGCTGCAGCTCGGCATGCGTTATGCCGAAGGGGACGGCGTGGTGCAGAACGACAAGGAGGCCGCGAAGTGGTTTGCGCTGGCGGCGAAGCAGGGCCTGGCCGAAGCGGAATACCAGTATGGCCTCGCCCTGCTGCGGGGTCGCGGCGTGGTGCAGGATTACAAGGCCGCTTTCAGCTGGATCGAAAAGCCCGCGAAACGCGGCTACGCCAAGGCGCAGTACAGCCTGGGCGAGCTCTACCGTTACGGAACCGGCACCGCGATCGACAAGGCACGTGCCTATCTGTGGTTCAACCTTGCCGCCGCGCAGGGCGTGGATGCCGCCGCCAAGGCACGCGACAGCCTGGTGTGGCAGCTGAAGCCCGAACAGATCGCGGCGATGCAGGAAGAAGCACACCGCATGAGCCACAGTACCTCAGCCCCTGCCGCCCCCACGGCCACCCCCGCGCCCGCCACACCCTGAGCATGGGGCTGCCAGGATATTGGCACGCCCCGCCCTTAGCAGCGCTTGATGCCTTCGCGATACGTGCGGAGGGTTTCCGCAATGCCTACGGATGCGCATGCGCGTCGTCCGCATGCACGTCCAGCGGCCACAGTTCGTGCGCATCCAGTTTCAGCCGGGCGTCTGCCGCCAGCGCGGCGACCTGCGCCAGCCGTGCCTGCACGCGTCCATCGAGCGCCAGCCGGCGCGTGAGCAACACCTGATCGAGATCGCCTTCCCCGAGGCTGTAGGCCCGGGCGGCGAGGCGCGCAGATTCCTCCAGCGCCTGTGCGGCGCGCTCGGCCTGCTGCCAGTTGGCGGCATGCGCCGTCGCCGCCTCGAAATCGGCCCGTGCTTCCTGACGCAATCGCTGCTCCAGCCGCATCGCGGCATCCTGCGCAGTGGCGCTCAACTGCTCGGCCGCCTGCTGGTTGTAACGCCGCGCCGCACCCGGCAGCGTCAGGCCGACGTTGAGGCCCAGCACATGCTCGTCGCCCCCCGCCTCGTTCTTGTAGAACACGCCCATGCTGGGGTCGACGTTGCGCCGCTTCGCCAGCTGCCGCGCTTCGGCCTGCAACACCTCGGCCTGACGGCGCGCACGTGCCAGCTCGTGGTTGTGTTCCAGTACGGCGTCGACATACGCATCCGCCGATCCGGCCGGCGGTACCGGCTGCGGCAACCCTCGATCCGGCGGCAACGGCAGGGCGGGAAACTGCGCCAGCAGGCGGCTGTGCGCCTGCTGCATGCGCAGGCCGGCCTGCTGCTGCTGCAGGCGGACCTGGGCCAGCGCGGCTTCGGCATTGGCGCGCTCGGCGCGCGGCGCCTCGCCAAGCCGAATCCGCGCGTTCACGGCTTCAAGCTGCTGTTCGGCCAGCTGCAGTTGCGCCTGCCACATTTGCGTCTGGCTGGCTTCGTTCAGCCCGTCGAACCACAGCGTCAGCAATTGCCGCCCGCTTTCGTGCAAGGCTTCGCCGAGATTCGCCTCGGCATGCGCCGTCAGCGCGCCGGCGAGCGTGCGGTCCGCTGCAGCGACTGCCGGCAGCCGCAGCGGGCGCGACAGCGCCACGCCCCATTCGGCCTGAGATTCGCGCAGCGTGGTCTGGATCCGACGCTGGGCGACATCCGCGCTCACCGCCCATTCCGCCTGTCCGTGCTGCAGGCCTTGGCTTTTCAGCGTTTGCGCAGCGAACTCGCCGCGCGCCTGCGCCACCATGGGCGACGCCCATAGCGCGGCTTCGGCAGCTGCGGGATCGGGTAAATAATCGGCGTGCACGGGAGCGGCAAACGCCAGCGCCAGGGCAAGGGCCAGGCTGTGAACGGCATTCATGCACGTTCTCCTTTCAGAATGAATTGGCGATACAGCAGCGGCAGCACCACCAGCGTCAGCAGGGTGGCGCTGACCAGGCCGCCGATGACGACGATGGCGAGCGGGCGCTGGATCTCGGAACCGGGGCCGCTGGCGAACAAGAGCGGCACCAGGCCGAAAGCGGCGATGCTCGCTGTCATCAGTACCGGGCGCAGGCGCCGCAGCGCGCCGTCGCGCACCACGGCGTCGCCCCTCAAGCCCTGGTTGCGCAGCTGGTTGAAATGGCTGACCAGCACCACGCCGTTCAGCACCGCGATGCCCAAGAGCGCGATGAAGCCGACCGAGGCGGGCACCGACAGGTACTCTCCCGACGCCGCCAGCGCGAAGATGCCGCCGATCAGCGCCAGCGGCACGTTCATCATGACCAGCAGCGCCTGGCGCGCATCGCCGAAGGTGACGTAGAGCAGGAAGCCGATCAGCAGCAGCGCCACCGGCACCACGATCATCAGGCGCTGCGCGGCACGCTGCTGGTTCTCGAACTGACCACCCCAGGCGACGCCGTAGCCGGGCGGCAGCTTGACCTGCGCGGCCACCGCGGCCTGCGCGTCGGTGACGAAGCTCACCAGATCGCGCCCGGCGACGTTGCTCTGCACCACGGTGAAGCGCGCGGCGTTCTCCCGCTTCACCGCGACCGGGCCATTGGTGCGCTTGAGATGCGCCACCTGGTCGAGGCTGATTTCGCGGCCATCCGCCAGCGTCAGGCGGATCGCCTGCAGAGCATCCGGCGACTCGCGCAGGCTTTGAGGTCCGCGCAGCTGCAGCGGAACCCGCCGCCCCTGCTGCTGGATCGTGCCGATGATCTCGCCCTCCAGTTGCGTGCGCAGCAGCACGGCGATGTCGTCGGCACTGAGGCCATAGCGGCCGGCCGCATCGCGATCGATTTCCGCCTGCAGATACTGCACGCCCTCGTTCTGCTGGGTGTAGACATCGGACGCCCCGGGGATCTTCTCGACCACGGCAAAGATCTCGCCCGCCAGGCGGTTGAGGGTGGCGAGGTCGGGCCCGAAGATCTTGATCGCGACGTCGCCGCGCGAACCGGTCAGCATTTCCGAAACCCGCATGTCGATCGGCTGGGTGAAGTTGTAGGCGATGCCCGGGAAGCCGTCGACCACGCGGCGGATTTCCCCGGTCAGCCATTCCTTGTCCGGTTTGCGCCATTCGGCCATCGGCTTGAGCACCAGGAAGGAATCGGTGTCGTTGAGGCTCATCGGATCGAGCCCCAGTTCGTCGGCGCCGGCTCGCGCGACGATGCGGCGGATCTCCGGCACGTTCTTCAGCAGCGCCTGCTGCACCCGCAGGTCCTGCGCGACCGATTCCTCGAGGCTGATCGACGGCAGCTTTTCCAGCTGCACCAGGATGTCGCCCTCGTCCATCACCGGCATGAAGGTTTTGCCGATCAGCGGGTAGACCCCGATCGCCGCCAGCATCAGCACCCCAGCCGTTGCATACACGAGCTTCGGACGTGCCAGCGCACGCCCGAGCAGCGGCGTGTAGAGGCCTTGCGCGCGGCGCAGCAGCCACGGATCCTCGTGCGCCGCCTGCTTCAGCAGCAGCGAAGCCAACACCGGGATCACGGTGAGCGCGAGCAGCAGCGAGGCCGCCAGGGCGAACACGATTGTCAGCGCAACCGGCGCGAACAGTTTTCCCTCGAGCCCCTCCAGCGTCAGCAGTGGCAGGAACACGATGGCGATGATGGCGATGCCGGACGTCACAGGGCTGGCGACTTCCTGCGTCGCCCACAGCACGCGTTGCAGCGGCGTTTCGCTGGTGTTCTCCGGGTCGTGCGCGAGATGCGCGACGATGTTTTCCACCACCACCACCGCGGCGTCGACCAGCAAGCCGATCGCGATCGCCAGCCCGCCCAGGCTCATCAGATTGGCCGACAGACCGAACTGGCGCATCAGCACGAACGTCGCCAGCACCGACAGCGGCAGGATCAGCGCCACCACGAGGGCCGCGCGCAGGTTGCCGAGGAACAGCAGCAGCAGGATCACCACCAGCACCGCCGCCTCGAGCAGCGCCTTGCTGACCGTGCCGACGGCGCGGTCGACCAGTTGCGCGCGGTCGTAGAACGGCGAGATCGTCACGCCCTTGGGCAGCGTGGCCTGAATCTCGGCGAGCCGGATCTTGACGTTCTGGATCAGCTCGCCGGCGTTGACGCCTTTGAGCCCGATCACCAGGCCTTCGACCGCTTCGCCTTTGCCGTCCTGCGTCACTGCGCCGTAGCGGGTCATCTCGCCCAGTTCGACGCGCGCGACGTCGCCTACCGTGACGACCACGCCGGCGACGTGCTTGACGCCGATATGGCGCAGATCATCGAACGACGCGACGCCGCCGTTGACGCGCACCACCCAGGTCTCCTCGCCTTCGTTGACGCGTCCGGCGCCGTCGTTGCGGGTGTTGCTTTCCAGCGCCGTGCGCAATTCGCCGTAGCTCACGCCGCGTGCGGCCAGCGCAGCCGGATCGGGAATCACGGCAAACGTCGCCACGCGGCCGCCGAGCGTGTTGACGTCGGCCACGCCGGGCAAGGCACGCAACTGGGGCCGGATCGTCCAGTCGAGCAGGGTGCGTTTTTCCGCCAGCGACAGCGGACCTTCGACGGTGAACATGAAGAGTTCGGACAAGGGCGTGGAAATCGGCGCCAGTCCGCCCGACACGTTGTCCGGCAGGTCGCCCTTCACGTTGGCGAAGCGTTCCGCCACCTGCTGGCGCGCCCAGTAGATGTCGGTGCCCTCCTCGAAATCGACAGTGATGTCGACCAACGCGTTCTTCGACAGGCTGCGCAGGATGGTCTGGTGCGGAATGCCCAGCAGCTCGGTTTCGACCGGCTGGGTGATGCGCGCCTCGACCTCCTCCGGCGTCATGCCGGGCGCCTTCAGGATCAGCTTGACCTGGGTGGTCGAGACGTCGGGGAAGGCGTCGATGGGAATCTGCTGGAATGCACGCACGCCCAGCCCGGCCAGCACCAGCGCGAGCACGAGCATCAGCCAGCGTCGCGCCAGCGCGAATTCGGTCAGGATGTTCAGCATGTCATTCCCCGAGCCACTGGGCCTTGAGTGCGGCCACGCCCCTGACGGCGACGCGGCTGCCTTCGGCCAGGCCGGAGATCTCGGCCTGGCTGGCATTCTGGCGGACGAGCTGCACCGGTGTCGCCGTGAAACCCTGCGCCGTCTCGACAAACACGTGGGGCTCGGCGTCCTTCCACACCAGCGCGGCAGCCGGCACGACCAGGCCGCCTGCCGACTGTGCACCGGCGATGGCAGCCTGCACCGACTGGCCGGGGCGCAGCAGCTTCTGCGGGTCGGCGAGGCTGGCGCGCGCCAGCACGCTTTGCGCAGCATTGAGCTGCGGCAACAGTGCCGTGATGCGTCCGCTGGCCGCGCTGTCCGCCACCGTGACCGACTGGCCGACGGCAACCTGGCGCGCCTGCGCCGGGCTCAGCGGAATCTCCAGCGCCAGCTTCGACAGGTCGGCCAATTTCACCAGCGCCATCCCGGCATCCACCCGCTGGCCGGGCTCGGCCATGCTTTCCGTCACCACGCCGGCCATCGGCGCGGTGAGCGTGATCGCGCTGCCGGAGACCTTGCCGGTACCGAGCAGGGAGATGGCAGCCTGCGCGGCCGCCAGGCTGGCGCGCGCAGACTGGACTTCGGATTGCGTCGCGCGCAGGCGCGATTCGGCGATTAGGCCTTCGCCGTAGAGTTTCTCGTCGCGCGCGGCATTGCCGGCGGCGAGCTGCGCTTTCAGCCGCGCCTGCGTCAATGCGTTTTGGGCGTCGGCGAGTCCAGGCATCGACAGCGTAACGAGCGGGACGCCGCGTTTGACGGTATCGCCTGCCTGTACATGGAGTTGCGTCACCAGCCCCGCCCCGGCTGCGGCAACGACACGCACGCTGGCAGGTGGCAGCGTCACCCGTGCCGGATAGGTGAGCGCCGGGCTGGCGGTTTGGGTGGCAGCAGCCACGGTGGCAATGCCCAGATTTTTTTTCTGGGCAGCGGTCAGGGTCAGGGCGTCCGCCGCGTCAGCGGAGGCAATACCGAACAGCGCCGACACGACGATCGGGGCGACAAGAATACGAGCGGCAAGAAAGCCAGCGGCCATAGTTGATCTCCGGATGCAAAAAAAGCAGGCAGGCGCGTCAGGGCGACGCGCCGCGATGGGCGATCAGGCCAGGGGCGGGGCTAAAGCGTGGGGCAGGGTGTGGTCGGGCAGCGCCAGGTGCAATGGCGGGGGAGCCGGCAAGCCCGCGCCGGGACGGGCTGCCGCAGCGGTGTGTGGCAGCGACAGACCCGCGTAAGGCGGCTGGGGAACGGCCGGGACCGGCGTATCGTTGCGCAGCGGCATGCCTTGCGCCACCTCGACCTCCGCGCCGTGCTCGTCTGCCGCCACCACGTGCCAGGCGGCATCGCCGTGCGCACCCTGATGTACATGCAGAAAGCCCGCGTGATTCAGCTGCACCGCCCCTGCATGCGCATGGATGAACGGGGCCATCGTCTGCAGCGCGACGAAGAACCAGAGCATCAGGAAGCGGAAAGTTGTATGCAGCACTATCGGGCGAGCCCAGCGGTCGATGGAAATGAAACGATACGTTACAGGATGCGGCGCGGTCCCGCCATCATGGCAGGCGACGGGCGCATCCTGCCCATTGATCCTTAAGCCTGCCTTAAGTTGCGGATGCGATGCTGTCCTCCATTCAATGAGGACCGCCATGTATCCCACGACCGCTACGCGTATTCGATCCCTTGTCGCGCTGTATCCGCTGACCGCCTGGCTGGCGGCGGCTTTCCTGTTGCTGCATACGCTGCTGCGCGGGGTCCTGATCGCGCAGACCTGGCACGCAGCGCAACTGACATTTCCCTCGGCCGCCGCAGTGCTGGGGACCGGCCTGGCATTCGACCTGGTGACGCTCGCCCTGCTGCTGCCTGCCGTGCTGTTGCTGGAAAGCGCGCTCGGCACACGCAGGCACCCCGGTCGCATGCGACACGGAATGGTGCTGGCCGTAGCGGCGCTGATCTTCTTTGCGCTGGGTTTCGGCGCGATGGCCGAATGGTTCTTCTGGGATGAGTTCGGCGTGCGCCTCAACTTCATCGCGGTGGATTATCTGGTCTATACGCGCGAAGTGGTCGGCAACATCCGCGAAAGCTTTCCGGTCGGCACGCTGCTCGGCGCACTGGCCGTCGCCACGCTGGCGCTGGTGTGGGCGAGCCGCGGCTGGCTGCAGCATGCCGTCAAGCCCGCCGCGCGTCGCAGCACCCGGATCGCCGTCTGGCTGGCGAGCGCGGCAGTGGCCGTCGGGCTGTCCGCAGCGTGGTCGATGGATGCGCGGCAAGGCGCCAATGAATATCAGAAGGAGCTCTCCGCCAACGGCCTGTACAGCCTGGCCTACGCATTCGGCAACAACGAGATCGATTATTTCGATTTTTATGCCACGCGCCCGCAGACGGCAGCTGCACCGGTTGCGGCATTGCCGCGCATCGTCTCCGTCACCCCGCCGAAGAACGTCGTCATCGTCACGCTGGAAAGCCTGTCGTCCAGCTTCATGGCGCACGGCGGCGATACCCGGGGCCTCACGCCCAACCTCGACCGCCTGGCCGGCGAAGGCCTCTTCCTCGCCAACCTGCACGCCACCGGCAACCGCACCGTGCGCGGACTGGAGGCGCTGTCGCTCGCCATTCCACCGCTGCCCGGGCATTCGATCATCTGGCGCAAGCACAACCGGAACCTGGAAACCCTGGGCGCGGTGCTGGCCGACCACGGCTACGTCAATCGCTTCATGTACGGCGGCTACGCGCGTTTCGACAACATGGACGCCTATTTCGCCGGCAATCATTACCAGCCGATCGACCGCAGCCAGTTCCCCGAGCGCCATCGCGGCTTCGGCAACATCTGGGGGGTGGCCGACGAACACCTGTACGACTACGCGCTGGAGCAGATGGACCGCGACGCCGCCAGCGGCAAGCCCTTCCTGATGCACCTGATGACGACATCGAACCACACCCCGTTCACCTTCCCCGAAGGCCGCATCGACCTGCCGCGTGGCCGCCCGGGCGCGGTGAAGTATTCCGACTACGCGGTGGGCCGCTTCATCGAGATGGCGCGCGCGAAGCCCTGGTTCAAGGATACGGTGTTCGTGCTGGTGGCCGACCACTGCGCGTCGAGCAAGGGCCGCGTGAGTCTGCCGCCGGAGAATTACCACATTCCCGCGATCGTGTATTCGCCCGCGCATCTGACCGCGCACACCGACACCCGGCTCGCCAGCCAGATCGACCTCGTGCCCACCGTGCTCGATCTGCTCGGCCTGCCCGAGCACACGCATTTCATGGGGCGCAGCGTGCTGCATGCCTACCCCGATGCCGGGCGCGCCTTCATCGCCACCTATCAAAAACTGGGTTACCTGACACCCGATCAACTGGTGGTGTTGAGCCCCGGCCGCAAGATCGAGGACTGGCGGCTGGATGCGCAGCAGGAGCTCGCTACTCGCGTGCGCCAGCCGGACACGCTGGTGGCGCGCGCAATCGATGCCTACCAGGAAACCGCCCGGCGCGCGCGCGACGGTCTGCTGCAGCATGCCGATCTTTCGCGCGACTTAAGGATGCGGTAAGGATGCGTCTCTAAAGTGTGCTCATCGCATCCCACGAGGAGGTCACCATGTCGCATTCGAACACTCAATCCCGCCGCGTATACGATCCGCTGTTGCGGGTCCTGCACTGGACCATCGCACTATCCGTCGTCGCGCTGATCATCAGCAGCCAGCTGGCCGAAGCCTTTGAGCACGGCCCCTGGGAAAGCGCGATCTGGAACCTGCACATCCTCGCCGGCTACGGTCTGACCGTGGCCTTGCTGACGCGCCTGCTGTGGGGCCTCGTCGGCCCTGCCAGCGCACGCTGGCAGGATCTGTGGCATCCCGCGACGTGGAAAGACAGCCTGAAGAACCTGCGCCTGCCGGGCGCGCATCGCGTCGGCCACGACCCCATCGCCAGCCTCGCCTACCTGTTTGCCTACGGCGTGATGGCGCTGATGGTCGTCAGCGGCCTCGCGCTCGCCGCCAGCGAATTCAACACCGGCCCGCTCGCCGCCTGGCTGGGCAACGCCGGCTGGGTCGAGGACCTGACGGAAGACCCGCACGAATTCGGCTTTGTCCTGATGCTGGGATTCGTCGGCCTGCACATGGCGGCGCTGGTGTTCCACCAGCTGCGCGGCGAGCGTGTGGCGCAGAGCATGGTCACCGGCAAGCAGTACCTCGATGCCAAGCCGGAGGTGCAGCATGATTAAGCGGATTGCATGGGCAGGGCTGATGCTGCTGTCAGCCCATGCTTCAGCAGATACCCCCGCCAGCTTCATGGCGCGCTATGCGCAAGAGGCCGGCGTGGCAGTGACCGCGCTGTCGCCCGCGCGCGGCGAAGCGCTCTACCGCGGCGAGCACCCGGGAAAAAACGGCGCCATGCAGAGCTGCGCCAGCTGCCACACCGCGAATCCGAAGCAGGCGGGCCAGACCCGCGTCGGCAAGCGCATCGAACCGTTGGCGCCATCGGTGAATCCGCAACGCTTCACCGATGCGGCCAAGGTCGAGAAATGGTTCCGTCGCAACTGCACCGACGTGCTCGCTCGCGAATGCAGCGCGCAGGAAAAGGGCGATTTCATTGCCTGGCTGAACCAGATCAAATAAGGAGCAAGACATGAACTACGTATTGCGCGGAATCGGAGTACTGGCGGCCGTCGGCACCCTCAGCCTGCTGGCGTTCTCGCTGCCCTCGGGCGGCGAAGCGCGCGGCGACGGCGGTGGCGACGACCTGATGCCCCGTCTCACGCACGGCGCCTGGCAGCAGGAATGCGCCAGCTGCCACCTCGCCTATTCTCCGGCGCTGCTGCCGCGCGCCTCGTGGCGACGCGTGATGGGCGGTCTCGATCAGCACTTCGGCGAGAACGCCAGCCTTGATCCGGCCACCCAGGCTGATATCCTGCGCTTTCTCGAAGCCAACGCCGCCGACAGCGGCCGCAGCCGGATCGGCGACAAGGTGATGCAACGCATGGACACGAAGGCAGCGCCGCTGCGCATCACCGAAACCCGCTGGTTCGTGAAGAAGCACGACGAGGTGCCGCGCGCCACCTGGGCACGCAAGTCGGTGGGCTCGGCCGCCAACTGCGCGGCCTGCCACCGGCAGGCGGAAAAGGGCGTTTTCGACGAAGACACGGTCAGGATTCCCAAATGAAACGACGCGATGCGCATCCTGCTGGTTGAAGACGACCGCCTGCTCGGCGACGGCCTCAAGGCCGGGCTGACGCAGGCCGGCTACGCGGTCGACTGGCTGCGCGACGGCGAGGCGGCGGTGGCTGCCCTGTCCACCGAAGCCTTTGCCGCAGTGGTGCTCGACCTTGGACTGCCGAAGCGCGACGGACTGTCGGTGTTGCAATGGCTGCGCAGCCGCCGCGACGCGACGCCGGTTCTGATCCTCACCGCGCGTGACCAACTGGAAGACAAGGTGCGCGGACTCGATCTGGGCGCCGACGACTATGTGCTGAAGCCCTTCGACCTCGACGAGATCGCCGCCCGCCTGCGCGCGCTGGTGCGCCGTGCTCACGGGCGTCCGGAGCCGGTGCTGACGCTGGGCGAGATCGAACTCAATCCGGCAGCGCGCACGGTCGCGCGCGCCGGCGAGGCCGTCGAACTCACGCCGCGCGAATTCGACCTGCTGCATCTGCTGCTGCAAAACGCCGAACGGGTACTGACCCGTCGCGCCATCGAAGAACAGCTCTACACCTGGAACGACGCGGTCGACAGCAACGCGCTCGAAGTCCACATCCATCACCTACGCAAGAAGCTCGGCGGCGAATTGATCCGCACCGTGCGCGGCGTCGGCTACATGGCATCGGCCGCCGCGCCCGCCGCATGAGCAAGACCCCGTCCTACTCGCTGCGCCGCCGGCTGGTCTGGCTGCTGACCAGCACCGTGGCGGCGATCTGGCTGCTGTCCGTGCTGGTCGTCTACCAGCGCGCCCACCACGAAGCGGACGAGCTGCTCGACAGCCAGTTGACGCAGGTGGGCGAGACGCTGCTGGCGATCGTGGCCGGCGGCGAGGTCGAACATTTCGTGAAGGAATTGCACGAGCACGCCCGGCGCTATCCGGTGCCGATCGCATTTGAAATCTGGCATGCCGAGGACGGCAGGACACAGCGTCTGGTGACGTCTCCCGGCCACGCCGGATTCGAGACGGCCATGACGGCAGGCTTCAGCGAACAGCCGCATCAGGGGGAACGCTGGCGTTTTTATGCGGTGCAGGACGCCGACGCGGAATATCGCGTGGTGGTCGGCCAGGCCCACGCCGCTCGCGAGCGGCTGGCGCGCGAGATCGGGCTGTCGCTGCTGCTGCCGGCGATGCTGGCGCTGCCGCTGATGGCGCTCGCCGTATGGTGGGTCGTCAGCCGGGCATTGCGGCCGGTGGATGCGGTGGCGCGTCAGGTCGGCGCACTCGATGCGCAGGCGCTGGCACCGCTCGACGAGGCCGTTCCGTTGCCAAGCGAAATCGTGCCGCTACGCACCGCACTCAACGCACTGATCCGGCGCGTCGCCGAAGCCTTCGACAACGAACGCCGCTTCACCGCGGATGCCGCGCACGAATTGCGCACCCCACTGGCAGCCCTGAAAGTGCAGGCGCAGGTGGCGCTGCGTGCGCAGGCGGACGACAGCCGGCAGCACGCGCTGGTGCAGGTGATCGCCGGCGTCGACCGCATGACGCACCTGGTCGAGCAGCTGCTGACCCTGGCGCGCGTCGACCCGGCACGCCAGGACATTGCACCGCAACCGCTTGATCCGGCTGCGCTGATCGCGGAAGTCTGCAACGAAATGCGCCCGCAGGCACAACGGCAAGGACAATCGCTTAACGTCGAAGCCGCATCGGGCTGCACGATTGCAGTCGCGCCGGCCTGGTTGCAGATCGCGCTGCGCAACCTGGTCGACAATGCATTGCGTTATGCAGGCGAGGGGGCACGCATCGAAGTGCGCCTTGTCCCCACCGCTTCAGGCTGCGCGCTGAACGTGGCGGACGACGGCCCTGGCGTGGCCCAGGAATTGCGCACGCGATTGACCGCGCGCTTCGTGCGTGGCGAAACCGAAGGGGAAGGCTGCGGGCTGGGCCTGTCGATCGTCGCCCGCGTCGCAGCGCTGTCGCGCGCCCGGCTCGAACTGGGCGACGGTCTGCCGCGTGCAGGCGGCGGCCACGGCTTTTCCGCCACGCTGCATTTCAGTCATGCGTCCGGGCCGGCCTGAATTCCTGCAGCGGCATACTCGTCCAGCCGCTCAGACTCAGTAGCCCCGTCCGCCGGGACCCATTCCCCCGCCCCCGCCCGGGCCCATCCGGCTGCCCGGCCCCATGCCGGCAGGCGGCATGTCGGGCAGGGTCTTGCCCTGCGCCTTGGCGCGTTCCTGCATCTGCTTGTGATGCTCCAGGCGTATCTGCTCGCGCTCCTGCTGGGTTTTCGCAGCACGCATGCGAGTCTGGTACTCGGCGCGCTCCTGCTGCGTCATCAGTTCGGAACCATAAATTTGTTCGCGATCCTGGGTCTGGACCTGATCGCGAGCTGGCATGTGGTTGTCTGCCTGCGCCGGAATGGACAGCGCCATGCCCAGGGAAAAGGCCGTCAGCAATACGTGTTTCATCGTGGTCTCCTGTACGACAGTGAAAAAAGCCGCCCACGCGACTGCGTCGGCGTCCGACAACACCTCCTATCAATCTAGTACAAAACGCCCATCTATTCAGATCCGGGGTTATCCGACCCCGTTTGCGCAGCCCTAGGGTGCGGGCTGAATCGCCGTCACGGTATAGGCGCCGTCGATATCCTCGGCATGGAACCTCACCTTGTCGCCCACCTTGATGCCGCCCAGCAGTTCGGGCGGCTGCACCCGGAACACCATGCTCATCGGCGGCATGTCGAGATTGACGATCGGGCCGTGCCTGAGGGTGATCTTGGCGTTCGCCGCGTCGATCCTGCGCACCACGCCTTCGCTCATCGCGCTGGCCTGGGCGGCGGGCGGCGTCACGGGCTCGGCATGCAACGGGGGGGCGACGGCCAGCGCGGCCAGCAGGGGAATCCAGGTTTTCATTTTTCAGCTCCTTGTTTCGGGTTGACGGTGAGGGTGCCGCGCATGCCGGCTTCGTAGTGGCCGGCGATCAGGCAGGCGAATTCGAAGCGGCCGGCGCGATTGAAATGCCAGACGATTTCCCCGGTCTTGCCCGGGTCGACGTGCACCAGGTAGGGCTCGTCGTGCGCCATGTCCGGAAATTTGGCCATCAGGGCAGCGTGCTTCGCCAGTTCGTTAGGCGTGCCGATCACCATTTCGTGCAGCATGCGGCCTTGGTTCCTGACGACGAAGCGCACGGTATCGCCTTCCTGCACGGTGAGCGTGTCAGGCGTGAAACGCATGGCATCGGTCATGACGAGGGTGATCGTGCGGGTGGCTTGCGCTGACTGTCCGGCGATGCCCCAGGCGGTCTGTTCGGCGACGGTTTCCGCGGCCGGTTCGTGCGTCTTCTCGCCGTGCGCGTGGACGGGCAGGGTCGTCGCCAGCGGCAACAGGGCGATCAACAACAGCATGGATTTCATCTCATCTCCTGCAATCAATGGCCGGCATGGCCGCTGGGTTTGCGCACGGTGACTTCGACGTCGTTCGGCGTGCCCTGGGGCGAGGCAGAATGCGGCGCACGCACCGGCTCGGCCACCGCACCCTCGACCTCGCGCGCCACCGTACCGGGCGGATGCTTGAACCAGCCGGGGTCGGAATAATCGCCGCGCTTCTGCTCGCGCCGCACCTTCATCACGGTGAACATGCCGCCCATCTCCACCGCTCCGAACTGGCCCTGGCCGGTCATCATCGGCAGCGTGTTGTCGGGCAGGGGCATTTCCATTTCGGCCATGTCGGCCATGCCGCGTTCGCCCATCACCATATAGTCGGGCACCAGCTTCGCGATCTTGCCGGCCAGTCCGCTGTGGTCGACCCCGATCATCGTCGGCACGCCGTGTCCCATCGCGTTCATCGTGTGGTGGCTCTTGTGGCAGTGGAAGGCCCAGTCGCCTTCTTCGTCGGCGATGAACTCGACCTGTCGCATCTGCCCGACCGCGATGTCGGTGGTCACCTCGGGCCAACGCGACCCCTTCGGCGTGGGCCCGCCGTCGGTGCCGGTCACCTCGAATTCCACGCCGTGCAGATGGATCGGATGGTTGGTCATGGTGAGGTTGCCGATGCGGATGCGGACACGGTCGTTGAGCCGCACGTTGAGGCTGTCGATGCCGGGAAACGCGCGGCTGTTCCAGGTCCACAGATTGAAGTCGAGCATGGTGTTGACCGAGGGCGTGGCGCTGCCGGGATCGATGTCGTAGGCGTTGAGCAGGAAGCAGAAGTCGCGGTCGACCGTCTCGATCAGCGGGTGCCTGCCCTTGGGATGCGTGACCCAGAAGCCCATCATGCCCATCGCCATCTGCGTCATCTCGTCGGCGTGCGGGTGGTACATGAAGGTGCCGGGACGGCGGGCAATAAATTCATAGACGAAGGTCTTGCCCGGCTTGATCTGCGGCTGCGTCAGCCCGCCGACGCCGTCCATGCCGTTGGGCAGTCTTTGGCCGTGCCAGTGGATCGTGGTGTGTTCGGGCAGGCGGTTGGTGACATAGATGCGTACGCGGTCGCCTTCGACCACCTCGATCGTGGGGCCGGGCGACTGGCCGTTGTAGCCCCACAGGTGCGCCTTCATGCCCGGGGCGATCTCGCGCACCACCGGCTCGGCGACCAGATGAAACTCCTTCGCCCCGTTCTTCATCCGCCACGGCAGCGTCCAGCCGTTCAGCGTCACCACCGGGTTGTAGGGGCGCCCGCTGGACGGTGCCAGCGGCGGCTGGGTAGCGGGCGTATCCATGCTGACGATCTCGGGGAGTGCCGCCATCGCTGCCGGACTGACGCTGGCCGCTGCGACCGCGCCGGTGAGCTTAAAAAAATCACGTCTTGAAGTCATGAAAAATCCTTTCAGTGCCCGCCCGCGGCTTCAGCGGGGGCGGATGAGACGGTGGCGACAGCGGTCTTGCCGGGCGTGCCGACGAGCGCCATCTGCAGATCGGCGTCGGCCAGCCAGAAGTCGCGCTGCGCCTCGATGGCGGCGTTGACCGAAGCAATCTGCGAGCGCGCATCGGCCAGCAGCTCGAACACGCCGATCAGCATGCCGTTGTAGCGCAGCAGGTTTTCCTCGGAAATGCGCTGCTTGAGCGGCACCACCTCGTCGCGCAGGTGCCGGGCGATCGCATACTGGCTCTGCTGCATGGCGTAGGCTTCGCGCACTTCGGATCGCGCATTGACCGCGGTTTCGCGTGCTCGCTCGAGCGCCTGGCGATAACGCGATTCGGCCTGCACCACGCGGGACTGGCCCCAGTCGAACAGCGGCAGTTCGAAACTGATTTCGTAGCCGCGCTGTTGCGGCGCCTCGTTCGAGCTGTTGTTGATGATGCCGAGCTCCAGCACGTTGATGAAGCGCGTGCTGCGCGTGAGCCCCAGATTCCTTGCCAAGGTTTCGGTCTGCAGCCGGGTCATCTGCAAATCGATGCGCGACGCCATCGCCTGCTGCTCGACATCCGGCAGCCCCGGCAAGGCCGTGGGCAGATCGGGCAGGCGATCGGGCAGTTGCACCTTGTCTCCGGTGGACAGACCCATCAGCCGGACCAGGCGCTCGCGTGCTTGCCCCTTCGCCTGTTCGGCCCGCGCCAAAGCCAGCGCGGCGTCAGCATAGAACGATTGCTCGCGCGCCTGCTTCAATTTGCTCCAGTTGCCCACCTGCGCCATGCGCCGGGCCAGTTCGGCGCCGGCTTGCGCCGCCTCCATCGCCTGCTGCTGGTAACGCGCGGTTTGGCCGGCCGCCACCGCGACAACCCAGGCCTTGCGGGTCTCCGCCGCCAGCTGCAGCACCTGCAGCACCAGCGTGCGCCGGGTCTGTTCGAACAGGCGCTGCTCGATGTCGGCACGCATCGGCATCGTCAGCAGCCGCGCCAGGTTGAGATGCAGGCTGCGCTCCCATTCCACCTCCGAACCCCGGGTCAGCCGGCCGATGGAAAAGCCCGGGTTGGGCAGGCGCTGCGCTGCCACCCAATCGGCTTCGGCGATGCCGAGCGTATTGAACGCCGCCTGCAAACCCGGATTGTTCAGGAGCGCGATCTGCACCGCATCGTCGGCGGTGAGCGACTGCGCCAGCAGGGCATCGACGCGCGCCTGCGTCTGGCTGCGGCTGGCGTCGTCGCGGGCCCAGACCACGTCTTGCGGGATATGCGGACGGGTTGCGGACTGGATCGCATCGAACCCGCCGTCCCGGGAGAAGCTCGCGCAGCCGCCGAGCAAGGCGACCGACAGCACGGACAGGACGAGCCCGCGGGGAAGGAATGGCCTCGTATTCATGGTGATCGCCTCAGTGTCCATGGTGGTCGTGTGACGTCTGGCCGTCGTCGCCCGAGGTGTCGCCGCCGGGTTGCGCTTCTCGCAGATAGGTGCGCCAGCCGCCGATTTCGCCGACCCGTTCGTTGGCCTGGCGCCAGTCCTGCAGCGGCTCGTCACGCCAGCCCTGGTAGGTTTTGAACGGCGCAGGCGCCGCCGGTTCGGGAGAAGGGGATTCGGCAGCCTGGGCCGCAGGCACCGACACGGCCCAGACGCAGGCCAGCCGAAACAAGAGTGGGCGCGCCCGCAGCGCCGCACGACGGAATACAGCATTCAACATGATGAACCTCGCAAACCACGCGGCGAGTCCGCCGCGGTCAAAATCGGGTTGACGCGCCGGCGGGCGGCGCGCGATTCAGGCGAGGGCGGGTCGGGGGGGTCGCTCGGGACCGTCGGGGACGAAGCCGCTGGACAGCGCGACTGGATAAGACGTATAGCGCTGCGTCATGGGCAGCGCTGTTCCGGTCAGCGAAACCGGGACCGGCAAGGCCGACGCCAGCGCACACACGGCACAATGCTTGCAGTCGTGCTGTGCCGGCGGCGCATCCGGCTGTTCGGATTCATGGCAGCCTGCCATCGGGTCGTCGGCCATTGCCACGGGCTCCGCCGCAGCCTGGTGCGACAACGCGCAGCCCAGCATGGAGGCGGACGCGAACGCCTGCAGCGGCAGGGCCAGCACCAGCAGCATCAGCAGGAATCGATGGAATCGGGAGCGCACGCAGGCAGTGTAATCAAAAAAGGAAGGCTGCCCAAGAGACCGCGGGGGATTGTCCGGGTTCCCTGCAAGGCGCGCCGTCCTCAGGAACGGCGTCGGCGCGGCTCGTAATGCACCACGGCGCGCATGATTTCGGAATACGGAAATTCGCCGCTGCCACCGAACTGCGCCAGACCATGCAGCACGGTGGCTGCGATGTCGGTGGATTCATCCGCCGTGCCCTCCATCGCGTCAGCCAGCCCGCGCACGCCGCCGCATTGCGCGCGGATCTCCTTGCCGAAGGGCCACGGCGCATCGGGATTGATCTTCAGCGCGAACTGCGCGTTTTCGTGCAGCGCCTGATAAAACGTCAGGCAATGTTCGCGCACCGCAGGATCGCCGCAGGCGATCGCTTCGCGCTCGGCGAGATTCAGCTTGCGCGAACGGCCACAGGCGACGCAGCGCGACAGCAGCGCGCGCTCGAACGGACAGCTGTGTTCGATGTAGGCCTTGCGGGCCAGTCTGTAAGCGTCTTCGTTGTACTCAGCCATATTCAGCTTAAGGACAAAGTTGTCCAGAAACCGTAGCGAGCGGTTGATAGCCGGGTGAGCCCGCAGCGCAGCAACCGGAATGTACTGAAGTACATGAGGATTGCGAGCAGCGCACGATCCCGGATATCGGCCGCGCAGTAGGTTTATGGATAACTTTTACCAATCGTCGCCGGAAAGGGTCTTCTCCAGCTCGCGCTCGGCAGTCAGGGTTTCCTGGGCGACGATCTCGTTCTCGGCGAAGATCATCTTGTACTTGTCGCCGGTTTTGGGATCGAGCGTCTTGCGCAGTTCGTTGGTGTGCGCCTTGGCTTCCTTGAAGGTCGCCCAT
>JADFDN010000041.1 GCA_018262815.1 Thiobacillus sp.
TCGGCATAGGTCAGGTGCAGTTCGATGCGCGAATGGCTGCTCACCACGATGGGCCGCGCCGACAGCGTATGCGGGCAGATCGGCACCAGCGCGACGGCTTCCAGCGTCGGATGCACGATGGGGCCGCCGGCCGACAGCGCATACGCGGTGGTGCCGGTCGGGCTGGTGACCACCAGGCCGTCGGCCCGCTGGCTGTAGACGAACTCGCTGTTGATGGAGATTTCCAGGTCGATCAGGCGGCCCGAGCCGCCCTTGCCCACCACCACGTCGTTGAACGCGGTGGCCTCGAATACGCGCTCGCTGCCGCGGCGGATCTGCCCGTTCAGCAGGATGCGTTCTTCTGCAACATATTGGCCGCTGAGGATTTCCGCTACCGCGTCGAACATGTCGTCGACCGTAATGTCGGTGAGAAACCCCAGCCGCCCCTGGTTGATGCCGATCAGGGGGGCGCCGTGCGGCGCCAGCTCGCGCGCGATCGACAGCATGGTGCCGTCGCCGCCGAGCACCACGACGGCATCGCTGTCGGTCGCCAGGTCGTGCAGGGAGCGGGTAGGGAAATCCGTGACGCCGAGGTGTTCGGCCGTCTGCACGGCGAGCAGCACGTCGTGGCCGCGCTTTTTCAGGAATTCCCCCAGCGCACGCACGGAAATCTCCATGCCCTGATTGTCGTGCTTGCCGACGAGACCGACCGTTTGGAATGGTGTTTGCATGAGGGGCGATTATATAGGGGTCAGGAGCCAGGATTCAGGGATCAGGGTGTTTTGATTCGCGGCCTTTGGCCGCTCATTCCCTGAATCCTGAATCCTGGCCCCTAGCCCCTTATAATTCCCCCATGCTCACCGACCGCGCCCGCATCCTGCTGAAAACCCTGGTTGAACGCTACATCAGCGAGGGCGAACCCGTGGGTTCTCGCACCCTGTCGAAGCACGCCGGACTCGATCTGTCGCCGGCCAGCATCCGCAACATCATGGCCGACCTCGAGGACATGGGCTTCGTCACCAGCCCGCATACCTCGGCCGGTCGGATACCGACGCCGCGCGGCTACCGCTTCTTCGTCGACACGCTGCTGACGGTGCGTCCGCTGGAGCAGAGCGCGGTCAACCAGCTTGAAAGCAGTCTGACGCCGTCCGACCCGCAGCGCCTGATGACGGCCGCATCGACCCTGCTGTCCGACCTCAGCCAGTTCGCCGGGCTGGTGATGACGCCGCGGCGCAGCCCGGCGTTCCGCCAGATCGAATTCATGAGCCTGTCGGACAAGCGCATCCTGCTTATCATCGTCACCATGGAAGGCGAGGTCGAAAATCGCGTCATCGTCACCGACACGCCCTACAGCGCCTCCGCGCTGACCGAGGCGGCCAATTTCTTCAACCAGAACTTCACCGGCTTCACCTTCGACCAGGTGCGCGGCAAGCTGCGCGACGAACTCGGCCGCATGCGCGACGACATCACCCGCCTGATGGCCGCCGCAGTGGACGCCGGCAGCCAGGCACTCGACGCCAGCCAGGAAAACGTGGTGGTCTCGGGCAGCCGCAAGCTGCTCGACGTGCAGGAGCTCTCCAGCAACATGGGCAGCCTGCGCCGCCTGTTCGACGCCTTCGAGCAGAAGACCGGCCTGCTGCAGCTGCTCGACCAGTCGCGCACCGCCGCCGGGGTGCAGATCTTCATCGGCGGCGAATCCGAGCTGCTGCCGCTCGACGAGTGCAGCCTCGTCACCGCGCCCTATTCGGTCGACGGCCAGGTGGTCGGCACGCTCGGGGTGGTCGGCCCCACCCGAATGGCCTACGAACGCGTGGTGCCGATCGTCGACATCACCGCCAAACTTCTATCGAGCGCGCTGTCGCACCACTGATGAAATACTTCAAGGAACCCGAGTACACCCACGGGCAACAGGCGCGCACCGGCATCCTGCTGGTCAACCTCGGCACTCCCGAAGCGCCCACGGCCCGGGCGTTGCGCCCCTACCTCAAGCAGTTCCTGTCCGATCCGCGCGTGGTGGAAATCCCGCGCGCCGTATGGTGGCTGATCCTCAATGGCATCATCCTCAACACGCGGCCGAAGAAATCCGCTGCGAAATACGCCTCGATCTGGACCTCGGAGGGCTCGCCGCTGAAGGTCCATACCGAAAAGCAGGCCAAGCTGCTGAAAGGCTGGCTGGGCGAAAAGCTCGCCTCGCCCTTCATGGTCGAGTACGCGATGCGCTACGGCCATCCGGCCATCCCCGACACGCTGGCCCGAATGAAGGCCGCCGGCTGCGACCGCATCCTGATCCTGCCGGCGTATCCGCAATACGCCGCCTCCAGCACCGCCACCGCATTCGACGACGTCTATGCCTGGCTGCAAAAGACACGCAACCAGCCGGCACTGCGCACCGTGAAGCACTACCACGACCACCCCGCCTACATTCATGCGCTGGCCACCCACGTCCGCGAATACTGGCAGATGCACGGCCGCCCCGACGTGCTGGTGATGAGTTTTCACGGCGTGCCGCGCTACACCCTCGACAAGGGCGATCCCTACCACTGCGAATGCCGCAAGACCGGGCGTCTGCTGGCGGGGGCGCTCGGCCTCGAACCCGGCCAGTTCCGCCTCACTTTCCAGTCGCGCTTCGGTCGTGCCGAGTGGCTGCAGCCCTACACCGACAAGACGCTGGAAGAACTGGGCCGCGAGGGCGTGGGGCGCGTCGACGTGGTCGCCCCGGGCTTCACGGCCGACTGCCTGGAAACGCTGGAGGAACTGGCGATGGAAGGCCGTGCCAGTTTCATCGGGGCGGGCGGCAAGGAATTTCACTACATCCCCGCGCTCAACGAACATCCGCAATGGATCGCCGCCCTCGGCCGCATCGCGCTGGAAAATCTCGGCGGCTGGGTCAGCGACAGCTGGGATCGCGACGCCGACGAGCAGGCGCGTCAGACCAGCAAGAATCTGGCGCTGAACCTGGGCGCGCGCAACTAAAAAAGCCACATCTAAAAAATACCCATCCTGCACGCGTCAAAACCGCGCTATATAAGCCCTTGCTTGTTGACAGGGCCTGATGGCTCTTCCAGCATGGTACACATGGACCGGTAGCCGCTCTGGCCCGCCCGGACCATAGCCTGCGGGCCGTCACCGCGCCCGTTTCTGTCGTCATCCCTGGAGACGTCTATGATCAAAAAAACCACCCTGGCGATCGCCGGCCTTGCCGGCCTCGCCCTATCCGGCGTTGCCGGCGCTGCGGATATCCACACCCAATCGATCGCGTCCACCTGCATGTCCTGCCACGGTCCCGGCGGCAGGAGCCAGGGCGCCATCCCCAGCCTGACCGGGCTGGACAAGGCATATTTCGTGAAGTCGATGAAGGACTTCAAGGCCGGCACGCGCGCCGCGTCCATCATGAAGCGCCACGCCAACGGTTACACCGATGCCGAAGTCGAAGCCATGGCCGCCTATTTTGCCGGCCTGAAGTGATCCATCGAGGAGACTAGAACATGACACTCAATCGTCGCGATTTTCTGAAGGTTTCCGGAGCAGGGGCAGCGGCAGCGCTCACCGGCTGCGCCACCACCGCATCCAGTGCCCGCCCCCACGTCGTCGTGGTCGGCGCCGGCTTCGGCGGCGCCACCTGCGCCAAATACCTGCGCCAGTGGGGTCCCAACATCGACGTCACCCTGATCGAGCCGAACGACAAGTTCGTCTCCTGCCCGATTTCCAACTGGGTGCTGGGCGGCCTGCGGACGATGGACGACATCACCCACGGCTACGACAGGCTGCCCAGACACGGCATCAAGATGGTGAAGGACAGCGTGGTCGCCATCGACCCCGCCAAGCGCTTCGTCAAGACCCGCAGCGGTGCCAGCATCGCTTACGACCGTCTGGTGCTTGCCCCCGGCATCGAAATCCTCACCGGCACCGTGAAGGGCTTCAACGAAGCCGAAACCGCAGGCAAGGTCGTCCACGCCTGGAAAGCCGGACCGCAGACCGCGTTGCTGCGGAAGCAGCTCGAAGCGATGCCGGACGGCGGCACCTTCGTCATGTCGGTGCCGGCGGCGCCCTACCGCTGCCCGCCCGGTCCCTACGAGCGCGCGTGCATGGTGGCGAACTACTTCAAGCAGGCCAAGCCGAAGTCCAAGATCATCCTGCTCGACGGCAACCCCGACGTGGTCTCCAAGAAACCCCTGTTCACCGACGCCTGGAACACCTTCTACGCGGGCATGATCGACTACCGCCCCAACAACGCCCCGCTCGCGGTCGACGGCGACAAAATGACCGTCACCACCGAGTTCGACGACGTCCGGGGAGACGTGCTGAACGTCGTCCCCAGGCAACGTGCCGGCGAACTCTGCGCCATGGCCGGCGCCCGCAACGACAGCGCCGGCAACTGGTGCGCCGTGAACTTCACCACCTTCGAATCGACCACCGTGCCCAACGTCCACATCATCGGCGACTCGGTGCTGTCCAGCCTGCCGAAATCCGGGCACATGGCCACCAACATGGCCAAAATCTGCGCCGCAGCCATCGTCGAACTGCTGGCAGGCCGTCAGCCCGACCCCATCCCGGTCGTCGCCAACACCTGCTACTCGGCCACCTCCAGCACCACCTCCGGCTACGTTGCGAACGTGTATCGCTTCGAAGCCGGCAAGGGCTACGTCAGCGCGCCGGAAGGCGGCGCCACGCCGAAGGGCGACGCGCTCAACTTCACCTACAACGAATCGTGGGCGAAGAATATCTGGGCCGACGTGCTGAGCTGATCGGGTCATTTTCCGCGATAAAAAAACGGGGCAGCTGCCCCGTTTTTTTATCGAAACGCCGCGGCGGCTTTCTGCCGATTCACCTCCCCGGCCGGACCTGGGCGACTTCCGCCTTGAGCCTCTCCGTCGTGACGATGCGATCGCGCCCGTTTTCCTTGGCATGGTAAAGAAGCTGGTCCGCCTGGCTCAAGCAACTCTGGAACTCACCCCTGCCGCGCATTTGAATGACGCCGGCGCTGAACGTGATCCTGAACGTGCTCGCACCATACCGGATGCTGCCCACCCGGGCCTCGTCGCTGATCTGCGTGAGCACCTTGTTCGCGTTCTTCAGCGAGGTGTGCCTGAAAATCACCACGAATTGCTCGCCGCCCCAGCGGCATATCAGATCCCGGCCCTTCATGTTGCTGCGCAGATACTCGGCCACGCAGCGGAGCGCCACATCGCCGGCATCATGGCCATATTGATCGTTTATTTTCTTGAAATGGTCGATGTCGACCACAGCCACCACGGCGGGAAAGTCGGTCCCGCTCATGCGTCCCACTTCCTCTTCCAGGCCGCGCCTGTTCAGCAATTTCGTCAACGGATCGTGAGTCGCGTCAGCACTGAGCTTCTCGGCGGTGTTCGTGATCGCTGCATAGGACTTGATCCGCATCCACTCGGAGATCAGCGCCATCATGCAGATCGCCGAAAGCGAAAGGATGATGCGGCTTTTATGGACGGCGTCGTATTCGTACACGCCCGGAAACCCTGCGTAGAGTCCCACGGCCATCACCGCCATGAAAAGGAGGCTGATCGCTATTCCCGAGCGAAAACTGGTGATCCCCAGCATGATCATCATGAGCGCCAGGGAATACGTGAAATAGACCCCCGTCCCCTCGACGCCGCCATGCAGCACAAGGTAAAGCGCCAGAGCGCCGGCCTGGGCAGAGAACAGATAGCTCACCGCCCGCACCCGGGATGTCACCCGGCTGTAAATCATGAAACTGACGCAGAATACCGAATTGGCGATCAGCATCAGGCCGAACGTCGTGCGGCCCTGCATGAGCGAGAGCAGGCTGAAGGACACCAGAAACAGTGAACCCACCACGGCATAGAACGCGATCAGGAAAACCCTGCGCTTATGCTCGATGTCCTGGGGGGTTCTGCCAAATTCCATTTCAGGTTTCCTGTTGTCTCTCGCGAAAGGTCATTCCAATCGGGCCCGGATCAGACAGGTCTTCTCCTTTGCCCGGACACAACGGCCAGCAGCGATGCCGATGGCGCCCCGGATTATCCCCGCTCGTACACCACAAAGCCGAAGCGCAACGCATCGCCCTTTTCGCCCGTGCGCGTCTCGCGCGAGACTTCCCGGAACGCGCTGCGGTCGTACTCCGGAAACCAGGCATCGCCCTCCGCCTCAATGTCGACCTCGGTCAGATACAGGCGGTCGGCCAGCGGAATGGCCTGCGCGTAAAGCTCGGCGCCGCCGATGAAGAAGATCTCGTCGGCGTCCTCGCACAAGGCGATGGCGGCGGGGATGGAGGCGGCGACGAGGCAGCCGTCCTTGCGATAACCGGGGTTGCGGGTGATGACGATGTTGGTGCGTCCTGGCAGCGGCCGGCCGAGCGACTCGAAGGTCTTGCGGCCCATCAGGATGGGGTGGTTGAACGTCAGCGCCTTGAAGTGGGCAAGGTCTTCCGGCAGCCGCCACGGCAGCCGGTTTTCGATGCCGATGACGCGGTTTTTGGCGAGCGCGGCGATGACACTAATCCTGGTCTTTCGCCCTTCACCCTTCACCCTTCCCTCTTCGCCCGCACTCATACCGCCACCGGCGCCTTGATCGCGGGATGAGGGTCGTAGCCACTCAAGCTGAAGTCCTCGAAGCGGAACGCGAAGATGTCCTTGACCTCCGGGTTCAGCGTCATGGCCGGCAGCGGGCGCGGCTCGCGGCTCAGTTGCTCGCGCGCCTGTTCGAGATGGTTCAGATACAGGTGGGCATCGCCCAGGGTGTGGACGAAGTCGCCGGGTTTCAAGCCCGTGACCTGCGCCATCATCAGCGTGAGCAGTGCGTAGGAAGCGATATTGAACGGCACGCCGAGGAAGATGTCGGCGCTGCGCTGATACAGCTGACAACTCAACTTTCCGTCGGCGACGTAGAACTGGAAGAAGGCATGACACGGCGCCAGCGCCATCTTGTCCAGATCAGCGACGTTCCACGCCGAGACGATGATGCGGCGCGAATCGGGGTTGGTCCTGAGCGTCTTCACCACTTCGGAAATCTGGTCGATGGTGCCGCCGTCGGGCCGGGGCCAGCTGCGCCACTGGTGGCCGTAGACCGGGCCGAGGTTGCCGTTTTCGTCGGCCCATTCGTCCCAGATCGAGACGCCGTTTTCCTTGAGATATTTGATGTTGGTGTCGCCCTGCAGGAACCACAGCAGTTCGTGGATGATCGAGCGCAGGTGACATTTCTTGGTGGTGACGAGCGGAAAGCCTTCGGCGAGGTTGTAGCGCATCTGCCAGCCGAACACCGACAGGGTGCCGGTGCCGGTGCGGTCGTCTTTACGGGTGCCGTGCTCGAGCACGTGGCGCATCAGGTCGAGGTAGGGTTTCATGTTGGCGTCGTTCAGGGTTTTGCGGGTGCGGCGAGGACCGGCTGATTATCGTTCGATACGGTGGTTTCGTTCGGCGTGCCGTCGAAAAATCCCGCCAGCTGGCTGGCGGGTGCCTGGCCGTAGATGCCCCAGAAGGCGATCTCGAAGTCGGCGTTGTCCTGCACGGCAAGCACCAGCTGGCGGAAGCGCGCCTCGTCCTGCGTCTTCAGCCAGCCGACCAGCAGCATGGACTGGCGGTAGAACTCGAAAATGGTGAGCTGGGATGCCTTGGCCTTGTATCGCCTGTCGGGCGCATCGCGCACCTGGAGGTTGACCCGTCGGCCGTTGCGGATCGCGGCCCAGGCCTGCGCATCGCTTGCGTATTCGGCACCGCCGCCGTCGGCGGTCAGCGAGGCCCAGCCTTCATGGAACCACACCGGAAGCGTGCTGTGATAGTGGCCGATGCGCTGGCCCAGGTGCAGGTGCGCAAGCTCGTGCGCGAGCAGCGCGGGCAGGCGGTGCCGTTCGCGGCCGTCGAGATTGGGCGACAGGATCAGTCGATTGTCGGGCACCACGGCAGCCGAGAGCTTCGGCGTCATCACATAGCGCCGGAAGCAGTCTTCGCTGCCGCACACATACACGCGCGGCGGGCGGGCGAAGGGCAGGTAATGCGCAGCCTCGACCCTGGCGATGGCGGCCGGCATCGCCTCGGCCACACGTGCGCCATAGGCCTCGTAACCGGGTTCGACCCAGACGCGCGCATCGGCCGCCAGCGGAGCGAAGCTGTCGATGGGCCGAAGTGCGCGCGGGTCGCTGACGGTGAGTGCGCAGCCCTGCAGTGTCGCCAGCGCGACGGCAAGAAGCCACACTCTCATGCGTCGAGCACCTGCCAGCGGCCCTCGACCAGCCCTTCCAGCGGCGGATACTGCTTCTTGTAGGCCATCTTGCGACTCTCGGCGATCCAGTAGCCGAGGTAGAGATAGGGCAGCTCCAGCCGCTTCGCCAGCTCGATCTGCCACAGCACGCCGTAGACGCCGAGGCTCATCTGTTCGCGCGCGGGGTCGAAGAAGGTGTAGACGGCGGAAATGCCGTCATCGACCTGGTCGATCACCGAAATCATCACCAGATCGTCGCCGTCGCGGAATTCGACCATCACGCTGTCGACGTTGGACGACAGCAGGAACTGCGTGTACTGGTCGGGTCCGTCGCGGTCCATGCCGCCGCCGGCATGGCGGCTGCCGAGGTAGCGGCGATACAGCGCGTAATGCTCTTCCTTGAAGTCGAGCGGCACGAAGCGCGCGGCCAGGTCGCGGTTACGCTTGAGACAGCGGCGCTGCGTGCGGTTGGGCACGAAGCGCGCGACATCGACCCGCACCGGCACGCAGGCCTGGCAGTGCTCGCAGTGCGGACGGTAGGTGAACTGGCCGCTGCGGCGAAAGCCGGCTCGAATCAGCGCGCTGTAGGCATGGGCGTCGATCAGGTGCGTCGGCGTGGCGACCTGCGAGCGCGCCTGCCGACCCGGCAGATAGCTGCAGTCGTAATGCGCGGTCAGGTAGAACTGGATGCGCTGGAAGGGCGGTTCAGTCGGATGCATTAAGTGTCGAACGTCCAGGGCCCGGAAAGATGCGGCAAGTTTACCAATTCCGCGAGCCTCTCCACGAACAGGGCGCGCGGCATCGTGCGCGCGCCCATGCTGGCAAGGTGTGCGGTTTCCATCTGGCAGTCGATCAGCCCGAAATCCCACAACTGCAACTGGCGCGCCAGCCGCACCAGCGCAAGCTTGGAGGCGTCGGGCTCGCGGCTGAACATGGATTCGCCGTAGAACATGCGGCCGATTGCCACGCCGTAGAGGCCCCCGACCAGCCGGCCGTCGCGCCACGTTTCCACCGAATGCGCGTAGCCGGCGTCGAACAGGCGGCTGTAGGCCGCGACCATGGCGGGGGAAATCCAGGTGCCGAAGGCATCGTCACGCGGCGCGGCCCCCGCAAGGAGGACGCCGCCAGACGCTCGCCCTGCGGGCGGTCTTGGCGCAGCACAGCCACGCATCACCTCGGCGAAGGCGGTATCGACGCGCAGTTCGAAGCCGGCATTGCGGATGCGTTTGGCCAGCGAGCGGGTGACGCGCACCTCGCCCGGCACCAGCACCATGCGCGGGTCCGGACTCCACCACAGGATCGGCTCGCCGGGGTTGAACCACGGAAAGATACCGTGGCGATAGGCGTCGAGCAGGCGCGCGGGAGCCAGGTCGCCGCCCATCGCCAGGAGGCCGTTGGGGTCGGCGAGCGCGGTTTCGACCGGGGGGAAGAATGTGGCATTTTTGACACGTTCACTCATGGCGTCATGGTATCGGATTCGAATTCACTTGCCGCGCCTCAAAACACGTATTAGGATATTGATATCTTCAATATTATTTAAGAGAGGCCCGACCATGAAAAAGTCCCTGCTTGCACTTGCACTGATTGCTGCCTTGCCCGCCTCTGCCCAGGCCGAGAACTGGATGATGCGCGTACGCGCCGTCGACATCGCCCCGGACGTCAAGTCCTCCAGCCTGCCAGGAGTCGACGTCTCCGACGAGTGGGTTCCGGAAATCGATTTCACCTATTTCGTCACGCCCAACATCGGCGTGGAACTCATCCTGGGTACCGCCCGCCACGAAGTGACGCTGAACGGCGCCAGCCTCGGCAAGCTGAGCCATCTGCCGCCGACAGTGACGCTGCAATACCATTTCAATGCCACGCCGACGATCAAGCCCTATGTCGGCGCCGGCCTGAACTACACCCGCTTCTATAATGTAGATTTGCCCGGCTTCAAGGTCGACAGCAGCAGCGTCGGCGGCGCACTTCAGGCGGGCGTGGATATCGCAGTCACCAAGAATGGTTATATCAACCTCGACGTCAAAAAAATCTGGATCGATACCACGGTCAAAACGACCGCAGGCGCCACAGTCACTGACCTGGACATCAACCCGGTGGTCTGGGGTATCGGTTACGGCTTCCGATTCTGACAACAAGCATGATCTGACGCTGGCGGCCGGCTCGACCTCTCTCCCGGGTTGGCAGCATTGCAGCGTACCTCTGCGGGGCGATTCGTGAGTTCCTCTCCTACGCTCACGGACGCCCCGGTTTTTTCCGACGGCTGCTTTCATTGCGGCCTGCCGGTCCCGGAAGGCGCCCACTACCCCATCCAGTTCGAAGGCCAAACCAAAGAGGCCTGCTGCCGCGGCTGCCAGGCGGTGGCGCAGACCATCATCGACAGCGGCCAGGGCGCGTATTACCTCCATCGCACCGCACTGCCTGCCACCCCGCAGCAGGCCGAGGCCGAACTCGCGCAACTGGGGCTGTACGACCTGCCGGAAATCCAGGAAAGCTTCGTGCGGACAGAAACGGAGAACATCCGCGAGGCCGCGCTGATCCTGGAAAACATCGTCTGCGCCGCGTGCATCTGGCTCAACGAGCGCCACATCTCGGCGCTGCCGGGCGTGCTGTCGGTGGAGATCAACTACGCCACCCGGCGTGCTCGGGTGCGCTGGGACAACAGCCGCATCCAGCTGTCGGCGATCCTGAAAGCCGTGTCCGACATCGGCTACATCGCCCACCCGTTCGATCCCGGTCGTTCCGACGACATCCACCGGCGCGAACGCAACACCGCGATCAAGCGGCTGGCGATCGCCGGGCTGGGCATGATGCAGGTCATGATGTACGCGCTGCCGACCTATACCGCCACCGACATGACCGACGACATCCGGCTCTTGATGAGCTGGGCAAGCCTGATCCTCACCATTCCGGTCGTGGTGTATTCGGCGTGGCCGTTCTTCCTCGGCGCCTGGCGCGACCTCAGGCGGCGCATGCTGGGCATGGACGTGCCGGTCGCGCTGGGCGTCGGCACCGCTTTCGTCGCCAGCGTCTACAGCACCTTTTCCGGCCACGGCGAGGTGTATTACGACTCGGTCACCATGTTCGTCTTCCTGCTGCTGACCGGGCGTTTTCTCGAAATGAACGCGCGCCGCCGCGCCGGCGCCGCGGTCGAGGAACTGGTCAAGCTCATCCCCGCCGCCACCACGCGCCTGCCCCACTGGCCGTCACGCGACGAGGAACAGGTGCCGGTGGCGCGCCTCACGGTGGGCGACCACGTGCTGGTGCGGCCGGGCGAAACGCTGCCGGCCGACGGCGTGGTGGTCGAAGGCGACAGCGCGGTGAGCGAAGCGATGCTGACCGGCGAATCGCTGCCAGTATCGAAGAGCCGGGATGCGAAGGTGGTCGGCGGCAGCCTCAACCAGGCGAGTCCGCTGGTCGTGCGTGTCGACCGGCTCGGCGCCGATACGCGGCTGGCCTCCATCGTGCGCCTGCTCGACCGTGCGCAAAGCGAGAAACCGCGCATCGGCCAGCTGGCCGATCGCGCAGCCGCCTGGTTCGTCGGCGTGCTGCTGGTGATTACCGTGCTGGTCGGTCTGGCCTGGTATGCCATCGATCCGTCGAAAGTGCTGTGGATCGTGGTGTCGATCCTGGTCGTCACCTGCCCCTGCGCGCTGGGGCTGGCGACCCCCGCCGCGCTCACCACCGCGACCGGGCGGCTGACGCGGCTGGGCCTGCTCACCACGCGCGGCCATGCGCTGGAAACGCTGGCGCGCGCCACGGACCTGGTGTTCGACAAGACCGGCACGCTCACCCACGGCCGTCTCTCCGTGCGCCGCGTGGTGCCGCTGGGCGGACACAGCGACGCCGAGGTGAGGGCACTGGCCGCGGCGCTCGAAGCCGGTTCCGAACATCCGATCGCGCGGGCATTGCGAGACGGCTCGGACACCTCCATCCGCGCCAGCGATGTGCGCAATACGCCTGGGCGCGGCGTCGAAGGCAGCATCGACGGACGCAGCTATCGCCTGGGTTCCCCGCATTTCGCCGCCCGCAGCGAGACACCGCCGCAGGCGCCGGCCTCCGGCAGCGGCGAGCACCCTGAAGGGCACGAAAGCTGGGTCGCACTTGCCGCAGATAACGAGCTGATTGCCTGGTTCGCACTCGCCGACACGCCCCGCGCGGATGCCCCCGCCGCCCTCGCCGCCCTGCAGCGGCAGGGGCTGCGGGTGCACTTGGTGTCGGGCGATGCCGAAGCTGCGGTCAGGGCAACGGCGCTGCAGCTCGGCATCGACGAGTGGCATGCCGGCGCGCTGCCGGAAGACAAGCTCGCCTATGTGAAGACGCTGCAGCAGCAGGGCCGCATCGTCGCCATGGTGGGCGACGGCATCAACGATGCGCCGGTGCTGGCCGGCGCGCAGGTGTCGATCGCGATGGGCGAAGGCGCCGACGTCGCGCAGGCCGCCGCCGACATGGTAATGCTCGGCAGCCGGCTGGCCACGCTGTCGGAAGGCGTCGCGCTCGCTCGCAAGACGCAGCAGATCATTCGCCAGAACCTCGGCTGGGCGCTCGGCTACAACCTGATCGCCATCCCTGCCGCTGCGCTGGGCCATGTCACGCCGTGGATCGCCGGCATCGGCATGTCGGCCAGTTCTCTGCTGGTGGTGCTGAACGCATTGAGACTGAGCGATTTCAAACAGCCAATCTCTGGTCAGGGGTCAGGAGCCGGGATTCAGGACTCAGGGAATGAACGGCCCTTGGCCGCGGCGAATTTCGAAAACCTGACCCCTGACCCCTGACTCCTTGCAATGGACATCCTGCTCCTGCTGATTCCCCTGAGCCTCGTGCTGGTCGGCGTCATCGCCTGGATCATGCTGTGGGCTGCGAAGAGCGGGCAATTCGACGACCTCGAAGGCCCGGGGCACAGCGTCATCATGGACGACGACAGCCCGCCCAAGGCGGACGACGCGCCCAAATCCTGAAGATTGCGACGTCCTTGCACTCCAAACGCTTGCACCCTGACGATCACCGCTCTCAGAAGTGATTCGTCAATACCACCTCGTCCAGAGGCAACTGTCCTGCCCTTGGCCACGGCTCCCTGATTCCCTTGCCGATGGCGACGAACATCGCAATGACATGTCCCTCGGGCAAGCGGATCAATTTCTCGACCTCATTGAAATCCGACAAATCCATGGGACATGAGTCGTATCCCATTTGTTTGGCGGCAAGCATCAAAGTCTGGGCTGCAATGCCGCACGACCGCATCGCTTCATCGCGTTGTGTTTGTGGACGACCACGGTAATACTCGCCAATGGCGGAAACGATGCCCTCCCGAACCTCATCGGACGCATTCTTCCAATAGCGGTCGGGATCCTTTTCCCACGCGTTGACGTCTGCACAAATAACCACCAGCAATGAAGCTTCCGTGATTTGAGACTGCATCCATGACACTGCACGAATGGCTTCGCGCAATTGCGGGTCTCGTACCAGAACAAAGCGCCAGTGCTGAATGTTGAATGCCGTCGGGGAAAACAACGCCAACGACATGAGCGTTTCAATTTCGCGCTCGCTCAACTTGTGGTTGGCGTCGAATTGCTTAATCGCGCGCCTTGTTTCGATTGCGGTGCTTACGTCCATTCTTCCTCCTCGTTTGGTGATATGGCCCGATGCCGGAAGCCATGCTATCGAAGGGATTCAAACGATGTAAGAATGCACATTCCTGTCATGTACTTACACTTTGTATACCAAGGAGAAGCGGATGCGCCACAAGCGATACGACTGCGATTTTGGATGTCCAGTCGAAGCCTGCGTCGAGGTTATAGGTGGCAAATGGAAAGGCGTCATCCTGTTTCATCTGCTGAGTGGCACCAAGCGATTCAATGAGCTGTCTCGACTCATGCCCGCTGTTACGCAGAGGATGCTGACCCGACAGCTACGCGAACTCGAATCTGATCAGGTCATTGAACGGAAGGTGTACGCGGAAGTCCCTCCCAAAGTCGAATATTCGCTTACCGAGTTCGGAAAAACGCTGGATCCCGTGCTGCGAATGCTGCAAGGTTGGGGCATGAGCTATTTGGAACAGATCACCCAAATCAGAAAGACGCGCGCCTAACATGCGTCTCATTGCTGGATAGCACCTCACTTAATTAACGAGTACTCGGCCATCGCCGTGGAAAAACGGACTCCCGAAAAATCCCGAAACTCGAGCAGCGATCAACTCAACATGAGCCCCCCTCTCCTCTGGTATTTCGCCGACCCGATGTGTTCCTGGTGCTGGGGGTTTTCGCCGGTGATCGAAAGCGTGCGCGACGTCTATCGCGATCACCTGAAAATCGCGCTGGTGCTGGGCGGCCTGCGGCCGGGCGAAACCGCGCCGCTGACGGCGGCAGGACGCGAGGAGCTCCTGCATCACTGGCATCAGGTGCATGCCCTCACCGGCCAGCCCTTCCGTTTCGACAACGCGCTGCCGGAAGGATTCGTCTACGACACCGAACCTGCCAGCCGGGCGGTGGCGGCCGTGGGCGGCATCGACCCCGCGCTGATCTTCCCTCTGTTCAAGGCGATCCAGCACGCGTTCTACGCCGAGGGGCGCGACGTCACGCAGACCGGCATCCTGGCCGACCTGGCTGCCGCGCTCGGTGCCGACAGACAGGCGTTTCGGCAGGCATTCGGCAGCGAGGCCGCACGCGCCCGCACCCAGGCGCATTTCCGCCAGGCGCGCCAGGCCGGCGTGCGCGGTTTCCCTGCGCTGATCCTGCAGCAGGACACGCAGCTGCATTCCGTCAGCACCGGCTGCCAGCCGCTGGACGCAGTGCGCGCCGCGCTCGATGCCTGGCTGACAGCCGAATGATGAGACGCCTCCGCTTGCTGCTGGCCCTGCTCGGCACCTGGCCCGCCGCCGGCCCTGCTGCACCCCCGCTGCCGCCGATGATCGACGCCCACGCGCACTACACCGCGGCCGACGCGGCCGCGTTTTCACCCGAAGCGGTGCTGGCCAAGCTCGACGCAGCGGGCGTCAGCCGGCTGGTGGTGACGGGCTCGCCGCCGCAGCTGGCGCAGCGGCTGTACCGGCACGCGCCCGACCGGGTGATTCCCCTGCTCGGGGTCTACGCGGCGGATCTGGACAAGGGCAACTGGCTGCACGACTCCGGCCTGCCTGCGCGAGCGGCCGCGCAGCTGCAACGCGGCACATGGGTCGGCATCGGCGAACTGCACCTGTTTGCGCGCGACGCGAAGCAGCCGGTGTTCGAGCAGCTGGTGCGGCTGGCCGCTGCGCGCAAGCTGGTCGTGATGATTCACGGCGATGCCGAGGTGATCGACCGGGCGTTTGACATCGCGCCCGACGTGCGCGTGCTGTGGGCGCATCTCGGCACGCTGCCGCAACCCGGATTATTGGCCGATATGCTGCAGCGTTATCCCGATACGCTGTGGATCGACACGTCGGTGCGCGACGAACGCATCGCCCCGGACGGTACGCTGCTGCCTGCATGGCGCGCCCTGTTCGAGCGCCATCCCGAGCGATTCGTGGTCGCGGTCGACACCTTCAGCGTCAACCGCTGGCAGCACTATGGCGAGGTGGCAGCGCAAATCCGCGGTTGGGCCGACGCGCTGCCGCAGCCGCTGAAAGACAATCTGCTGCACGACAATGCGGCCCGCCTGTTCGACCGATTTCAGCCGCCGGCCGCTCACCCGTAGAATCCACCCTCATCTCGACCTGGAGCCTTTCCGATGACCCGCTCGTCCTTCTTCCCCGTCACGCTGTTTCTCGGCGCGCTGCTGCTCGGCATTTCCGGCTGCGGCGCCCAGGAGCCTGGCAAGCAGACCGTCTCCACCGCGCCCGCCGCCGGCCAGCCGGCCAATCCGCGCGTGCTGATCGAAACCAGCAAGGGCAACATCACGGTGGAAGTGTTCCCCGCCCTGGCGCCGCAATCGGTCGGCAACTTCCTCAATTACGTGAAGACCGGGTTCTACGACGGCCTGGTGTTTCATCGCGTGATCCCCGGCTTCATGATCCAGACCGGCGGCATGACCGCGGACATGACGGAAAAGCCCAAGAACGCGCCGATCCAGAACGAAGCCGACAACGGTCTGAAAAACCTGCGCGGAACCCTGGCGATGGCGCGCACCGGCGAACCGCATTCGGCGTCCTCGCAGTTCTTCATCAACGTGGCCGACAACCATTTCCTCAACCATCGCGGCAAGAGCTTCGAGGGCTGGGGCTATGCCGTATTCGGCCAGGTGGTCGACGGCATGGAGGTGGTCGACGCCATCGTCGCGGTGCCGCGCGGCAATCGCGGCCCGCACGGCGACGTCCCCCTCGAGCCGATCGTGATGAAACGCGTGACGCTGCTGCCCGAGGCAGCCAAGCCCTGAGCCCTTCGTCCAGACTGCTGCTGCTCGGACTGGCCGCGCCCGCAGCGATTGCGCTCGGCCTGCTGGCCGGCGCATTGCCGGCCGACCGCGAGCTGGCGCAGCAGATCCTCGTCGAGCTGCGCGGTCCGCGCGTGGCGGCGGCCTTCGCCTGCGGCGGCCTGCTGGCGCTGGCGGGCGCGCTGATGCAGACGCTGTTCCGCAACCCGCTCGCCGAACCCTATCTGCTCGGCGTCTCCGGCGGTGCCGGCCTGCTCGCGCTGCTCGGCATGGCGGCAGGGCTGGCGTGGCCGTGGATTTCCCTGCTGGCGTTCGCCGGCAGCCTGCTGGCCCTTGCACTCGCCGCCGCGCTCGGTGGACGGCTGCTGGCACGCGACCACACGCCGCTGCTGCTCGCCGGCGTCATGCTGGCGGCCGGCTTCGGTGCATTGATCGCGCTGGTGCTTTCGGTCACGCCGGCCGAGCGCCTGCCCGGCATGCTGTTCTTCCTGATGGGCGACCTGGCGTGGACCGACCAGCCCGCGCTGCTGTGGGCGGCGCTGCTGCTGGCGGTTGCCGCCGCGCTGGCCTTGTCGCGGCGGCTCGACGTGCTGCAGCTGTCGCCGCTCAAAGCCGCGTCGCTGGGCGTGGCCGTCGCCCCCACGCGCTGGACGCTGTTCGCATTGGCCGGCGCCTGTACCTCGCTGGTCGTCGCCCAGGCCGGCAGCATCGGCTTCGTCGGCCTGATGGTGCCGCACGCGCTGCGCAAGCTCGGCTTCGCCGGCCACCGCGCCCTGCTTCCCGCTTGTGCCCTGGCCGGCGGCAGCCTGCTGGTACTGGCCGACGCGTTGGCACGCACCGTGATCGAGCCGCGCGAACTGCCGGTGGGGGTGCTGACCGCGTTGCTGGGGGTGCCGATGATGCTGTGGCTGCTGCGCAGGCCTTGAGCCCGGAAATCCC
The DNA here is from genome assembly GCA_018262815.1 of Thiobacillus sp. Classification (GTDB taxonomy): domain Bacteria; phylum Pseudomonadota; class Gammaproteobacteria; order Burkholderiales; family Thiobacillaceae; genus Thiobacillus. The sequence continues at coordinate 17,452 of JADFDN010000041.1, forward strand.
CGCACGCACCTTTTCTGACCGCTAAACGGTAGCATTTCTGCTACCATAAACAGCATGATTTACCGGGTCGTCATCGACACCAATCTCTTCGTAGGCGCTTGCCTGGGACAGGGCGCAGCGTACCGCGTCGTGGCGGCCTGTCTTCGAGGTGAATGCGTGCCGCTGATGAGTGCGGCGCTGTTTGCCGAATACGAGGATGTGCTGGGGCGAGACGAGTTGTTCAAATCCTCCCGGCTGACGCCCGCCGAGCGGGACGAATTGCTGGACATATTCCTTGCGACTTGCAGCTGGACGCGCATCTACTTCGCCTGGCGCCCCAATCTGCCGGACGAAGCGGATAACCATCTGGTGGAGTTGGCGGTAGCGGGCGGCGCGCGTTTCGTGGTGACCCGGAATTTGCGCGATGTTGCGCGCATGGAACTCCGCTTCCCCGAACTGCGGGTGCTAAGCCCCGAGGATTTTCTCAAGGAGATCAAAACATGAGTGCATTGACCCTACGCCTGCCCGACGACAAGCACGAACGCCTGCGCGCCTTGGCGCAAAGCCGCGGCACCAGTGTCAATCGTTTGCTGGATGAAGTAACGACGCTGCTGCTGGCGGAATTCGACGCGGAAACCCGATTCCGCCTGCGCGCCCAGCGGGGAGCAGGCAAAACCGCGCGCGGCCTCGATTTGCTGAACAAGGCTGCGGGCAAATAGCGAGCCCCAAACGGGTGCCTATGCTTCACGATACACCAGCAACGTTGCCGACTTCCAACGTGACATTGAGCGTGCCAACTTGGCCATGAGTCTGGCCATCCTGCAACTCACTCTCCGCACCGCCGTACGCACGCTCGTCGAATCGCTCGACCTCGCGCTCGAACCCGGCGAAGTGCTCGGCATCCTCGGCGCCAACGGCGCCGGCAAGTCAACGCTGCTGACGGTGCTGGCCGGGCTGGCCGTTCCCGCGTCCGGTCAGGTCCTGCTCGACGGCCAGCCGGTTGCCGGGCTGCCGCCGTTCACCCGCGCGCAGCACATCGGCCTGTTGCCGCAGGGCGACGAGGGTGGCTTCTTCGGCAGCGTGGCCGACTTCGTCGCGCTCGGGCATTTCCCCTTCGGCGGGCCGCTGCCCGATCTGGCGCCACAGCTCGCCGTCTGGGAGTTGGCCGATCTCGCCAGCCGCCCGCTCGACACGCTCTCAGGCGGCGAGCGCCAGCGCGCGCGGCTGGCGCAACTGGCGGTGCAGGCGCCGCGCATCGCGCTGCTCGACGAACCGCTGACGCATCTCGACCCGGCGCACCAGGCGCGCTTGCTGGCGTGGGCGCGCAATGAAGCCGACGCCGGGCAGACGGTGGTGCTGACGCTGCATGACCCCAACTGGGCGGCCTGCCACTGCGACCGCCTGCTGTTCCTGTACGGCGACGGTCGCTGGCAGCTCGGCACCCCGGCCGATCTGCTGACTCCGGCGTCGCTCGAAGCCCTGTATGGCCCCGGCAGTGCGGCACTGTGGCGGCCGGCGGCCGGCTTGACCCAGCCTGTATAATCGGCCATCTGCTTTATTCACCCGCTCCGCGCATTCAATGATCCGTCGCATCCTCAACAAAGTATTCGGCCGCACATCGCGCGCCTCCGGTTCCGGCGCCCAGATCCTGCCGCTCGCGGCCCACGGCATTCGCCGCGACCAGCTCGACGACTGTGCACTGAAGACCTGCGAGACGCTGGCGCAGGCCGGATACAAGGGCTACGTGGTGGGCGGCGCAGTGCGCGATCTGCTGTTGGGCAAGACGCCCAAGGATTTCGACGTCGCCACCGACGCCACCCCGGAAGAAGTGCGGCGGCTGTTCCGCCGCTCGCGCATCATCGGGCGGCGCTTCCAGATCGTGCACGTGATGTGCGGCCGCGTGACCATCGAGGTCACCACCTTCCGTTCCAACGGCCAGAAGGAAGCGGACGAGGAAGATGAGCGGTCGACCGACGAGCACGGCCGCCTGCTGTCCGACAACGTGTTCGGCAACATGGCGGACGACGCCGCGCGGCGCGACTTCACCATCAACGCGCTGTATTACGACCCGGCGCGCGAGGAAGTGCACGACTATTTCGGCGGCGTGGCCGACTGCAAGAAGCGCGTGCTGCGCATGATCGGCGACCCCGAGACGCGCTTCCGCGAAGACCCGGTGCGCATGCTGCGCGCCGCGCGCTTTGCCGCCAAGCTCGATTTCCACATCGATCCCGACACCCGCCGCCCGGTCGCCACGCTGGCGCCGCTGCTGTCCAACATCCCGCGCGCGCGCATCTTCGACGAGGCGCTGAAGCTCCTGATGTCGGGCCATGCCCTGCGCGGCGTGCACCAGCTGCGCGCCGAGGGCCTGCACCACGGCATGCTGCCGCTGCTGGACACGATTCTGGACGACCCCACCGGCGAGCGCTTCATCACCGCCGCGCTGAAGACCACCGATGCGCGCATCGCGCAGGACAAGCCGGCCTCGCCGGCCTTCCTGTTCGGCACCCTGCTTTGGCCGCAGGTGCTGCAGCGCTGGCGCGCGCTCGAAGCCGCCGGCGAGAAACCGCAGCCCGCCCTGTTCCTGGCGATGGATGAGGTGCTCGACGCGCAGCGCGGCCAGCTCGCCATCCCGCGCCGCTACGACGGCATGATCAAGGAAATCTGGGCCTTGCAGCCGCGCTTCGAGCAGCGCGGCGGTCAGCGCCCGTTCCGTCTGCTGGAGCATCCGCGCTTCCGCGCCGCCTACGATTTTCTGCTGCTGCGCGCCGAATCCGGCGAGGTCGATGCCGAACTCGGCGACTGGTGGACGCGCTTCCAGGACGTGGACGACGAGGAGCGCGCGGCCATGCTGAAGGCCGACAGTTCGCCCAAGCCGCGCCGCAAGCGCAAGCGCAGGAAGCCGGGAGAATCCGCTGCCGAGACTCAACCGGCATGAAAGTGATCGCCACGATAGGCCTTGGCGCCAACCTCAACGACCCGGCGGCGCAGGTGGAATACGCGCTCGCCGAGCTCGACCGCCTGCCCGCCACCCGGCTCGTGGCACGCTCCAGTCTGTATGCCTCGGCGCCGGTGGGCTACGTCGATCAGCCCGATTTCATCAATGCGGTGGCGCAGGTGGAAACCGAACTCGCACCGCGCGCGCTGCTGCTCGCGTTGCTGGACATCGAGCATCGCCACGGCCGCGAGCGCAGCTTTCGCAATGCGCCGCGCACGCTCGATCTCGACCTGCTGCTGTACGGCAGCGCGCACTTCCA
>JADFDN010000042.1 GCA_018262815.1 Thiobacillus sp.
GATCGACAGCAAGTCTGCATTGGCCGGCAACGCGCCCGCCAATTTCTACGATGTACCGCGACACGGCAATGTTTCGTTCCTGCACTTCACCGACTGCCATGCCCAGCTGCTGCCGGTATGGTTCCGCGAACCCAACGTCAACCTGGGCGTCGGCAGTGCCGTCGGCAAGGTGCCGCATCTGGTCGGCCAGCATCTGCTGAAAGCGTATGGCATCAAGCCGGGCAGCGCAGAGGCTCATGCCTTCACCTATCTCGATTTCACCGAAGCCGCCAAGGTCTATGGCAAGGTCGGCGGCTTCGCCCACCTGAAAACCCTGGTCGACAAAATGCGTGCGCAGCGCCCCGGCGCGCTGCTGCTGGACGGCGGCGACACCTGGCAGGGTTCGGCCACCTCGCTGTGGACCAATGCGCAGGACATGGTCGATGCCTGCATCCAGCTCGGCGTCAACGTCATGACGCCGCACTGGGAATCGACCTTCGGCGCCGAGCGCGTGATGGAAATCGTCAACAAGGATTTCAAGAAGGCCAACGTCGATTTCGTCGCGCAGAACATCATCACCAACGACTTCGGCGACCAGGTGTTCAAGCCCTACACGATGAAGGAAATGGGCGGCGTCAAGGTCGCCATCGTCGGCCAGGCCTTCCCCTACACGCCGATCGCCAACCCGCGCCACATGGTGCCTGACTGGAGCTTCGGCATCCGCGACGACAACATGCAGAAGTGGGTGGACGACGCGCGCGCCAAGGGCGCCAAGGTCGTGATCGTGCTGTCGCACAACGGCATGGACGTCGACCTCAAGATGGCCAGCCGCGTCACCGGCATCGACGCCATCTTCGGCGGCCACACCCACGACGGCGTGCCGCAGCCGGTCAAGGTCAAGAACGCCAAGGGCATTACGCTCGTCACCAACGCCGGCTCCAACGGCAAGTTCCTCGGCGTGATGGACTTCGACGTTCGCGGCGGCAAGGTGCAAAGCTACAAGTACCGCCTGCTGCCGGTGTTCTCCAACCTGCTGCCGGCCGATCCGGCGATGGACGCCTACATCAAGAAGGTGCGCGCGCCGTACGAGAAGAAGCTCAGCGAGACGCTCGCCGTCACCGACGATTTCCTGTATCGCCGCGGCAACTTCAACGGCACCTGGGACCAGCTGCTGGTCGACGCGATGATGGACGTGAAGGGTGCGGACGCGGCCTTCTCGCCCGGCTTCCGCTGGGGCACCACGCTGTTGCCGGGTGACCCCATCACGATGGAGCGCCTGATGGACCAGACCGCGATCACCTATCCGCAGACCACGCTCACCAACATGAGCGGCGAGATGATCAAGACCATCATGGAGGACGTCGCCGACAACCTGTTCAACGCCGACCCCTATTACCAGCAGGGCGGCGACATGGTGCGCGTGGGTGGCATCGAGTACACCATCGCCCCCAACGCCAAGATCGGCAGCCGCATCACCAGCATGACCATCAAGGGCAAGCCGGTGGTCGCCAACAAGACCTACAAGGTCGCGGGCTGGGCACCGGTCGCCGAAGGCGCGACCGGCGAGCCGATCTGGGAGGTCGTCGCCAGCTACTTGCGCGACAAGAAGGTGATCAAGGGCCTGAAACTGAACGAGCCCAAGATCGTCGGCATCGGCAAAGGCAACCCCGGTATCGCGGACTACACGGGCGGAGTGTCCTGAAAGACGCCGATTCCGGAAAACTGAAAAAGGGGCGCAAGCCCCTTTTTTACGTCTGTCGCACGCTCATTTCCCGGCGGCCATGCGTCTCAGTGCCGTCCGCGGCAGCGGACGGGCTTTCGCCAGTTCCTGCAGCAAGGCCTGCTGCAGGACAGCCAATGTGGGCGCCGCCTGCCCGAACCGTTGCCGCTCCAGCAAGCATACAGCGCCCGCCACATCGCACGCCCCGGTTTCCTGCGCCATGCGGCGCTGCCATTCGCCCAGACTGGACGCGGCGGGCCGCCCCGCCAGCGAAAACCGTCGCACCGCCTGCGCCAGCTCACTCACGTCGCGCGCCTGCCGGATTGCGCGCAGACCACGCCTCCGTGCCAGGCGCCAGCGTGCCGTGCGCCGGACCTGCCAGGCCAGCACGACCAGCAGCACCACGCCCGCCAGGCCGCCCGCCACCTGCCCGACCAATCGCCAGCGTGGGTCGAACACCTCGATCGAGTGACCGGAAAGCGCCCGACTGGCCAACCGGCCGAGCGTCGGGTCGTACCAGGACAGATTGAGTGCCGGCAGCGTGACCGTGCCGTTTTCACGCGGACGCAGGAACAGCGTGACGGCGTAGCGCGACAGCGGCGAATTCAAATCATCCGGAGGGACCGCCTCGATCAGCGGCGGATATACGCCGAGCGCGACGGACTCGCGCAGCTGCAGGTCGAGCAGCGCTTTCAGGCTGTCCGCGCTGTAGCCGCCGGTCACCTCGAAGCGCCAGCTGAGCGGACGTTGCAGCGGCCAGCGCGCAGGCAACGGATCCGCACGGACAACCGGCGCGACCGGCGGGACGTGCTCGGGCAGCCAGGCCGGCAGAGCTGCGGCCTGGAAATTCAGCGATGGCCCGGGAAAACGCAGACGCTGGCCGAAGCGGCTGGCGTCGAGCATGGGGATATCGAGCGTGGCGGCGCCTTCGCGGGTGGCGAGCAGCGCCCAGTGAAAGCGATGCAGGTTGCAGGTTTCGCCCGCCCGTACACCTTCGCCCTCGTCTTCGCCCAGTACGCGCACAACGCGCCCCGTCTGTGGCGGCAAGGCCGGACGCTGCCATTGCAGGCTGCCGTCGTCGCAGATCGAAAGGCTCAGGCGCGCCGGCTGACTGACCCGCAGCGGTGCCCCAGGCCGTCCCTGGTTCGGCTCCGTTTCCGCCGGCTCGAGCGTCCAGTGCGCGCTGACCCGCGGAATGGCGTCGCTGCCGTCGGTGACAGTCAGCGGCAGAACGGGGGTACGGCGCGTGTCCAGTTGCAACGGCGGGACCGGCAGGGCACCTGCCATCCGCGGATACAGCGTCAGCACCAGGGTTTCGCTGTCCGCGCCGCGGCTGCGGGTACGCGCGAATATTTCAAAATGCGCATCGAGCGGCGTCAGGTCGAGCGCATCGAGATCCAGACTGCGCGCCTCGACCGTCAGGCTCAGCGGCTCGCCCAGTGCCGCGGTGGCCCGGTCCAGTTGTGCGCTCAACGACGCAGCATGGGCGGCGCTGCACCCCAGCAAGACTATCAGCATGCCAAGTCTCACCATGGTGGCCGCTCCGCGTCGTCGTGGCGTGCATCCTGCCGCAGCAGGTTTTTCAGCATGGGGTGCGGACGGTCTTCCAGACGTTCGAGTTTTTTCAGGCCCGACAGCGCCAGCCGCGGGTCGATCGTCATCGATGGGCGCGGCGCTCCGGCACCCGGCTGCTGCGCAGCGCCGGCCGCCTGCGCGTTGCGCTCGACCTGCATGCCAGCGGCTTCGGATTCCGGGTCGTCGGGCGTGCGGCCGCTTTGCCCGTCCAACTGGATGCGGCCTTCGGCCAGGAAGCCGCGCCGCCCGCCGAGGTCGCTTTGCATCGGCGCATCGGCGCGCTGGCGGCGCAGCCGCTGCCAGGCCAGCTCGCGATTGGCGCGAGCGTTGGCATCATTCGGCCGCATGCGCAGCACGGTTTCGAACGCTTCCCATGCGGCCTGCCACTGGCCGCGGCCGTAATGCGCATTGCCCAGGTTATAGAGCGCATCCGCACGCTGGCGGTCGTTTTCCGCCAGCAGCAGCGCGGCGCCGAAGTGGCGCGCCGCCGCGGCATACGCGGCCTGCCGCCAGGCGGCGGCGCCCGCGCCCATCTGTCCGCGGTAGCCGCCGAGCTGGGCATACAGGGTTTGTGCGCTGGCGTACTGTTTCTGCTGCCAGGCCTGCCAGGCGGCGGCTTCATCGGCCAGGGCATCGCCCGGAGCAGAACCTGCACCGAACACGGCCAGTGCAATCAGCACCGCCACCCGGCGCGGCAGGTAGACCATCATGAACAATGCCAGCGCGGGCGCCAGGCACCAGGCATAAAGCTCGCGCCAGGCGACCGTTCCTTCTGCCGCAGCGGGGTCGCCGGGCAGCGCTGCGATACCGCCGTCATGCAAGGCCGACCAGTCGGCGTCGCCATCGCTCGCTGCCGCGAAGCGTCCGCCGCTCGCCTGCGCCCACTGGCGATAGGCCGAGGCGGCCATGCGGCTTAGCACCTGCACCCCGTCCAGTTCCGCAAAGCCGCCGTCCGGCAGCGGCACCGGCGCGCCGGCTTCGCTGCCCACGCCCAGCACGAACAGCGGCAGCCGTGCATCGCGCAAGCCGTCCACGACAGTCTGCGTTTGCGCGTCGATGCTGTCGGCGTCGGTCAGCAGCAGGATGGCCTTGGCGCGGCCGGGCGCGGCCATCAGTTGCGCCCGGGCCAGTTCGAGCGCGGCCGCGAGATTCGTTCCCGGCGCCTCGATCAGGCGCGGATCGGCCTGGTCGAGCGCGCGCGCGAACAGCGCCGTGTCATCGGTGGGCGGCAGCAACACGCCCGCCTCGCCGGCATAGAGGACGAGCCCCACCCGTTCGCCCCGCAACCGCGGCAACCAGTCCAGCAGCTCGAGGCGAGCGCGGGTGAGACGGTCAGGCGCGATGTCGGTCGCGCGCATCGAGGCGGACACGTCGAGGACCGCCATCACCGTCATCCGATGACGCGGCACGGGTTCGCCCTCCTGCACGTCGAGCGGCAGGCGCGGTCCGGCGGCGGCCAGCGCCAGCAGCAGCCAGGCGAGGCCGTGCGCCAGCGCGCGCCACAGGCTGCCGGGCTGGGTGATGGAACGATTCATCGCCCACGGCAGCAGGCCGGCATCGGCATAGCGCAGCAGCCGCGCATGCCGTGCCCGCCGCCACCAGCCGAACACCAGCGGCAGCGCCGCCAGGCCCAGCCACAGCGGTTCGCGCCAGTGCAGGTGCAGCAGACCCTCGATCATGCGCTCTGCCTGAAAGCAAGCCAGCGCGCAGCGGCCAGCACAGCCGCGGCCAGCGCCAGCAGCAACCAGTATCCTTCATGCACCTGGCGATGCTGCGCCGGGCGCGACAGGGTCGGTTCGAGCTGGTCGATGGCGCGGATCACTCGCGCGGCGTCGTCGGCGCTGGCGATCGCGAAGTGCCGGCCGCGGCTGAGCCGCGCCAGCTCGATGAGATCGGGCTGCGGATCGGGTCCGGCGACAGGGCCGCCACGCGCGGCGCGCCCCGCCGCGAAAGGATCGCTGCCGAACTGCAGAGTGTGGATCGCCACCCCGGCCTGGCGCGCCACCGCCAGCGATTCGGCGGGCGTCAGCGTGCCGGCGTTGTTGTCGGCGCCGTCGCTCACCAGGATCACGGCCGGCCGCAGGCGGCGCGTCCGGACCTGCTTCAGCGCCATGCCGAGCGCGTCGCCGAGCGCGGTATCCGGCCCCGCCATGCCGACCTGCAGCCGCTTGATCTGGGCGATGGCGTGCATGCGATCGAACGTCGGCGGGGTCAGCGTCGCCACCTCGCTGCCGAATACGATGACGCCGAAGCGGTCGCCGGGACGGCCCTCGATGAAGCGGGCGAGCGTGTCCTTCAGGACCGTCATGCGCTCGACCTCGAGATCGCCCTGCCTGAAATCGCGGATGCTCATGGTGAGCGAGGTGTCGATCAGCAGCACCATGTCGCGCCCTTCCGGCGGCGGCACGATCCAGTCGCCGGCCTGACGCGGCTGCGCCAGCGCCAGCACCAGCAGGCCGAGCGCCAGCCCGCGCAGCAGGACCGGTCGCCGCAGGCTGGGCGCGGGCAGCGACGCCACGGCCGTCAGCGGCAATGCCGGATGATTGAGCACCACGCCTGCTGCGTTGCCGCTCTGACCTTCGCCCGATACGCGGCGCCAGGCCAGCCAGGCCCAGCCCGCGACCGGCAGCAGCAGGAGCAGCCAGAGCGGCTGCGCCAGTTCGAACCCGAATGGCAGCTCCCATTCAGACATGGCGTTCCCACGCGCGCGCGGTTTCGCACAAGGCCGCCAGTTCAGCGTAGCCATCGGGCTGCGGCGAGGCGAAGCGCAGTTGCAGCAGACGCCTCGTCCAGTCCGCCCAGGCGGCGGGGTCCAGGGCGGGCGGACACAGCGTGCCCTGCACCCGGCTCAGGCCGTAGCATGCACGCGCCCACGCGTCGAGCCGCGCGGCCAGCGCCGGCACGGAGTCCAGGCGCAGTGCCACGGCAGACGCGATGCGGCGCAGCCCGCGTGCCGGGCGGCGCCGCTGCCACAGCCAGATCGCAAGCGCGATGCCCGCCGCGATCGCGAGTCCCGCGCCCCCCCACATCGGCAGATTGCTGCCGGTCGCCACGAAGTCGGGCGCGGCCGGCACGATGATGTCGGCCAGTTCTGTGCGCGGGTCAGCCATGGACCAGCAGTGCGACCAGGTCGTCCGTTTCGCTGCCCACTCGCTGATGCCGCACCCCGGCGCGTGCCAGACGCGCTGCCTGCGCGTCGAGTCGATGCGCCCATGCCGTCTGGCAGGCACTGCGCACCGAGGCCTGCGCCGTGTCCAGCCACACGCCCCGCCCGCTCGCCATGTCGTGGAAACGCACCAGCCCCAGATCAGGCAGGGCGCGTTCCGCGGCATCGACAATCTGGATCGCCCACACCTCGAAACGAGCGGCCAGCCGCGCCAGTTGCGGCTCGTGCTCGGCCGTGAGCCAGCTGAAATCGCTGATCAGGGCCAGCTGCGCGCCGCGCGGCAGGTTCGCTTCCAATGCAGCGAGGCGATCGACGTGATGCAGCGGTTCGGTCGATGCCGGATCGGCCATCGGCGGGCAAGGCGCCGCGGCCTGGTCGATCAGTGCGAGCGCCGCCAGCCGGCCATGGCGCGGCGGCACCTCCTGGTCCTGCGCATCCCACAGCGTGGCGCCGATCACCCCGTTGCGTCCCGCTGCGGCAAAGGCCAGCAGCGCCGCAACGCGTGCCGCCTGCGCGACCTTGAGCCGGCGGCGCGTGCCGAAGCGCATCGTCGCGCCGCGATCGATGACCAGATGCACCGTCGGCTGGCGCTCCTCACGATAGATTTTCAGGTGCGGCCGGCCGGTGCGCGCAGTGGTGCGCCAGTCCATGTCGCGGATGTCGTCACCCGGGCTGTACAGGCGCGATTCCTCGAAATCCAGCCCGCGTCCCAGCCAGCGCGAGGCCCAGTCGCCGGCATGATGGTCGTGCACCTCGCGTACCGGCAACGTCGACAGCAGGCTTGCCTGCGCGGCGAGTCCGGCCATATCGTCCGCGGCGATCAGCGGCGCGTGGACCGATGCGGGGGTGGCGGGCTGTGCGCGTTCGCGCGCCCAGGCCTTGAGACGCGCCAGCTTCACGGTGCCGGCACGGCCTCGAGCAGGCCGGCGATGAAGGCGTCGCGCTCGAGTTTCTGCAGGCGCGCGTCGAGACTCAGGGTGATGCGGTGGCGCAGGCAGTCGGGGGCCAGGTCGCGAACGTCGTCCGGCGTCACGTAGTCGCGTCCGCGCAGATAGGCAGCCGCCGCCGAGGCGTGCAGCAGCGCGAGCGAAGCGCGCGGGCTGGCCCCCACGTCCACCGCCTGCGCCCAGTCGGCGCGCCACTCGCCGGGGGCGCGGGTGGCGCGCACCAGCGCGACGATGTAGCGCTCGACTTCATCCGACACGTGTACCTGCCTCACCTCCTCGCGCGCTGCCAGCACCGTGGCGGTATCGATCACCGCAGTCACCGGCGCATGACCGGCTTGAGCTGCATGCGCGCGGTCGCGGCGCAGGATGTCGAGCTCTTCGGCGTCGCTGGGGTAGTCGAGCGACACGTGCAATAGAAAGCGATCCAGCTGCGCTTCCGGCAGCGGATAGGTTCCGGCCTGCTCCAGCGGATTCTGCGTCGCCATCACCATGAACAGCGGCGGCAGCGGCCGCGTCACCCCGCCCACGGTGATCTGGTGCTCCTGCATCGCTTCCAGCAGCGCGGCCTGCACCTTGGCCGGCGCGCGGTTGATCTCGTCGGCAAGGATGATTTCGTGGAACAGCGGACCCTCGACGAATTCGAACTGGCCTTCGTGATAGACGTCGGTGCCAGTGAGGTCGCCCGGCAGCAGATCGGGCGTGAACTGGATGCGACGGAAGCTGCCGTGGATGGCGGCGGCCAGCGTCTTCACCGCGGTCGTCTTGGCCAGGCCCGGCAGACCCTCGACCAGCACATGGCCGTCGGCCAGCAGGCCGATCACCAGGCGATCGAGCAGCGTGTCCTGGCCGACGATGACGCCTGACAAGGCTTGGCGCAATTCAAGGATGCGAGCTTGGTTCGACATGGGAATTTCCGTTATGGGTTCTGATCAGTCCACCCTAGCGGAGCGGACGGGGGGCGGCAATGGGTGCTTAAGCTCAAGCTGTCCGCATCGGATCGGCTGGCTCAGGTCTTTTCTCCGGTCGCCAGCAGCAACCCACCCCAGGGCAGCACACCGGGCACGCCCCGTTCAAGCCGGACGGCGAAGCCCGATCCCGAAGGCAGGAAAACAGCCGAACGCAGGGCCAGGTTTTTCACCGGCAAGCCCGCGAACATCTCGCGCACTTCGCGCGCAGTATGCCAGCGCGCGCTGCGATAGGCGCCGCTGCCGCCGTGCCTGCCCTTTTGCCAGTACAGCAGGCTCGTCCGGTTGAGCCAGCCAAGCGCGAAGCGGCGACGCGTCACCCGCACGACCTCGGCCACCGCACGGCGTTCGTCGTCGACGAAGCACAATGCGGCGATGGACAGCACGTGGTCGAAGCAGGCGTCGGCGAACGGCAGCCCGCGCGCATCGCCCTCCACCCAGCTCAAGGCCGGGCTGCTGCAGATGCGCGCGTAATCCAGCCACTCGGGATCGGGGTCGAGTCCCGTCGCGACGAGATCGTCCGCCGCGGCGCGGCGGGTGAACCAGCCCGTGCCACAGCCCACGTCAAGCAGGCTGTCGCCCGGCTGCGCAGCGAGGCCGCGCGCGGCCAATGCGTATTCAGTCTCGCCGATCCAGCGCCCGCGCGGGGTCCGGTACCAGGCGTCGTAATCGGCCGGGGTCAAGAATCAATGCCCGGCCGGTTTGCTGGCCCGGGCATGGGCGTCGAATCCACCCTTGGCTTTCCAGCCCTCGATGCCGTCCTGCAACACCTTGACGTTGTCGTAGCCCAGCAGACGCAGGGCGAACACGGCCTGCGCGGACAGCGAACCGGAATTGCAGTACATCACCACCATGCGGTCCTTCGGCAATTCCGCGCGACGTGCCACCGCCTGGCGCCACTCGATATTGACCGCGCCGGGGATATGCTCCTTGGCGAACTGGCCGGCGTCGCGGGCGTCGACGATGAAGACCTTCTTCCAGTCAGCGGCAGGAATCTGTTCCGGCCAGATCAGGCTGCCGCTGTATTCGGCGAAGTCCATGTAGCCGGAGAGTGCATCGACCACGACAGGGTTCTCTTCTGCATGCGCCGGCGCGACGAGCAGGGCGATGCTGGCAAACAGGGTAACGAGCGTTGTGTTCATGCGATTTCCTTGATGAATACGATCAATCCCTGGCCGGATTGAGGCGCGGGTGGGTTTCCTCGCACGCCATCAATACGATCAGGCCCGAGACGAACATGGCGGCCGCGGTAAACCAGAACCCGGCTTCGATGCCGCCGGCGAGCGCCGCCACCGCGCCCAGCAGCAGCGCGCCGATGCCGTAGCCGAGGTCGCGCCAGAAGCGGTAGATGCCGATCGCCGAACCGCGCCAGTTGGGATGTGCGATGTCGGACACCGCGGCCGACAGCGTGGGGTAAAGCAGCGCCATGCCGAAACCCATCACCGCGGCGGCGAACGACCACCACAGCTCGCCCTCGCCCAGCAGCACCAGCGCGACGCCGGTGCCGCACAGCCACATGCCCCATACGATGGGCTTCTTGCGGCCAATGCGGTCGGACAGGTGGCCGGTGAGGAACTGCGAGATGCCCCAGACGAAACCGTACACGCCGACCACCCAGCCGATGCCGGTGAGGCTCAGGCCGTGCTGATAGAGGTAGACGGGGAAAAACACCCACACCAGCGCGTCGACGAATTTCTCCACCAGTCCGGCCTGGCTGACCGAGGCCATGCGCGCATCGCGCCACGACATCAGGGTGAACACCTCCCAGGTGCCGGGCTGGGCCGAGATATTGGTCGGGTAGCGCGGCGTCGGTCCGGTCATCAATCCGGCGGCGTGCTTCCTGCCTTCGGCATGCGCCCATGGCAGGGTGTCCTTCACCCAAATGAGCGTCAGCAGGCCGGCCAGCGCCACCACCGTCAGGCCGAAAATCATCAGTCCCTCGCGCGGCCCATAGGCGGTGGCGAGATAGCCGGTGACGATGCCCGCCACCGCGACGCCGAAGTAGCCGGAGAACTCGTTGAGTCCGATGGTCAGTCCGCGCTGGTCGGCCGTGGTCAGGTCCAGCTTGGACGTCTGCGTCATCGACCAGGCGAGGCCCTGGTTCACGCCCAGCAATACCGTCGCGGCGACGATCCAGCCCCAGCTCGGCGCGTACAGGATCATGAAGGGAATCGGCACCGCGGCGAGCCAGCCGATGAACAGCACCTTCTTGCGGCCCATGCGTTCGGACATGCGCCCGGCGACGAAATTGAGCGTGCCCTTGACGAAACCGAAGGCGGTGACGAAGGCCATCAGCATCATGAACGAGCCCTTGGCGACGCCGAACTCGGATTCGGCGAGCGCCGGCACCACGGTGCGGAACATGCCGATGGTCAGCCCGACGAAGAACACCTGCACAAGCTGGTGGGAGAACTGAGCGAGGTTGTGGCGGATGCCGTAGCGGTGCTCGTCCACCACGCGGGCCACGTCTTGAGCGAGCGACATGTTCATAGTCCGAGGTTGAAGGCGACCATGCGATCCATTTCCGCGGGGCGCGGCGGGATCGTCTCGGTCAGCGCGCCGACGAATTCATCGCGGCTCATCGACAGCATCGGATTCGAGCGCTTCTCGAAGCCAAGGGTCGACATCGGCTTGCCCGACATGCCCGCACCGCAGGCGCTGCCCGAGGTGTGGCCGGGATACAGCTCGACCTCGGCCGGCAGGGTCAGCAGACGCTGCTGCAGGGTGTCGTAGAGCTGCCCCGCCATCTCGGCTTCCTGGCCTGCAAGATCGGGACGGCCGGCGCTGCCGACGAACAGCGTGTCGCCGGTGAGGACGAACCACGGGGCTTCGGTGCGACGTTTGTCGGTGACGACCAGGCAGATCGAGTCGGGGGTGTGACCGGGCGTATGGATCACGTCGACGAATACGTTGCCGACCTCGATGCGCTGGCCATCCTTGAGCGCCTCGAAGGGATACTTCACGCGGCTCGCGTTGGATTCATGCAGGCAGTAGAGCGCACCGGTCAGCTCGGCCAGCTTGCGGCCACCGGAGAAATGATCGGCGTGGACGTGGGTGTCGATCACATGGGTGATCTTCACATCCTGCTTCGCGGCTTCGTCGATGAACCACTGCTCGTCGCCGAGCACCGGATCGATCGCGACGCCGACATGGCACGAGCCGCAGCCGAAGAAGTAGGACAGGGTGGCGTCCTTGGCCAGCAATTGACGGAAAAACATGAGAAGTCTCCTGGTTATTCGTTGATGGTTTCTACAGGCAGGCCAGCGGCGCGCCATTCCGGCACGCCGTCCTGCAGACGCATGGCGCGGATGCCCTGGTCACGCAACAGCGCAACGGCTTCCTTGCCCCACAGGCAGAACGGACCGCGGCAGTAGGCGACGACCGGTTTCTTGCGCGGCAGCTCACGGACGCGCGCGCGCAATTCATCCAGCGGCATCGATTGCGCATGCGGCAGATGGCCGGTGTCGTATTCCTCGCGCGGCCGCACGTCGATCACGACGATGTCGCCACGCGCGGCGCGCTGCAGCAGCTCAGCGGGAGCGAGCGGCGACAGTTCGTCGCTGTGCGCGGCCAGCTGCGCCAGCGCCAGCTGCAGTTCGACCAGGCGGTCTTCCGCCAGCGCCCGCAAGGCCACCCAGAAATCGCCCACCGCCAGCGAGGACACCCGGTAGTGGATGTACTTGCCGTCGCGCCGGGTTTCCACCAGCTGGGCCTGACGCAATTCCTTGAGATGGGCGCTGGCGAGCTTCACGGAAATCTGCGCGTCGGCGGCAAGCTGCTCGACGGTCTTTTCGCCCTGGCAGAGGATTTCGATCAGCTCCAGCCGCTTGGGGCTGGAAATGGCCTTGCCCATGCGGGCGACCTGCGCGTAAAGGCGATCCTTGATGGTGCGGCTGGGGTCGGTCATGTGTCGCTGCCCTCCGATTAAACAATCAAACGATCGTTAGATTAATCAGCAAGACATCGCATGACAAGCAGTATTTTTCTACACCCGGTCCGGCTTCAGGGATGTCCCCTGCTTACGGTTTGCGCCACAAGGCCTGCCAGCCCGCCAGTCCCAGTGCGTTCAGGGTCTCGATATTGCGCGCGTAGATCGTCTCGGCCTCGGGGAAGGCCGCCACCGCGCGTTCGATGCTGGCTTCGCGCAGCAGGTGCAGGGTGGGAAACGGCGCCCGGTTGGTGTAGTTGCCGAGGTCGTCGGGCTCGGTGCCTTCGAACTGGAAGTGCGGGTGAAAGCTGGCGATCTGGATCACGCCTTCCAGCCCATGCTCGTCGACAGCGGCTTCGGCCAGCTGCATAAAATCGTTGAAATCGAGAAAATCCGGCAACAGCGTGGGGTGGATCAAGAGCGTCGTGTCGATTTCATCGGGGTCGGCCGCCGCAAGAAAATCCAGTTCGCGGTCGAGATCCTCGAGCAGGCCGTCGAGATGCCTGGCCGTGCTCACCACGAAGCGCACCTGATTTTTCACGTAGACGGCCTTGGCAAACGGGCACAGGTTGAGCCCGATCACCGCTTTTTCGATCCACTCGCGCATCGCCGCGATGACGTCCGCTTCGTCCATTTTCGCTATCCTCGCAGCCGGTTAGACCATGTATCGGGCGGAACTTTAACGGATACAATGCCTTATTGTCCGTCGTCCACGCACACCTTCTTCCAAAAATGAAAAGCAGCGCCATCCGCCAGAGCTTCCTCGACTTCTTCGCCTCCAAGGGCCACACCGTCGTCCCGTCCAGCCCGCTGGTGCCGGGCAACGACCCGACCCTGCTGTTCACCAACGCCGGCATGGTGCAGTTCAAGGACGTGTTCACCGGCCAGGACACGCGCGCCTACACCCGCGCGGTGTCGTCGCAGCGCTGCGTGCGCGCCGGCGGCAAGCACAACGATCTGGAAAACGTCGGCTACACCGCGCGCCACCATACCTTCTTCGAGATGCTGGGCAACTTCAGCTTCGGCGATTATTTCAAGCAGGACGCGATCAAGTACGCCTGGGAATACCTGACTCAGGTGCTGCAGCTGCCGACCGAGAAGCTGTGGGTCACCGTGTACGCCGAGGACGACGAGGCCTACGACATTTGGCACCACGACATCGGCGTGCCATCGGCGCGCATCGTCCGCATCGGCGACAACAAGGGCGCGCGCTACGCCTCCGACAACTTCTGGGCGATGGGCGACACCGGCCCCTGCGGCCCCTGTACCGAGATCTTCTACGACCACGGCCCCGACGTCGCCGGCGGCCCGCCCGGCTCGCCCGACGAGGACGGCGACCGCTACATCGAAATCTGGAACAACGTGTTCATGCAGTTCAACCGCGACGAGACCGGCACCATGCATCCGCTGCCCAAGCCCTCGGTCGACACCGGCATGGGACTCGAGCGCATTTCGGCGGTGATGCAGCACGTGCATTCCAACTATGAGATCGACCTATTCCAGGCGCTGATCAAGGCCGCGGCACGCGAAACGCAGACGGCTGATTTGAGCAACAACTCGCTCAAGGTCATTGCGGACCACATCCGCGCCTGTTCCTTCCTCATCGTCGACGGCGTCATCCCCGGCAACGAAGGGCGCGGTTACGTGCTGCGCCGCATCATCCGCCGCGCGATCCGCCACGGCTACAAGCTCGGAGCCCGCGGAGCCTTCTTCCACCGCATCGTGCCGGATCTCGCGGCGATGATGGGCGAGGCCTACCCGGAACTGGTCAAGGCGCAGGCCCGCGTGATGGACATCCTGAAGCAGGAAGAGGAACGCTTCTTCGAGACGATCGAGCACGGCATGGGCATTCTCGAAGCCACGCTGAAGACGCTGTCTGCCGGCGGAACGTTCGACGGCGAACTGGCGTTCAAGCTGCACGACACCTACGGTTTTCCGCTCGACCTCACTGCCGACATCTGTCGCGAGGCCAATGTCAGCGTCGATACCGCGGCGTTCGATGCCGCCATGCAGCGGCAGAAGGACCAGGCGCGTGCCGCCGGCAAGTTCAAGCTCGGGGCCGGGCTGGAGTATGCGGGCGAGGCGACCGTGTTCCACGGCTATGACACGCTGACCCACGATGCCACCGTGCTCGCGCTGTATCGGGACGGTGCCGCCGTCAACGAACTCAGGGAAGGCGAGATCGGCGTGGTGGTGCTCGACCACACCCCCTTCTATGCCGAGTCCGGCGGCCAGGCAGGCGACCGTGGCATGCTGCAGAGCACCCAGGGCACGTTCGAGGTGGAAGACACGCAGAAAATCCAGGCTCAGGTGTTCGGCCATCACGGCGTCGTGAAGACCGGCTCGCTGGCGGTCGGCGACGCCGTGCTCGCCCGCGTCGACGAAGACGCGCGCGCCCGCACCATGCGCAACCACTCGGTCACCCACCTGATGCACAAGGCGCTGCGCGAAGTCCTCGGCGAGCACGTGCAGCAGAAGGGTTCGCTGGTCGATGCGGACAAGACCCGCTTCGACTTCGTCCAGCCGACGCCGATGACCACCGCGCAGATTCGCGAGGTGGAGGCGCGCGTCAACGCCGAGATCCTTGCCAACACCGCGACTCAGGCACGCGTGATGCCGATCGAAGAGGCGCAGAAGACCGGCGCCATGATGCTGTTCGGCGAGAAATACGGCGACGAGGTGCGGGTGCTCGACATCGGCAGCTCGCGCGAACTCTGTGGCGGCACCCACGTGGCGCGCACAGGGGACATCGGCGCGTTCAAGATCCTGCTGGAAACCGGCGTCGCCGCTGGCATTCGCCGCGTTGAGGCGACCACCGGCACCGGCGTGCTCGCCTACCTCGGTGAAACCGAGAAAAACCTCGGTGCCATCGCGCAACTGGTCAAGGCCGCCCCGGCCGAGGCCGCAGACCGCGTGGCGCAACTGATGGAGCACAGCCGTGCGCTGGAAAAGGAGCTCGATCGCCTGAAGTCGAAGCTGGCCTCCAGCCAGGGCGACGAACTGGTGCAGCAGGCAGCCGATGTGGCCGGCGTGCGCGTGCTGGCGGCGCAACTCGACGGGGTGGACGCCAAGGCGCTGCGCGAGACCGCAGACAAGCTGCGCGACAAGCTGAAGTCCTGCGCCCTGGTGCTGGGCACCGTCGCCGACGGCAAGGTCAGCCTGATCGCCGCGGTCACGCCCGATGTCACCGGCAGGATCAAGGCCGGCGAACTGGTCAATTTCGTCGCCACCCAGGTCGGCGGCAAGGGCGGCGGCAAACCGGACATGGCGATGGCGGGCGGCAGCGAGCCGGGGGCCTTGCCTGCCGCCCTGGCATCGGTCCAGGCCTGGGTGCAGGGCAAGCTGGCCTGATGCGCCGGTACAGGTATGGAATTTGCAGCATCACGCGCACCGTGTCCCGGAGCATGACATCTCCTTCCATCGCCTGACACCATGAACACACTGGCCGACAAATTCACTTCGCAACTTTCTCGCCTGATGCCCTTCGGCAAACGGAACGACGATCCGCTCAGCAGCCTCAAAAGCGCTGCGCACTGGCTTGAAACCCTGCCGCTCGGCGACGCATTCAAGAGCCAGCAGGCCATCTGCGGTGCGCTCAAGCGGCTCAACGAGAGTTCGACACATCTCACGAAAGATCGTCTGGCCATGTTCATGCTGCTCGACGAAAAATCGCGCGATCTGCAGGACACGCTGGTGCGCCAGTACCTGCGCAATCCCCGCATGTCGCGCCAGGTGGAAAGCCAGCTCTGGCATGCCGTGTACGGTCTGTACTGGGAGGTCGCCCGGGGCTACCACAGCCTGGTGCTGCACCTTTCCCATGAGGCGGGCAAGAACCCGCGCGACGAGCAGATTCCGCTGGTCACCCTGCGCGCGATCCGCACCTTCGGCCAGTTGCTGAAATGGCGCGCCATCCGTTATCTGCCCGCAGGCGAGAAACTCTGGCTGCGGCTGCACAACCTGTACCGCATCGCCGAAACCGAAGGCTTCCATCGGCTGACCCAGCGGGTGTACGCCGACGACGCATCCGACTGCAGCTGCGAAACGGCCTACCTGCACATCCTGATGCTGAATCTGGCCAACACCGGCACGCTCTACCCCAAGCAGCTCGACCTGCTCGATCGCTGGCTATGCGGCTGGCACGCGATGCTGCAACTGGATCGCGATTACGCCCCGGATACCCATAATTTCTCCGTCGACCTGTCGGCCGACCACGGCCCGCGCCGCGTGCGCAAACAGGACAGCAACAAGCCACTGCGCTTCTGGGCGACCGCCGTCCTGCTGCAGAAGCTGGATGACCTGCACGCCGACCTGCAGAAAGGGCTGCCGCCCGCCCGGCTGGGTCTGACGGAACACGGCCGCACGGCCGAAAGCCTCGAACTGATCGAGTTCCTGCAACACCAATGGGCACCGCTGGCTGCCCGCGAACAGCGCCGCGCCCCGCGCGAAACCATCAAGCGGCTGGTGGATGTGGCACACGGCATCAACGCTATCGTCGGACAACTCAAGGCAGCCGATGCCCCGGCCAAGGTGTCGCCCTATGGCACCGGACTCAGCTACAACGAGGCCGACGATGTCCAGGTGTACGGCTTCATCACCGATCGCACCCGCGAACGCGTCTCGCACATGCAGCCCCCCGCCCAAATCAATTCGCCCGACGTGGAACGCTGGGTCATGCACGACGAAAGCGAATGCGGCTATGGCGCCATCGTCGAGTCGCGCGACAAGGATTGGCTGCGCGTGGGCGCGCTGATCGGCATCAAGTCGCATGACGCCAGCCAATGGAAAATCGGCATCGTGCGCCGCCTGTCGCGCGTCAACGACGACACCAGTTCGGTAGGGATCGAAACCCTGGTCGAGCCCCCCAGGCTGACCATGCTGTACGACACCCGCACGTCGGGCTACACCGTCAACGGGCTCGACAACAGCGGCGCCACGCTGCCGCACGCCAGCCTGTGGCTGGTCGGCGACAACGGGAGCGACAACGTGATCATCGATCCGGTTCATTTCGCGCCGGGCAAGGTGCTCCAGGTCCACGGCACGCCGGAACGCAAATTCATCGCCCTGGGTACCCCGCTCGAGCACAGCGAAGGCTGGATGCGCGTGGCGGTCGACCCGGTGAACAGCTGATTTCGTCGAACAACCGTCTTATTTGCACCCTCCGCCGTCCTGATTGGCCTGATCTGGTTTAACTTTCACCAGGTCTCTGGCACAATCGTCGAAAACCCGACACGCGCACAATAATCCCTCTCTCCATCAGGAGACGACGCGGTCGCGGCACCATTGGACCTGGAGGATATGTGCCCCAAACCAACAAACCGAGTTTGCTGATCGTCGACGACGACCCGCTGATTTCCGACACGCTCACCTATGTACTGAGCAAGGACTTCGACATCTCGGCGGCCGAATCGCGCGCCCAGGTGAAGAGCCTGATGATGCAGCTGGACGAGCCGCCACAGCTGGCACTGGTCGATCTGGGCCTGCCGCCGCAGCCGCACAAGCCGGACGAAGGCTTCGCCCTGATCGCCGATCTGCTGGGCATCTCGCCCAGCATCAAGATCCTGGTGCTGTCCGGCCAGAGCGACGAAGCCAATGCGCGCCACGCGCGCGCGCTCGGCGCCATCGATTTCGTCGCCAAGCCGTGCGAGCCCGAACGCCTGAAATCATTGCTGTTCAACGCCCTGCTGGTTCAGGATGCCGAACGCAGCGCCGACAAGGCGCCGGCGCCCGCCAAGGACTCCGGCATCGTCGGCGCCAGCCCGGCGATGGACAAGCTGCGCGAACAGATCAAGCAATACGCCGCCGCGCCCTTCCCGGTGCTGATCGAGGGCGAGTCCGGCAGCGGCAAGGAAAAGGTGGCGTCCAGCCTGCACCAGCTGTCGCCGCGCGCGGCCAAACCGTATCTGGCGCTCAACTGCGCGGCGATTTCGCCGACCCTGGTCGAGCCGACCCTGTTCGGTTACGCCAAGGGCGCCTTCACCGGCGCCACCAGCGCGCGCGCCGGCTACTTCGAGGAAGCCGAGAACGGCACGCTGTTCCTCGACGAGATCGGCGAGCTGCCGCTGGAACTGCAGGCCAAGCTGCTGCGCGTGCTGGAAAACGGCGAATACCAGCGCGTCGGCGAGACCCAGCCGCGCTTCTCCAACGCCCGCGTGGTCACCGCCACCAACCGCGACCTGCGCGCCGAGATCAAGGCCGGCCGCTTCCGCGCCGACCTCTACCACCGGCTGTCGGTGTTCTCCATCGCGGTGCCGCCGCTGCGCGAAATGGGGCAGGACAAGCTCACGCTGCTCGACCACTTCCGCGATTTCTACGCGCGCGAGGCGAAGAGCCAGCCGTTCTCGCTCGATTCGCGCGCCCAGCAGATGTGGGAGGACTACCACTTCCCCGGCAACGTGCGCGAACTGCGCAACATCGCCATCCGCCTGACCACCAAGTATCCGGGGCTGGCGGTCAACGCCCAGCAACTGGAAGCCGAGCTCGATACCGACCAGGCCTACCCGCAGGAAATCCCGCTCGCCAGCGACAGCAAGGCGCTGATCGAGCTGGCGCGCAAGCAGCTGCAGACGCTGGCCAACTTCAACCTCGATGCCACCCTGCGGCAGTGGGAAAAGGCCTATGTCGAGGCGGCACTCAACATGACCCACGGCAACCTGTCGCAGGCGGCCAAGCTGCTGGGCATCAACCGCACCACGCTCTACAGCCGCATGCAGACGTACGGAACTGAATAACCCCCTTCCGTGTACCTCGACTATTTCGGTCTGAAAGAAGCGCCCTTCCGCATCACGCCGAATACCGAATACTGGTATGCCGGCGGGCAGCGCGGGGAAATGCTCGCCGCGCTGCTGTACGCCATCGGCCAGGGCGAGGGCATCATCAAGGTGGTGGGCGAAGTCGGCAGCGGCAAGACCATGCTGTGCCGCAAGCTGGTGGCCCAGCTTCCCGACAGCGTCGACAGCGTTTACCTCGGCAATCCCACGCTTGCGCCCGACGACATGCTGGCTGCGATTCTTGCCGACCTCGGCATCGACACGCCCGAGGTCGGGCGGCAGGCCCGGCTGGCGCAGCTGAATGCCGCGCTGCTGGCGCGCCACGCCGCCGGACGGCGGGTGGTGGTCTTCGTCGAAGAAGCGCAGGGCATCGCGCTCGACAATCTGGAGTTCCTGCGGCTGCTGACCAACCTGGAAACGGCCACCGACAAGCTGCTGCAGATCGTGCTGTTCGGCCAGCCCGAACTCGATGCGCAACTCGCCGACCCGCGCATCCGCCAACTGAAGGACCGCATCACCCTGAGCCTGAGCCTGTCGCCGCTGACCGAAACCGAAGTGGCCGATTACCTGCGTGCGCGGCTGGCGGTGGCAGGGTATCGCGGCCCCGACCTGTTCCCGCCGGCGTTGATCGCGCGCATGACCCGGTTATCCGGCGGCCTGTCGCGCCGCATCAACGTGCTGGCCGACAAGACCTTGCTGGCGGCTTACGCCGGCCAGACCCACAGCATCACCCCGGCGCACCTGGAGGCCGCCGCGGGGGATGCCGACATGCAGTCCCCGGCAGGCACACGCGCCGGGCTGCATCGCTGGGCGTGGCTGAGCGCGGGCGTGGCAGCCGCGCTGGCACTGATCGCCTTCGTCGCCTGGCAGGCGTTGTCGCGGACCGCCCCGCCGCCGGCCGCTGCGCAGATTGCCGTTCCTCCTGTTGCCGCCCCGGCGCCCATCGACATCGCCGAACAGGCCCGGCAAACCCGGCGCTGGCTCGCCGCCGCCGCGCCGGGAACCCATGTGATTCAGCTCGCCTCGGCTAAAGAAGCCGGCGAGGCAGCCGTATTATTGGGGAGCCTGAATGCCGCCGTCCCCCAGCCGGTACGCGTGTTGCACGGCCTGAGTCGGGGCAAGCCTGCCTGGATGATCCTCGCGGGCGAGTTTCCCGACCGCGAGGCGGCCATGGCGGCATTGCGCACGCTGCCCGTTTCGCCCGCAGGTGAGCCGTTTTTGCGCACGGTCGGCAAAATGCGCAACGTAGTACTGCCCACTGGATGATGATGAACGCTGAGAAACGCTTCGTATTGACGGGCCTGGCACTGTCCGGCCTGATGCTGGCGGGGGGTTGCGTCCCGCCGCAGGCGTTCGACACGTCGCCCGGCCACATCAGCCAGCCCACCCCGTCCGCCGCGCCGACCGCGCCGCCGCCCGCGCCGGTCAGGGCCGCCCCTACCCTGCCCCCGCCCAAACCGAGCGCGCCGGTGCCGACCTATACCGTGGTGGTCAACGACGTGCCGGTGAAGGATCTGCTGTTCTCCATCGCGCGCGACACGCAATACAACAT
>JADFDN010000043.1 GCA_018262815.1 Thiobacillus sp.
TGCTGCCCATCCTTCTGGACAGCGGCACCGGCAGCGAGGTGATGAGCCGCATCGCCGCCCCCATGGTGGGCGGCATGCTGAGCGCGCCGTTGCTGTCGCTGTTTGTCGTGCCGGCAGCCTACCTGCTGATGCGCCGGCGCGCCGCACTGGAGTCTGCTAACCCCGAGGCGTGAGCAGTCAGGTTGAGCCTGATCCGGCCGCTTAAGATTTTCTCGCAAGGCCTGTGAGATCTGTACCACAGCTGTTCAACGTTGAGCGGCCGACCATGGCGCGGCTGTCAGCCGTTTTCTCAGCAGCCGGAAACCCCTGGCCCGCATGAGCAGAGAGCCCTGATGCGTCCATGGGTTTGTCATGCAACGGCGGTTTTATCCCCAATGGTGCGTGTCGCTTCAGGCCCGTGTGCACGGATGCCTTCGAGACGGGTGCGTTTGAGCAGCAGCGCGTTGACCGCCACCAGCGCCGAGCTGCCGGACATGGCGAGTGCCGCGACCTCGGGGCTGATGACGAAGGGATAGAACACGCCGGCCGCGACCGGGAAGGCGACCACGTTGTAGGCCACGGCCCACCATAGATTCTGGTGCATCTTGGTGAGCGTGGCGCGCGACAGAACGATCGCGCCGACCACATCGAACGGATCGCTCTTCATCAGCACCACGTCGGCGCTCTCCATGGCCACGTCGGTGCCGGCGCCGATGGCGAAGCCCACGTCCGCCTGGGTCAGCGCCGGCGCGTCGTTGATGCCGTCGCCCACCATGCCGACCTTTTTGCCCTGCGCCTGCAATTCCTTGACCTTGTCGGCCTTCTGCCCGGGCAGCACGTCGGCGAGCACGATGTCGATGCCGAGCCCTGCGGCGATGCGTTCGGCCGTCGCCTGGTTGTCGCCCGTGAGCATCGCCACCTGGACGCCGCGTTCGCGCAGTGCCTGCACCGTCGCGGCCGAGGTGGCGCGCGGCGCATCGGCGATGGCAATGAGTCCGACCAGCTTGCCCCCATGCGCAACATGCACCACCGTCCGCCCTGCTCCCTGCATCTCATCGGCGCGGGACACGAGTCCGCCCATGTCGACTTTCTCGGCCTGCATCAGTTTGCGATTGCCCAGCAGCACCGTGCGCCCCTCGACTTCTCCCCGGGCGCCCATCCCGTCGATATTGGTGAAGCCGGTTGCCGGCGGCATCGCCAGGCCCGCCGCGCGCTTGAGTATCGCCTGCGCCAGGGGATGCTCGGAGCCTTGCTCCACCGCGGCGGCGAGCGCGAGCACCCCGTCTACGCTGGCATCCGGCGCGGCCGCCACGTCCACCACCTCGGGCTGGCCCAGCGTGAGCGTGCCGGTCTTGTCGAAGATGACGATGTCGAGCCGGGTTGCGTCCTCGAGCGCAGCGGCGTTCTTGAACAGAATGCCGTTCATGGCGCCCAGGCCGGTACCGACCATGACCGCCATCGGCGTGGCAAGCCCCAGCGCGTCCGGGCAGGCGATGACGAACACCGTAATCGTAAGCGTGAGGGCGAACAGCAGCGGCTGGCCGATCCCCCAGAACCAGACGGCGAAGGTCGCAAGGCCGATGACCACGGCGATCAGAACCAGCCATTGCGAGGCGCGGTCGGCGAGCAGTTGCGCAGGCGCCTTGGAATTCTGTGCTTCCTGCACCAGCTTGACGATCTGCGCCAGCGCGGTGTCAGCGCCGACCTTGGTGGCGCGGTAGCGGAAGCTGCCGCTTTTGTTGATGGTCGCGCCGATCACCGTGTCGCCAGGTTTTTTTTCGACCGGCATGGACTCGCCGGTGAGCATGGATTCATCCACCTGCGACCCGCCTTCGAGCACCTCGCCGTCCACCGGAATCTTGTTGCCGGGGCGAATGACGACCGTGTCGCCCGCCATCACCTCGGCGGTGGGCAGTTCCGTTTCGTTCCCGCCACGGATCACCGTGGCCATCGGCGGGGCAAGATCGAGCAGCGCGCGGATCGCCTCGGACGCACCGGCGCGGGCGCGCATTTCCAGCCAGTGGCCGAGCAGGATGAACACCAGCAGCACCGCCACCGCCTCGTAGAACTGCACCCCCACAAAGAAGAAGGTCGCGCCGACGCTGAACAGATACCCGGTGCCGACCGACAGCACCACCAGCACCGCCATGTTGAGCACGCCGTTTTTGAGCGCGCGCCAGGCGGCAACCACGAATGGCCAGACCGGGTAGATCACCGCGATGCTGGCAAGCAGGAACAGCCAGAGGTTGAGCGCCAGGCCAAAAGGCGGGGCCGGCGGCGTGAACATGCCGCCCATGGGCGACCAAACGAAGATCGGCACCGTAAATGCGAGCGCGATGAAAAAACGCTTGCGCATGTCGCGCGCCATCGCCTGCATGTCCATGCCCGCACCATGGCCCATTTCGTGCGCCATCTCATCCCGGACCCCGACATGGCCGGAAGGGGCTGCGTGTTCTTCGTGCGTGCGATGCGCGGCGTGCCCATGGGCGGCATGCGGGGCCTGGACCTCGACCGCCACCGTGGGTGGTGGATCCTCAGGTATACAGACATGTTTTGGGAGGCGCTCGCCGGCGCAGTGGTAACCGCATTCGTACACCCTGGCCTTGATGGTCTTGAGGTCGGTGACGGCTTCATCGTAGACCACCGTCGCGCTGCCGGCGACGTAGTTGACCTCGGCCTTATGCACGCCCGGAAGCTTCATGAGCTGCTTTTCCACGCCGAGTGCGCTCAATGTTGATAGCAGATTGCCGACTTCAATAACGCTCGTTTTCATCGTGCCTCCTTAGCCATCTTCATGGTCAATATGTTTATTGTTTAATCCCCCACCTATTTTGCAAGCAGGCCACCTTCGAGATAGGCAGTATCGAATCCAAATACGATTTTCGGATCCGGCAGGATCAGCCGCTCGTCCTTATCCGCATAGTGAAGCCGGCTGAGCAGATCCTTGATGATGTTGAGCCGCGCCAACTGCTTGTCGTCGGCGCGCACGATAGTCCACGGTGCTATGGAATTGTGGGTGTGTGCCAGCATCTCGTCGCGCGCCAGGCTGTACTGCTTCCACTTCTTGAGCGCGATGTTGTCAAGCGTACTGACTTTCCATTGCGTGAGCGGATCACGCTTGCGCTCATTCAAGCGTTGCTTCTGCTCGGGTTTGCTGATGTCGAGGTAATACTTGAGGAGCTTGATTCCCGAGCGCACCAACATATGCTCGAAGTCTGACACCGAGCCCATGAACTCTTCATACTCAGTGTCCGTACAAAACCCCATGACTCGCTCCACCCCTGCTCGGTTGTACCAGCTGCGGTTAAACAGCACGAGTTCCTGGGCCGCTGGCAAATAAGGAACATAACGCTGGAAGTACCACGATGCACGGTCCCGGTCCGAGGGCTTGCCGAGGGCCACGATGCGTGTTTCGCGCGGGCTCAAATGCTGAACGATGCGCTTGATCGCGCCGTCCTTCCCAGCGGCGTCCCGTCCTTCGAAGATGATCAGGATTTTGTCATCGCACTGAATGAAATGCCGCTGCAGCTTAACCAGTTCGACCTGGAGCTTGTGCAGGCCATCCTTATAGGCCTGTTTCGGCATCTCAGGCGCGGTTCCACTTGATTCTTTTTCGTTCTTTCTCATTTGTTGCTTCTCCTACTTGCGACGCAGAAAAACGTGATGTCCAGTCCCTGGCTATATGACGGGATGACAAGCCTAGTTGTAGGCTACCCAGCGCTGACAATGTGATCCTCGGTCCGTCAGAAATGCTCTCCCCAACACCATCACAGCTTCCCCGAGCGGGAAATCCCGCGTGCGAGACGCCACGTGAACCATAACGCGAGCGCATAGCCCGCAGCTGCGAGCGCCGGCATCTCGCCGAGGCGTGGCCCGATCGAGTGCTGCATCAGCAGCGAGGCGGCGATGTAGAGGCCAAGCGTCACCAGCGCCAGCGCCACGCGGTTGCTGCCGCGGGCGATGGTTTGCTCCAGTTCTTCCATGCCGCGGTGCTGCACCTGCATCTCCAGGCCCTGTGCGCGTAGCCGGTGGATCCAGGCACCGAGCTCGGCCGGCAGTTCCCGCAGCCCGGCCGCGGCCTCGAACTGCAGCCGGTTCAGCCCCGTTTCCACGCTGGCTCCGGCCGATGGACTGAGCACCTCTTCGGCCTTGCCGAGCAGGCTCTGCAGCAGATTGAAATCCGGGTCGAGATCGCGCACGGCGTTTTCCATCAGGTACAGCATGCGCATCAGCACCAGCAGATTATGCGGAATGCGGATGTTGCGCCCGCGACCAAGGCGCGCCACGCGCATGAAGGCTTCGGCCAGCGACCAGTCCCTGAGCGGCAGGCCGGCATAGTCCTGGATGAGCTCCTGCATTCCATGGCGGAACGCCGCGCGGTCAAGCGCCCCCGCGAGCAGGCCTAGGTCCAGCGCCGCATCCAGCATCCACTCGCTGTCCTGATGGACGAAGGCGAGCAGGAACGCCGCCAGGTTGCGACTCGTCGGCCGATCGAGCGTGCCGACGATGCCGAAGTCGTGGAAACAGATGTGCCCGCTGTCCATGATGAACAGGTTGCCGGGATGGGGATCGCCGTGGAACACGCCCATGATGAACAGTTGCTGCAAATAGGCTTCGACCAGGGCCTGCGCGAGTTGCTGTCCCTCAGCGCGCAGCGTGGAGTCGTCCACCCGCCGCCCGCCGCTCAGTTCCTGCACCAGCACCGACTCGGTGTAGAGCCTGTCGATCACCGCCGGAACATGCACGGTCGCCGAGCCGCGGAAAGCCTCGGCGAAGCGCAGGGTGTTCTGCGCCTCGCGGCGGAAGTCCGTTTCCTTGCGCAGGTTGGCCCAGATTTCGTCGACAAGGGCGAGCGGCTCATAGCGCCGCAGCCACGGCAACAGCGCGAGCAGCGCGCTCAGGACGCCGCGCAGCAGGCGCATGTCACGGTCAATCTGGGCCTTGATGTGCGGCCTGCGGATCTTCACCACCACCCGCCGTCCGTCGTGTAGGCGCGCCCGGTGCACTTGCGCGATGGACGCCGCCGCCAGCGGGTGTGCCTCGAATTCGGCAAACAATTCTGGGATGGGTTTTCCCAATGCCTGTTCCACTTCGCGTCGCGCAATCTCGTCCGGAAATGGCGCGACCTGGTCCTGCAGACTCTGCAGTGCCCGGATGTACTCGTCTGGCAGCAAGTCGCGGTGCAAGCTCAAGCCTTGACCAAGCTTCACAAATGTCGTGCCCAGCCGTTCGATCGTGCGGCACAGCCGCTGCGCCGGCGTCACCGACGCACGCCACAGATGCAGATGCACCAGCAGCCACCACAGCATATAAGCGCAGACTGCGAAGCCGATCTGGAACAGTCGTCTCAGGCTCGACACAATGTCTCCTTATCCAGGCGCTCGCCATCGAGCGTCACCCGGTTCATGGATTG
Organism: Thiobacillus sp.; assembly: GCA_018262815.1. Classification (GTDB taxonomy): domain Bacteria; phylum Pseudomonadota; class Gammaproteobacteria; order Burkholderiales; family Thiobacillaceae; genus Thiobacillus. The sequence goes on from JADFDN010000043.1 coordinate 5,393, forward strand.
GAACAGTCGGGCCGCTCGGCTTCCTCGAGCGCCAACGCGTTCATCTCGACCAGCATGCGCACCTGCTCGCCGAGAAGCCGGATCCGGTGCCGCAGGTCGCTGTCGCTCACCATCCGGCCACGGGCGAGGTCCTGCTGCATCTGTTCTTCCATCGCGAGTGCCCGCTCCATGTTGTCACGCACGCGCTCCAGATGCGGCTTAAGGGCGGCTTGCCGCTCGCGACGACAAAGCTCGCGAAAGCGATTCATCGCCTCGCGCAGGACGACGAGGTCCGCGCGGAAGCGGTCCATCTCGTGCTCCATCGCGCTGTGCGATTGAAATCTCGGCTTGTGCTCAACCGCTTGCGGCCATGCCGGCGGAGTGAGCGAAATGCCGGCGGCGGTGAGCATGAAGCCTACCGCAGCCCCTACGCCGAGCATTCGTCTGATTCGGCCTCCGCGACAGTGGGAAGGACGGCTACCATCGGAAAACTGTTGTTGTTGCTGCGCCTCCATATCACCTCCTCAACGCCAGCTCAAAACACATGATTTTCGCGAATCGGCCATACCTGGAAGCGCGCCTGGCTTTTCTGCCCCACACCCACCGCGCCCTTGTCCAGATAGAGCGCCCATGCCCAGTCCGGCTCGTACAGGCTGGTGGTAGACGACCAATACACATCCCGTACCTGTGCGAAAGGATGGTCCGGCGGCAGCGCCGGGTTGGCGGCGGCGCAGTCCGCCAGCGATTCCAGTTCGTTGATATTGGGCAGCCGCCAGCCCGCGCCGTTCCCCAGGTTCAGGCGCGTCACCGCCGCTAGCGCCTCATGCCAGGTCACACCCTCGGGCACGAGGCTCGCGGCGCGCCGCCAGACAAGGCCGGTGAGCCGGTCGATCACCGTCTCACCCCGAGCGGAAAAGCGCGGCGCGGGCCATGGGAGACCGGCGCGGAATTCGCCGTCCTGTCCCGTTCCCGCACATGGAACGACCGCGCCCCTGTCGTCGTAACACAGCGTCTGACCGGTGGCCGGCAGCACGCGGTTTTCCCCCCGCACCGGCCAGACCAGGAAGGATTGATCCTTGCCGCCGTAGAACATGCGCCCGCCGTCCATGTTCACATACCAGGCGTGGGCCGTGACGCCGGCGGCGCTGGTGGCGCTCCAGTACCAGCCGGCAAACACGTTGACGAAAGGGTGCCCCTCGGGCAGCGCGGGACGGCGGGTCTGGTGGCTCACCAGGCTGCGCAGTTCGCGCCGGTTGGGCAGCCGCCAGTCGGAACAACCCAGCTCCCGTTCGCGGTTCATTTCGGCGACGAAAGCCAGCGCCTCCCGCCAGGTCATTGGTAATTCACCGGGGGTAGCGTTCCGCATCCATAAGAGTCCGGTGAGCCGGTCAAGGACGATTTCGCCGCGGACTTCGAAGCGTGGTTCGGGCCAGGGAAGGCCCCGGTGGAATTCTCCGTCCTGGCCGCTGCCGGCACAGGGAATCGCCGCGCCGCTTGGGTCGCGGCACGTCGTCTGACCGGTTTGCAGATAGCCATCCTTCATTCATCGCCTTCCGGTTTCACGGGTTGGCCATAGACATCCCGCCGTGTCAGTGGAACCGGACTTAAACCTTTAGCCCGACGGGCGGCGAGAATCTGGTAGATGCCGATGCCGCCTTCCTCGAAGGCCAAGGCGCAGGCCGCCATATAAAGACGCCAGATCCGGTAGGTCGGCTCGGAAATGCACTGCAATGCCTCGTTCCGATGGTTCTCCAGACGCTGCACCCAATGCCGCAGCGTCATGGCGTAATGGGGGCGCAAGGCCTCGACGTCCAGGATATCGAAGCCCGAGTGCTCCATGGCGCACTGCACGTTGCTCACCGTGTCAAGTTCACCGTCAGGAAAGACGTAGCGGTTGATGAATTCGGTCGAGAGGCTCTTACGCCAGCCTTCCGTGTCACAGGTGATGCCGTGGTTCAGGAGCAACCCACCCGGTTTCAGCAAACGCCGGGCCGTACCGAAGTAAAGGGGGAAATTCCCGATGCCGACATGCTCGAACATGCCGACGCTGACGATCTTGTCGAACACGGCGTCGCCCGTCATGTCCCGGTAGTCCTTGAGTTCTACGCTGACTCGGCCTTGCAATCCTTCTTCATCGATCTGGCGCAGACAGTGCTCGTACTGGTTGCGGCTGAGGGTGATGCCGTACGCCTCCACGCCATAATGCACGGCCGCCCAGCGGATTAGCGCGCCCCAGCCGCAGCCGATGTCTAGCAGGCGTTCGCCGGGCTTGAGCCGCAGCTTGCGGCAGAGGTGATCTAGCTTGTTGCGCTGCGCCTGGTCAAGGCTATTATCCGCTTCCTCGAAATACGCGCAGGAATAGACCATTTGCTCGTCGAGCCAGAGCCGATAGAAATCATTGGATACGTCGTAGTGGAAGGCAATGGCCTGGCGGTTGCGTGCCCTGGAATGCTTGCCCGCCAGGCGGGCGAGCAGGGATGCGCGCCAGGCTGGCGAAGTCCTGCCTGTGTCTTCATCCACAGAGCTCCCCAACAAAAGCGCTGCGGAAAGGAAGGTCGCCTTCTCGGCGGCGGACAGACGCAGGGATTGCAGATAATCCTTGAGTTGCAGAGCAGTGTAGAGATTCCCTTCCATATCCACTTTCCCCCGGAAGTAGGCTTCAGCCAGACGCAACGGATGGCGGGTCAGGATCAATTCACGCACGGGGCGGGGTTCTTGAAAAACGAGGGTGAATTCGGGCGCGTCGCCACCGAAGGCAAGCGTTTGACCGTTCCACAAACGTACCGCCATGTTGCCGGGGTAATCCCGGAACACGCGCCGCACGATGCCCGCCGCGCGTTCTGCGTCGGCATTGGCAGACAGCGGCAGGACGACACGATTGCCCTGTCTCATACGCCGCCCCATTTCGCTCCCCGGCTCAACTCCAGGTTCATGAAATAGACGATCACCGTGCGGATCACCACGATGCCGCCGAGGATCGCCAGCGAGTTCCAGGTCGGTACCACGATGGTCTGGACGATGTCGCCGGCCAGGAAGAACTCCAGCCCCAGCACCATCTTCTCGCCCATCGCCAGACGAATGACGCCCAGGTCCTTGCGCACCGCGCGCTGCGCCGCCAACCACCAGCCGCGCTGCGCCAGGCCCATGAACGCCTCCAGGACGCCCCACAGCACCACGACGATGCCCAGGGCCTCGATCCACGGGACGACGTAACCCACCCACTGAACCAGCAGCTCATGCATCGCTCATCCCGATGAGCGTGTTCCGGTCAAGCGCAACGCACGAATCCCGGGCGCGGTTCATCGCGTTAGCTCGCCGCCCAGCGGCGCTTCAGAAAATTGTAGATTGGGACATACGCCAGCCCGGCGTACACGCCGTAGAGGAAGCTCTCGGCCAGTCCGAGCAGGAAGCCCCACCAGGTGAGCCATTCGAACGCCGGCAGCACCTGCTCAAGAAATCCGTGCATGTGCAGGCTCTGCGGCGTCACCAGGCCGTAGATCACGCACACCACGAACGTGACCGCGCCCCACAGCCCGAGCGCCCAGGAAACGAGCTTAATGTTCAGCATGACGGCTCTCCTCAATGTTGATGATGTTGATGGCCTTGCGGGCTGTCCTTGCCCGGCCGTGCTTTGTCCGCAGGCTCCCGATCATGCCCGCCGCCACATCCGCCGCCGTGGCCTCCATGCCCGCCGTGTCCGAACAGATGCATCCCGATGAACAGGACAAAAAACACGACAAAAATCCAGTTCTGCGTTAACCAGTCCATGATTGGTCTCCTCGCTTGCCGCCATCAAAAATCGGCCCATGGGGTGCACGTCGCAGCCGGGTCAGGCCTCCAATTCTCATTCGCCTCGCCCGGGATCAGGCATTCAAATTTCCGAACGCCGTCTCAATGGCCGTGCCCATGATGCGGATGCACTTCCAGGTTGCCCACCTCGCATTCCTCCATGTAATGCACGAAGCCGCGTCGCAGTCGCTCCGCCCAGCCTTCGCCGAGCCTGGCGCCCACCTCCCCCATCTTCGCTTCGAGCTGCTCCGCCGTTGCCTGGATCAGGTCGTAGGTGAGGGTCACGGTAGTGCCGTCCTCGATCTCGACGGCCTTCACCCCCATCATGGCGCCCAGTGTCTCGGTCAGAACCTTGGCGTTCGGCGCGTCAAGTGGCGCGTCGAGCTGGAAGCGCCTGCGCTTGAACAGCTCCACGCCTTTCTGCCCGGGCGCCTTCTCGCCCGGCACCCCGATATAGAGGTGGGGGTTGGCGGCGAAGCGCTGCCGGCATTGCTCCGAGCAGAAGGCATAGTGCAATCCCTCGTATGTCGTTTCGAACTGCGCCGGATCGACGTCCATTCCGCAGACCGGATCCTTGACCATGGCACTCATCGTTCCTCCTTGGCGATCGCGTTCGCCTTATCCCAGTAAGTTTTGGTAACGCACGCCGGTATTCAGGTTCAGGTCCGCCCGGATCGGCTTCGAGGGTTGCGTCGCCAGGCGTTTGCTGATCTCGCTGTCGGGGTCCTTCAGGTCCCCGAACAGGATGGCCTGGTGCCCCGCCCGCTGGCAGGCCTCGGCGCAGGCGGTGATGCCGTCGCCGCGATCCACATTGTGCACGCACAGCGTGCAGGACTCGACCGTGCCGATGCCGCGCGGGGTGTAGGCCTTCTGATCGTGGGTCGGCTCGTGAACCAGCGAGCGCGCCTTGTAGGGACAGGCCATCATGCAGTAGCGGCAACCGATGCAGGTGTGTTTGTTCACCAGCACGATACCGTCGGCGCGCCGGAACGACGCCCCGGTGGGGCAGACGTCCACGCAGGGCGAAAACTCGCAGTGCTGGCACATTACGGGGAAGCTTTGCGTCTGCCCGTTCCGCTCGTCGGTGACGGTCAGCTTGCGGATCCATTGCGCATCGGTTCTGGGGCGTCCGTGGCCCCACACGCCGTTCTCGGTAAAGCAGGCGTCGACGCAGGCAGTGCAGCCGTCGGCGCACTGGTTGGCATCGATCAACAGCCCCCAGCGTTGCAGGCTGGATGCGGCTTCCTCCGGAGAGCGCGCCCGGGCAAGTTCGATCAAACGCAGACCTGGCCCCAGGGCGGCGACGGCGGCAGCACCGCCGGCCAGACTCATAAAATCACGTCGATTCAGGCTCATGGTTTTGGCTCCTTGGCATCATGGTCGGTAACAGGGGATGCGGGCCACTGCCACTCGAGTATTTCCGCCATGTCCTGGCCGTGGCGCGTGATGTACTCGCGGTGCTCGATGAGCTTGTCGCGCATCTGCTGTTTCACGTAGGCAGCTTTGTAGCCGAGCGTCGGCACGCGGTCGATCACGTCGGCCACCAGATGAAAGCGGTCGAGGTCATTCAGCACCGCCATGTCGAACGGCGTGGTGGTGGTGCCCTCCTCCTTGTAGCCGCGCACGTGCAGGTTCTTGTGGTTGGCGCGGCGATAGGTGAGCCGGTGTATCAGCCACGGATAGCCGTGGTAGGCGAAGATGATCGGCTTGTCTGTGGTGAACAGGCCGTCGAACTCCTGGTCCGCAAGCCCGTGCGGGTGCTCCTCGCGGGGCTGTAGCGTCATCAGGTCGACGACGTTCACCACGCGCACCTTGAGATCGGGAAGGTGCCGGCGCAGCAGGTCGACTGCCGCCAGCGTTTCGAGCGTCGGCACGTCGCCAGCACACGCCATGACCACATCCGGCTCGCCGTCAGCATCGCTGCTCGCCCACTCGAAGAGGCCGATCCCGGCCGCGCAGTGCTTAATGGCGGCGTCCATGGCCAGCCATTGCGGCTGCGCGTTCTTGCCGGCGACGATGACGTTAACGAGATGGCGGGAACGCAGGCAGCAATCGGTGACGCAGAGCAGCGTGTTGGCGTCGGGCGGGAGATACACACGGGTGACACTGGCCTTCTTGTTGACCACGTGGTCGATGAAGCCCGGGTCCTGGTGCGAGAAGCCGTTGTGGTCCTGGCGCCAGACATGCGAGGTCAGCAGATAATTCAGCGAGGCGATCGGCCGCCGCCATGGAATCTCGCGGCTCACCTTGAGCCACTTGGCGTGCTGGTTGAACATCGAGTCCACGATGTGGATGAAGGCCTCGTAACACGAGAACAGCCCGTGGCGGCCGGTGAGCAGGTAGCCTTCGAGCCAGCCTTGGCAGGTGTGCTCGGAGAGGATTTCCATGACGCGCCCGTCGAGAGCGAGATGGTCGTCTTCAGGCAGACGCTCGGCCACCCAGGCGCGCCCGGTCGTTTCGAACAAGGCCCCCAGGCGGTTGGAGGCAGTCTCGTCCGGGCCGACCACACGGAAGTTGCGCGACCCGGTATTGAGCCGCATCGCGTCGCGCAGGAATCCGCCCAGGACACGCGTCGGCTCGGCCAGCGCCTGCCCCGGCAGCGTCACGTCCACCGCGTGGTCGCGGACATTCGGCAGGCGCAGGTCCCTCAGCAGCAGCCCGCCGTTGGCGTGCGGGTTGGCGCCCATGCGCCGCGTTCCCTGGGGCGCGAGCGCCGCGAGCTCGGGCCGCAATGCGCCGCGCGCATCGAACAGCTCCTCGGGCCGGTAGCTTTTCAACCACTGTTCGAGGAGTTGCAGGTGCGCGGGCTTCTCCGCCAGTTCGCCGAACGGCACCTGGTGCGAGCGCCAGCTGCCCTCGGTCTTGTTGCCGTCGACTTCCTTCGGGCCGGTCCAGCCCTTGGGGGTCTTGAGAATGATCATCGGCCAGCGCGGACGCTCGACGACGCCGTCCACGCGCGCCGCTTGCTGGATCGTGCGGATCTCGCCGATCACAGTATCCAAAGTCACCGCCATCTGCTGGTGCATGGCCAGCGGTTCATCTCCCTCGACGAAGTGCGGCTGGTAACCGTAGCCCAGGAACAGGCTTTCGAGTTCGGCGCGCGGAATGCGCGCCAGCACCGTAGGGTTGGCGATCTTGTAGCCGTTCAGATGCAGGATCGGCAGCACCGCGCCGTCTGAGGCCGGATTGAGGAACTTGTTCGAATGCCAGGCGGCGGCCAGCGGTCCGGTCTCGGCCTCGCCGTCGCCCACCACGCAGGCGACGATCAGCTCCGGGTTGTCGAAGGCGGCCCCAAAGGCATGCGACAGCGCGTAGCCAAGTTCGCCGCCCTCGTGGATCGAGCCCGGGGTCTCGGCGGTGACATGGCTGCCGACGCCGCCGGGGAAGGAGAACTGCCGGAACAACTGCCGCATGCCCTCGGCGTCGCGCCCGACGTTCGGGTAGAACTCGCTGTAACTGCCTTCGAGCCAGGTGTTGGCGACCAGCGCCGGCCCGCCGTGGCCGGGGCCGGCAATGTAGAGCACGTCGAGGTCATATTGATTGATGGCGCGGTTCAGGTGCACGTAGAGGAAATTGAGGCCGGGTGTGGTGCCCCAGTGGCCGAGCAACCGCGGCTTGACGTGCGCGAGCGTGAGCGGTTCCTTGAGCAGCGGGTTGTCGAGCAGGTAAATCTGTCCGACCGAGAGGTAGTTCGCCGCGCGCCAGTAGGCGTTCATTTTTCGCAACTCTTCGGTCGACAGTGGATCTGTTGCGACTTGGGCTTGAACCGCGGTTTCGTTCATGACCTGTTCTCCTCAACACGGACGGCTTCGGGGGCCGCCGTCACGGCCAAGGCCGCCTGCGCCAGAATGACGGCCTCGTCCACCGGAACGACCCACACTTCGGCTGCGCTGCCGCAATGGCTGATACAGCTCTCGGTCCCGACGGCGGCGCGGTTGACGTCCAGATCTGGCACGATGCCCAGCCCGCCCAACCCGGTTAGGATTTGCGCGCGCACCTCGGGCGCCTGCTCGCCCACGCCACCGCCGAACAGGATCGCGTCGGCGCCGCCCAGGACGGCAAGATACGCGCCGATATATTTGCGCGCGCGATAGCAGTAGACATCGACCGCCAGCCGCGCGCCGGCGTCGTCAGCATGCAGCAATGCGCGCATGTCCCCGCTCGCGCCCGACAGGCCCAACAGGCCGGCCTCCTCGTTGAGCAGGTGTTCCATGCGCTCCGGCGTCAGCCCTTCGGCTCGTTGCAGGAATAGCAGCAGTCCGGGATCGACATCGCCGCTGCGGGTCGCCATCACCAGCCCTTCCAGCGGCGAGAAGCCCATGGACGTATCCACGATCTGCCCATCGCGAATGGCGGTGATCGAACAGCCGGCACCGAGCTGTAGCGAGATCACGCGCCCGCCCGCACGGATGTCAGGCCGCAGTTCGCGCCAGCGCCGCCATATCGCCTGATGCGCAAGCCCGTGGAAACCATAGCGGCGAATGCCGTGGCGCGCACAGAGCGCGCGCGGCAGCGCGTAGGTCGCGGCGACCTCCGGCAACGTGGCGTAAAACGCCGTATCGAACACCGCCACCTGCGCAGTTTCAGCCCCGAACAGCGCGCGACAAGCGCGTATCCATTCGAGCGCGCGCGGATTGTGCAGCGGCGCAAGCGGCGCCAGGCGCTCGATCTCGGCCTCCACCGCGGCGTCGATGCGGCACGGCACCGTGAGGCGCGCACCACCGTGAACGATGCGGTGCGCAACGGCCGCAACTGCCTCGATGCCGTGGCCCTTGAGAAAGGCGCGCAGCATGGCCACCGGGTCATTCCAGTTGCCGGAAAAATGCCCGCTCGCCACCCGTGACAGCAATTCGCCTTCCAACGAAAACGCCGCGAGTCGGACGGAAGAGCTCCCCGTGTTGACGGTCAGCACCGACGGCGCCCCGCTCGTGATCCGGCCAAGCTCAGCGTCGACTCGCTGCGCCGGCGCCTCGTTCCCCGGAAGAGGAAGCAGCACCGGCTTCATGGTTCGGCCTCCACGCGTACGATTCCGGGCTGCGCGGCGATATAGTCAAGCGCGTAAGCCAGTTCGCCCGGCGCCTCGGCATGCATGGTAAAGAGCGGTTGGCCCGGCTTTACGACCGTTCCGAGCGGTGCATGCAGTTCGAGCCCCGCAGCTGGTGCGCGCGGCGCGCCCGCGAGTTTCGCCACGCGTGCCAGCCGGCGATTGTCGATCGCTGTCACGCGCCCGCACTGCGTGGCCGTCACCGCGTGCGTATGCTCCGCCACCGACGGCACGCGCAGGCCGCCCTGAGCCACGCAGATGGCCTCGAATTTATTCCACGCGCGGCCGTCGTCCAGAATGTCCCGCGCCCGGCGCACACCCTCGCCCGGTGCAATCTCAGGCGAGAATTCGAGCACCGCGCCGGCTAGCCGCAGCGCGCGCTCGCGCAGATCGGCCGGCGCGTCGGCTTCGCGGCGCAGCACCGCGAGTACGTCGCGCGCTTCGAGCGCCGGGCCGATGCCGCGGCCCACGGGCTGGGTGCCGTCGGTGACGACCGTCTGCACGGTGAGGCCGATGGCGCGACCGGTTTCCACCAGGCGATGGCTCAGTGCCTGCGCTGCCTCGCGGCTGCGTACCTTGGCGGTCTCGCCCACCGGGATGTCGATGACGACGTGACTCGATCCGGCCGCCGCTTTTTTCGACAGCACCGAGGCGACCAACTGACCATCACTGTCGAGATCGAGCGGGCGCTCGACGCGAATGAGGATGTCGTCCGCGGGACTCAGGCGCACCGCGCCGCCCCAGACGATGCAGCCGCCTTCGCGCTCCACCACCCGGTGCATCGCCGGGACATCCAGTTCGACCTCGGTAAGTGTCTCCATCACGTCCGCAGTGCCCGCAGGCGAGGTGATGGCGCGTGACGAGGTCTTGGGCATGGTGAGGCCGAAGGCCGCGACGATCGGCACCACGATCAATGTCGTGCGGTTGCCCGGCAGCCCGCCGACGCAGTGCTTGTCCACCACCGGCGAGCGCCCCCAGGCAAGTCGCTCGCCGGCATCGATCATGGCGCGCGTGAGCGAGATCGTTTCGGCGAGGTCCAGCCGGTCGCCGGCGCAGGCGGCGATGAAGGCCGAGAGGTGAATATCCGCATAGCGTCCCGCGGCGATGTCGCGCACGATTGCGCGCATGTCGCCGCCGCCGAGCCGCTTGCCGTAAACTTTGGCGCGCACCAGACTCAGCGACTCCAGCACCGGCGGGTGAGACAGGATCACCGCATCGCCTGCGCGCGCGCCGAGGAGCCGCCACGCCGCCTCCGACAGCCCCGCCTCGTCCAGCGCCAGCAGCTCGCCGGTGACGACATTCAGCGTGGCGACGATGGAATGGTTGTTGAGTGCCACCTGCACGCGCGACTGCGCCTCGAAACCCTCGGCGCGGCACACGTGGCAATCGTTGCGCATATAGATCACGGGTTCCTGGTAGGTGTCGATGCCCAAGCGCCTGAGGCGCAGCACGTGGGACAGCGTCCGATGCGTGTTATCGCTCATAAACACCCCCTCAGCCTGCGTCATGGTCTGCTCCTTGGGGCCGCCTGGTTTTAGCCCGTGGCATCCCGGCCCTGGGCGCCGGTCCGTGGAAAGAACGCCGGCACGCGCACCGCGTAGCGCGCATACGCCTCGCCGAACTCGGCCGCCACCTCGCGTTCCTCATGCCGCGCCAGGCGCACGTACATGAATACCAGCACCGGGAACATGGCGAGCGTCAGGATCGTCGGCCACTGCACCAGAAAGCCCAGCATGATCAGCACAAAACCTGCGTACTGCGGATGACGGATATGGGCATACGGCCCGGTCACCGCCAGGGCGTAGCTTTGCTGGGCGGCAAACAGCACCTTCCAGGCCGAGGCCAGCAGCCAGAAACCACCGCCGACGAAGGCGAAGCTCAAGAGGTGGAACGGGCCGAAGTGCGGGTTGGACTTCCAGCCGAACAGCATCTCCAAGAGGTGCCCCGAGTCGTGCGCGAGCCAGTCGATGCCCGGATAGCGGCTCTGCAGCCAGCCGGAGAGCAGGTAGATCGTCAAGGGAAAGCCGTACATTTCGGTGAACAGGGCGACGATGAACGCCGAGAACGCGCCGAACGAGCGCCAGTCGCGCTTCGTTGCTGGTTTGGCAAAGCTGAACGCGAACAGGATGAACACGGCGGAATTGACCAGCACCAAGAGCCACAAGCCATAGGCCGGCGCAGCGTCGCTCATGTCCTGCCTCCTTCCTTGTCATGCAGAGTCTGGTGTTCGCCCCTGCTGCCATGCCCGCGATGCATGAAAAAATGCAGCGGCAGACAGACAAGCAGGAGCAGGAAAAGCAGCGGACCCAACAGGTGGGCGCGGTGCTCGGCCAGCAGGAAGAACGCCGCGATGGCGAAAAAAGCCAGCAGCGCGAGGTTCGCCGCACCCGCGCGCCGGAGATCAGGCGCGTGCATGCTGGTAGTCGAACTGCGCTTCGATCACGTCCGCCACCCCCGGCAATTCGATCCGCACCTGGATGCGGTAGGGATTGCTGGTGGCTGCCATGGCGAAGTAATTGCCGTAGCTGACGGCGCCCGCAATCAGCATGTGTTCGAGTTTTTTCTGCACCCCGGACAAGCCGATTTCGGAGACGCTGGCCTTGACCTGTGCACCGGTGATGCGCTTGCCCGCGGCGTTGTCGAACAGCGCCACCGTGACATGGTACCGGTGCTCCCCGGCCGGCACGCCGCCGTGCATTTGCGCCTCGGCGCGCGGCCGGGGTTGCCCAAGGATCATCTCGGCCGGAAACACGCCGAGGTAGATCGACACCCCGTTCACTACTTTATGCAGATTGGAATCGGCCGCAGCGGCTGCGGCCGCGAACAGGAAGAGGGATGCGGCCAGCAGGCTGTGCAGAAGGCAGGAAGTCACGCGTTTCATGACTACTCTCCTTTCGTGGGATGGGATGCGTTGTTCAAAGCTTCACCCGGCTGAGCCGCAGGGCATTGCTGACCACCGATACCGAGCTGAAGCTCATGGCCGCCGCGGCGATGAGCGGAGAGAGCAGCAGGCCGAAGATGGGATACAGCACCCCCGCCGCAACCGGTACCCCTAATGCGTTATAGATGAAGGCGAAGAACAGGTTCTGGCGGATATTGCGCATGGTGGCGTGGGACAGCCGCCGGGCGCGCGCGATGCCGCGCAGGTCGCCCTTGACCAGGGTGATGCCGGCGCTCTCCATGGCCACGTCGGTGCCGGTGCCCATGGCGATGCCCACCTGGGCCTGGGCAAGCGCGGGGGCGTCGTTGATGCCGTCCCCGGCCATCGCCACTATGCGGCCCTCGGCCTGGAGCTGCTTGACGATCGCGGCCTTCTGGTCAGGCAGAACCTCGGCCTGCACCCGGTCGATCCCGAGCCTGGCGGCCACCGCTTCGGCGGTCTTGCGGCTGTCGCCGGTCAGCATGACGATATCGATGCCTTCGTCATGCAAGACGCGGATTGCTTCGGGGGTCGTGTCCTTGACGGGGTCGGCCACGCAAATGAGCCCGGCGGCACGGCCCTCCACGCCCAGGAACATCACCGTCTGGCCCTCCTGGCGCAGGGCATCGGCGCGGGCGGCCAGATCCGCAGTTTCGATGCCCAGGTCCTGGCACAGTTTGACGTTCCCCAGAGCGATCCGCTGCCCGTCCACCACGCCGGTCACGCCCTTGCCGGTGACCGACTGGAAATTTTCCACCGCCGACAACTGCACCCCGCGGCGCTCGGCGCCGCGCACGATGGCCGCAGCCAGGGGATGCTCGCTGGCGCGTTCGACGCTGGCGGCCAGGCGCACGATCCTGGTCTCGTCGAAGTCCTCGGCGGGGACCACGCCCACCAGCTCCGGATGGCCTTCGGTGAGCGTGCCGGTCTTGTCCACCACCAGGGTGTCCACCTTGCGCAACACCTCCAGGGCCTCGGCGTTCTTGAACAGCACGCCCATCAGTGCGCCGCGGCCGGTGCCGACCATGATGGACATGGGCGTGGCAAGGCCTAGCGCGCAGGGGCAGGCGATGATCAACACCGCCACGGCGTTGATCATCCCGTGGGCCAGGCGCGGCTGCGGCCCCCACAGGCTCCAGACGATGAAGGTGACCACGGCGATGATCACCACCGCCGGCACGAAGTAACCGGAGACGATGTCCACCAGCTTCTGGATGGGCGCGCGAGAGCGCTGCGCCTCGGCCACCATGTGGACGATCTGGGCCAGCAGGGTATCAGCGCCGACTTTCTCAGCTGTCATCACCAGGCCGCCGGTGCCGTTCACCGTGGCGCCGATGACCTTGGCGCCAGCGTGCTTTTCCACCGGGATCGGCTCGCCGGTGACCATGGACTCGTCGATATGGCTGGCGCCGTCGATTACCGTGCCGTCCACCGGCACCTTTTCGCCCGGACGGATGCGCAGGCGGTCGCCGGGCTCGACCAGTTCCAGCGGGACGTCTTCCTCGCTGCCGTCGTCGCGCACGATGCGCGCCGTCTTGGGCGCGAGCCCCAGCAACAAGCGGATGGCGGCGTTGGTGCGGCTGCGCGCGCGGAGTTCCAGCACCTGGCCGAGCAGTACCAGAGCGGTGATCACCACCGCCGCCTCGAAATAGACCGGTACCACGCCCATTTCATTGACCACCGAGCGGGGAAAGATTCCTGGCACCACTGCGGCGACCACGCTATAGACCCAAGCCACCGCCACACCCAGGCCGATGAGGGTGAACATGTTGAGACTGCGGTTGATCACCGACTGCACGGCTCGCACATAGAAAATCCAGCCGCCCCACACCACCGCCGGCGTCGCCACGATCATCTCGATCCACTGGCGCAAGCGGGGATCGATGATCTCCGCCATCTGTTCGGGCCAAAACTCCGCCATCATGGCGCTGATGAAGACCGGGATGGCCAGCGCGGCGCTGACTTGGAAACGCCGGCTCATGTCGCGCAGTTCGGCGCTCTCTTCCTCTTCCACGGCCGCCGCGCGCGGCTCCAGGGCCATGCCGCATTTAGGACAGTTGCCCGGGTGATCCTGCACGATCTCCGGATGCATGGGACAGACATATTCGGTCTTCGACGGCGCAGCGGCGGGGACCTCGGGCTCCAGGGCCATGCCGCATTTGGGGCAGAGCCCCGGCTTGTCGCTGCGTACCTCGGGGTGCATCGGGCAGGTGTAGGTCACCTTCGACGCCGGGGCGGCGGCTGGCGGCGCCGCGGGCCGTGGCTGCGCGTACTTCTCGGGTGC
>JADFDN010000044.1 GCA_018262815.1 Thiobacillus sp.
ACGAAGCCTTCGGTGCCGCCGGCCAGGCCAGCAAGATCAAGAAGGTCTTCAACCTGGAAGAAATGCAGAAGCGCTACGACAAGGGCGAACTGGATCCCAAGGTCAACTGATCTACAGGATGTGAGGCAAAAGGGGGCGCTGCGGCGCCCCCTTTTTCATGCGCCGGCGGTGAATGTCTCGGGGGCTGGACAGAATGGAAAGGGGGAATATAATTAATTGCGGATATCGTTATCCGTTTAATGGAGCGCTGAAATGAAGCCATTCGCTGTCTTGATCGCCCTAGCCCTGCCTCTTTACGTGGCGCCCGTCCAGGCCAGTCCCGAACTGGCGGCCAAGAGCAAATGCATGACCTGCCATCAGGTTGACAAGAAAATGCTCGGCCCGTCATTCAAGTCCATCGCAGCGAAGTACAAGGGCGACAAAACCGCAGAAGCCACTCTGGTCGACAGCATGCTGAAGGGCGCGAAGGGCAAGTGGGGGAAAATCCCGATGCCGCCGCAGAAAATCGCCCCGGTGGATGCGCAAAAACTGTCGAAGTGGATCCTGACGCTTTGATGGCTGATCGCGCCAGGATGGGCCGCCAGCGCCCCAGGGCCGGGCGGCTGTCCTAGCCGAGCATCGCCTTCAGGGCGGCCAGACGGTCGCTGCCGCTGGCCTTGGCGTCGGCGCTGGTGGGGGCGTCCGGCTGACGCACGTCCTCGCCCAGCTCGTCGATGAAGCGCGAGGGATCGCAGGAAATCGTTTCGCGCGCGCGCTTGCGGCGCGAGCAGTAGGACAGGGTAAGCGACCTGCGTGCCCGGGTGACGCCTACGTACATCAGGCGACGCTCCTCTTCCAGTCGTCCCTCGTCCACCGCGTCGCGGTGCGGCAAAATGTTTTCCTCGACCCCGACCAGGAACACATGGCCGAACTCCAGCCCCTTGGCGGCGTGCAGGGTCGACAGCCGTACTGCGTCGGGCTCCTGTTCCTCGCGACCTTCCAGCAGCGTGATCAGCGCGATGGTCTGCGTCAGTTGCAGCAGGTCCTTGTCGTCTTCCTCGCCTTTCTTGGCGATCCAGGCGGCGAATTCGAGCACGTTGTTCCATTTGTTCTGCGCCGCGCGCTGGTCGTCCTGGTCGAACAGATAGACTTCGTAGTCGATGGTTTTCAGCAGATCGTTCAGCAACTCACCGGCCGGCTCGCGCGCAACGCGTTCCTCGAACCGGTTGATGAACTGACAGAACTCGATAAGCGGCGCCAGCTGACGCTCGCCGATCTGCGAGGCGGCCGCAGCCGAGAACACCGCCTCGAACAGGCTGACGTGCAAGGTGGCGGCGACCTGGCCGAGCTTTTCCAGCGTCGCCGCGCCGATGCCGCGCTTGGGCGTGGTGACCGCGCGGATGAAGGCCGGATCGTCGTCGCTGTTGGCGATCAGGCGCAGATAGGCGATCACGTCCTTGATCTCGCTCTTGTCGAAGAACGACTGCCCGCCGGACAGCTGATAGGGCACCTTTTCGTTGCGCAAGGCCTGTTCGAATACCCGCGCCTGGTAGTTGCCGCGATAGAGGATCGCGTAGTCGCGCCACTCGGTGCGGTGCTGGAATTTGTGCGACAACAGCCGCATGACGACCGACTCGGCCTCGTGCTCGTCGTCCTTGGTGGGCATCACCTGGATCGCGTCGCCGACGCCGAGGTCGCTCCACAGGCGCTTCTCGAACAGTTTGGGGTTGTTGGCGATCAGGCTGTTGGCCGCCTTCAGGATGCGGATGGTCGAGCGGTAATTCTGCTCCAGCTTGACCACATGCAGGTGAGGATAGTCCTCGTTCAGCTGCCGCAAGTTGTCGGCCGACGCGCCGCGCCAGCCGTAGATCGCCTGGTCGTCGTCGCCGACCGCGGTGAACGCCGCGCGCACCCCGGTCAGCTTCTGCAGCAGGCGGTATTGCGCGACGTTGGTGTCCTGGTATTCGTCGACCAGAATGTGACGCAGGCGGTTCTGCCACTTCTCGCGCAGCTCGGCGTGGGTGTCGAGCAGCTCGGCCGGAAGCCGGATGAGGTCGTCGAAATCGACCGCCTGGTAGGCGCGCAGGGTGGCGTCGTAGCGGTCGTAGATCTTCGCGTAGGCGCGTGCGTTGTCGTCCTCGGCATTGGCCAGGGCGGTGGCGGGCGACTTCAGCTCGTTCTTCCACAGCGAGATGCGGGCGACCGCGCGGCGGATTTCCTGTTTGTCGGTGGTCTTGAGGATTTCCGAGACGATTCCGGCCGCATCGGCCGAATCGAGGATGGAAAATGCCGGTTTGAGTTCAGCAAATTTCGCATCCTCGCGCAGCATCCGCAAGCCCATCGAATGGAACGTGGTGACGATCAGCCCCTTGGTGTTGACGCCCTGGGTCAGCTTGGCGGCGCGCTCAGCCATCTCGCGCGCCGCCTTGTTGGTGAAGGTGATGGCGGCGATCGAGCCCGGCTTGTAGCCGCACTCGCCGATCAGGTAGGCGATCTTGTGGGTGATCACCCGCGTCTTGCCGGAGCCTGCGCCCGCCAGCACCAGCAGCGGGCCGTCGAGGTACTTCGCCGCTTCGCGCTGCGGCGGGTTGAGCGCGGAAAGCAGGCTCATGCTGCGCCGAATTCCCGATTCAGATACGCGTTGATGGCGTCCGATTCATACAGCCAGGTCTGTTTGCCGGCGTCGTCGTTGATCAGCAGGCACGGTACCTGCGGCTTGCCGCCGCCGGCGATCAGCGCGGCGCGATGCGCCGCGTCGTGCTGAGCGTTGCGCAGTTCGATGCTGAGCGAAAGCCGGCGCAGCGTACGCCGGGTCTTCAGGCAGAACGGGCACGCGGGAAAGTGGTACAGCGCCAGCATCCGGGTGCGGGCGTCGACGGCTTGTTGCGCGGCCGGCGGGCGAACGACGCCCTTCGGCTGGGTGAGCCAGTTGCCCAGCAGCAGGAAGGGCGTCACGACGAGGCGGACAGCGCGGAAAAACAGGCGGATCAGGGGTTTCATAACGCAGGCGTCACAAGAGTTTCAGGCGGGAGCGCTATGATGCGAGTCAACACAGCGTAAAACGAAACCGTATTTTATATGCCCACCTACGCGATTGGCGATCTTCAGGGATGCCAGATGTCCCTGCTGCGCTTGCTGGATGAACTGAAATTCGACGCGGCGGCCGACCGGCTGTGGTTTGTGGGTGACCTGGTCAACCGCGGACCGGATTCGCTGGCGGTGCTGCGGTTTGTCAAAAGCCTGGGGAATGCCGCCGTCAGCGTACTCGGCAATCACGATCTGCACTTGCTGGCGCTGGCCGAGGGTTACGGACGGGCGCACAAGGGCGACACGCTGGACGCCATTCTAGCGGCTCCGGACCGTGACGAACTGCTGTACTGGCTGCGCCACCAGAAACTGGCATGGCGCGAAGACAATGTGCTGATGGTGCATGCGGGGGTGCTGCCGGACTGGACGCCGGACGACACCATGCAGCGAGCGGCCGAGGCGGAGGCGGCCTTGCAGGGGCCCGATTACCGGGATTTCTTCGCGCAAATGTATGGCAACGCGCCGGTTGCTTGGGACGCGGACCTGCGGGGCATCGAACGTCTGCGGGTGATCGTCAACGCGTTCACCCGACTGCGTTACTGTTCGGCCGACGGCGAGATGGAATTCCACCACAAGGGCGCGCCCGGCACGCAGCCGGCCGGGTGGTTGCCGTGGTTCGACGTGCCGGGTCGGCAGAGCGCGGACGCGACCTTCGTCATCGGCCACTGGTCGACGCTGGGCCTGATCAATCGCCACGACTTGATTGCGCTGGATACCGGCTGCCTGTGGGGCGGCCGGCTGACCGCGGTCAGGCTGGAGGATCGACAGGTGTTTGCGGTGCCGTGCCCGATGCAGTTGCGCCCAAAAGTCTAGCGGTCGCGGCCTCGGCTTGCGCGGCCAGTTCGCGGCGGTGGCCATCCGGCAGGATGGGGTCGCCGAAATGCAGCTCGGCGATGAGCCCCGGTTCGCTGACGATATTCTTCAGGCTTTGCCACATGCTGATGTGGTCGATGTAGGCGGGCGCTGCGGTGTATTCGCCATCCAGGGTACGGTAGCGCAGGGCCGCTGGCACCACCGGACAGTTCAGCTGTACCGCAGGCTGCAGCAGCGACGGCATGAACCGCCGCAGACCTCGCCCGTCGCTGGTGGTGCCTTCGGGAAATACCGCGACCCACGCGCCATCCTGCATCAGCGCGCGCATCTCGACGTTGATGCGGGCGGTGTCGGCGCGGCGGCCGCGCTCGATGAACAGGGTGCCGGTTTTTTTCGCCAGCCAGCCCGCCACGGGCCAGTTGCGCACCTCGGCCTTGGAGACGAAGTGCACCCGCTGGGCGGCGTAGATCAGGTAGATGTCCAGCCACGAGATGTGATTGCACACCAGCAGCGCTCCCCCCGTGAGACGGGGCGGGGGCGCCAAGCGCGCACGCACGCCGAGCACACGCAGCAGGCGCCGTGCCCAGGCCATGATGAAGCGGTCGCGCTGCCCCGGCCTGAGCAGCGGAAACGCCAGCCCGGCCGCGGCCATCCCCCACACGAGGTGCAGCACCAGCAGACTGATGCGGGTCGTACGGCGAAGCAGGGTGGCTGGGGGGGTGAGATTCACCCGCCCATTGTAAGACGTCTCAGGCGATGAGGCGGCGGGCATAGCTGCGGTTCAACTGCGCCATCGGCAGCAGCATCAGCAGATCGGCGGTGTTGAAGTCCGGATCCCAGGCCGGTTCGCCGCATATCATGGCGCCGAGCCGGGTATAGCCCTTGATCAGCGGCGGCAGCGCCGCATGCTGGCCGTCGTCGAGGGACTCGATCGGCAGGCGGGTGCGTGGGGTGGTGCGCCATTCGATCGGCGCGAGATGGCGTGCGGCCAGCTGGCGGTGCACGCTGGCAGCAATATGGCCGCCGTCGGCCATGCCGATGCTGGCGCAGCCGACGAGGTATTCGTAGCCGTAGCGCGTCATGTAGTCGGCCAGCCCTGCCCACAGGCGGGCGAGGACGGCGCCGCTGCGATGCGCCGGATGCACGCACGAACGGCCCAGTTCGGCCATGCGCGGGCGCAGGAAGTGCAGCCGGGTGAGATCGAACTCCTGTTCGGAGTAATAGCTGCCGACGCGCTTGGCGGCATCGGGGGGCAGGATGCGATAGGTGCCGACGACTTCGCCCGCTGCAAGATCGCGGACCAGCAGGTGATCGCAGTAGGGGTCGTAGAGATCGATGTCGTGGCCCGGCAGCACCGACGCCAGCCGCGCGCCCATTTCCTCGGCAAACACCTGATAGCGCAGGCGCTGGGCTTCGCGGATTTCGCTGTCGTCCACGGCCAGCGACACATGATAGCGGCTGGCGGCAGAGGGGTGTAGGTTACTGCGGGCGTCGAGCATGAGGCACTCCCATCGATGGAATGCGCCCAGCTTAGTGACAGGGTGTTAATGCCCCGTGACGACCGGATTGCGAAACGGTGACGCTGTCTTCAGCGTGCCGCGCCAGGTTTATTGGGTCACCCGGGTGACGCCCCCACCCGTCAGCACGCGCACGCGGTCGCCCGCCCGGAATTCCTGGTCGGCCGCCTGGGTGACGGCGATCATTCGTCCCGAGTCGAGCTTGACGGTGATCTCGACGCCCTTCTGGCGCGTCACGGCCTCTTCCGCCGCCGCGCCGCCCACGCCGCCCAGCACCGCGCCGACGGCTGCCCCGACCACGCTGCCGCGACCGCCGCCGACCGTGCTGCCGGCGACGCCGCCGACCACGGCGCCGGCGCCGGCGCCGATCGGGGTTTTGGTGCCTTCGATGGTCACTTCGCGCACCGATTCCACGACGCCCATCTGCACTTCCTGGACGCTGCGTGCCTGGCTGCGGCTGTAATCCGAGCCGCCCAGACCAGCCGGACAGCCTGCCAGCAGCAGGCTGCTGGCAGCAAGGAGAAGGGCGGCGATAGACGGGTTCATGATGCGCTCCTGATGCTTACTGGAAATCGTAGCCGAACTCGGCACGGAATGCGCCGGCGATGTCATCGCGGCTGGGGCGGTGGTTCTGTCCGCCGCGCTGGGCGATCTTGATCGCTCCCATGAGACTGCCCAGACGCCCGGAGGTTTCCCAGTCGAGTCCGCGGGTGATGCCGTACAGGATGCCGCTGCGGTAGGCGTCACCGCAGCCGGTGGGGTCGAGGATGGCAGCCGGGCGCGCCGCCGGAATGTCGATCTGCTGGCTGGCCGTGTGAATCACCGAGCCTTCGGCGCCGCGCGTCACGATCAGCGCCTCGACATGCCGCGCCAGCGTGGACAGGGTCTCGCCGGTGCGGCTCTGCAGCAGCTCGGCCTCGTAGTCGTTGAGGATGACGTAGCTGGACTTGTGGACGCATTCCAGCAGTTCCTCGCCGGAAAACAGCGGCATGCCCTGGCCGGGATCGAACACGCACGGCACGCCGGCTTCGTGAAAGCCGCGCACATGGCGCAGCATGCCGTCGCGGCCGTCGGGCGAGACGATGCCGAGCCTGACGTCGGGCACCTGGCGCACGTCGTTCTCGTGCGCATAGTTCATTGCGCCGGGATGGAATGCGGTGATCTGGTTGTCGGCGAGGTCGGTGGTGATGAAGGCCTGCGCGGTATAGGTGCCGGCAATGTGGCGGATGTAGTCGCGCGGGATCGCATGATCGTCGAGGCGTTCGGCGTAGGCGCCGAAATCGTCGCCGACCGTGGCCATGATCAGCGGCTCGCCGCCCAGCAGTTTCAGGTTGTAGGCGATGTTGCCGGCGCAGCCGCCGTATTCGCGACGCATCTCCGGCACCAGGAAGGACACGTTCAGCATGTGGATCTTGTCGGGCAGGATGTGATGCTTGAAGTGATCCTGGAACACCATGATGGAGTCGAAGGCGAGGGAGCCGCAGATGAGGGTGCGCATGATGGGGGCCTGAGTGGCGATCCGGGTTGAAAACGACAGCCGGAATTATACGCAGGCCGCCATCCAACGATTCACGCGATGACTGCGCCGGCCGGGGGCAGCCCTGTCACATCAGCGGCGTGCAGGCCCGGGTGAGGGCATCTGCTAACTGCAGTGCCCGGGCGGGCGTCCTTCAGGCCGTGTTTAAAGCGCCAAAGTCAGCGCCGCGATCGCGCCGCCCAGCAAGGCACCCACCAGCACGTCGCTTACATAGTGCAGCCCCAGCACCAGGCGAGACAGCGCGACCAAGGCGGTGAACGGCCACACCAGCCAGCCCAGCGCCGGGTAATAAGCGGTGGCGACGAGGCTGAACACCACGGCGTGCAGAGTATGGCCGGAAGGGAAGCTGAAGCGGTCGAGCGGCGCAGTCAGGCAGCAAATCGTCGGACAGGCCTGGTACGGCCGCGGCCGCTCGGTGGCGCCCTTGAGCCACTTGTAGAGCAGCGTGCCCAGCAGCCCGGCGACGATCATGTGCAGCACGGCCGGTACCGCCACCCAGCCCTGCCAGACGATCAGCGACAGCATCAGGACATACCAGAACACGCCGTCGCCGAGCCGGCTGGCCAGGCGCAGCAGGCCGACTTCCCAGTCCGGCAGACGCACGCCATTGAGGCGCTCCAGCCAGGCGTGTTCGCGTGCGGCCAACCGATCGAGGCCCTGATGGGTATAGAGGCTCAGACGCATGCGCTGCATGTTCGGCTCCTTCGATTCACCCGGCGCGCGCGGCGGACAGGTCGTCCTGGGTGGGGTCGGCGGACGCGGATTGCGGCAGCGCGAGGCGCAGCAGCACGTGCTCGAAGCGATCAATGATGGCGTCCCACGACAGTTGCGCCGCGCGTGCTGCCGCGGCCGCTCCGAGACGGCGCCGTTCGGCGGCGTCAAAGGCCAGCGACACGGCCTGGGCGATGAATGCGGCTTCGTCTTCGGGCGGCGCCTTGAGGCCGTTTTCAGCGTGGCGGATGACCTCCTCGGCGGCGGCACAGTCGTAGGCCACGACCGCAAGCCCCGAGGCCATGGCCTCGATGGTCACGTTGCCCCAGGTTTCGGTCAGGCTGGGGAACAGAAACACATCGCCGGATGCGTAATGCCCGGCCAGCGTCTCGCCGACCTGCGTGCCGCAGAATATTGCGTCGGGGCGGCGAGCCTGCCAGATCGCGCGCTCGGGACCGTCGCCTACCAGCACCAGGCGCGCCGCAGGATGGGCTTCGCGCATGGCGTCGAAGGTGCGGAACAGCAGTGCCAGATTTTTTTCGGCAGTCAGCCGTCCCACATAGAGCACCACGGTATCGTTTTCATTCGCGCCCCAGCGCGCACGCAGAACGGGGTCGCGGCGACCCGGGTGAAACAGCTTGGTGTCGACCCCGCGGCCGATGATCTCGATGTTCTCGTAACCCGATGCGATCAGTTCGCGGCGGATGCCGTCGGTCGGCACCAGGGTGACGGCGGCCTTGTTATGGAATTTGCGCAGATACGCCACGATGGCGCGGCGCAGCAGGCCGAACCCGGAATGGCTGCTGTAGCTGTGGAAATTGGTGTGGAAGTCGCTTGCGATCGGGAGACGCAGCTTGTTGGCGGCGGCCAGCGCCGACCAGCCGAGCGGACCTTCGGTGGCGATCTGTACGACGTCGGGACGCTGTCGCGTCCACAGCCGGGTCAGCGCGTCCTTTGCCGGCAGCCCCGCTTTCTGTTCTTCGTGGGGCGGCGGGATGATGCCGCGCTGCAGGGAGTCGGATTGCGCCGAGGCCGCTTGCTGCGGGCTCTCGCAGAGGTGGCGAGGACGAATCAGCTGCACCTGGTGGTTGCGCACCTGCAGGCCGTCGACCAGGCGGGCCAGCGTCATCGCCACGCCGTTGACTTCGGGCGGATAGGTCTCCGTCACCACGGCGACTCGCAGTTGCGGGCGCATCGGCGTCAGGGTCAGACAGGTGAATTCGGCTGCATCCATGGCCCGCAGCATGCACCCGGCTTGCGACAAAACGATGAAGCCTGCGTGACGTCTGGGTGAATGCGCTCAGGCCGCGAGCGGCAGGGCCTCGCGGGCGAGCGAGCGCAGCCAGAGGATGTCGCGGTAGGCGCCCGGCTCGAATCCCATCCGGGTACCGCCGCGATCGTCATAAATCAGATCGTGGAAGAAGGCATTGATGTCCGGCGTGTTCCAGACTTCCGTCAGTTTTTCGAGCAGGTGCGGATAGGCCTCCAGGCCTTGTCCCTGGTCGTTGTCCTGGGATATCGGGTGGCCTGTGAGGTTGATGTTGAAATAACGTCGGCACTCGGCGCTGGCAGCCGCATACCCTTCCATGTCCCCGTTGCGATGCAGCAAATCGAGCAGCAGCAGCCAGGGAACCGGGGACTCGGTCGGCGCTTCGCGCAGGTGTTCCTGCAGCAGATGGATGGCGAGATCGCCATGACCGTGCGCCATGAACACTTCGGCCTGGTCGAGGATGTCTTCCTTGACTTCGGTTCCCTCTTCGCTCGGCGGCGCCTCGATTTCCGCCATCCGCACAGGGGTCGGCAGCCGTTCGGCCTCCGGTGCGGACGCCATGTCCGACAGGGTCATCAAGCCCGGATCGGATTGCGTCCACGTCTCGTCGAGGTGGGTGGGCTGACGGAGGCGGCTGCGACGCAGCAGCCAGGCGATCAGCAGGCTGCCGCCAGCCAGCAGGCCGATGAGCAGAAGGTAGACAGGCCAGCGTGAAGGCTGTGTGGGCGGAAGCGAGGGAGCGGCCGGGCGGCGGGCTTCGAGTGCCGCATTGCGCTTCTGCAATGCGGCAAGTTGCGTTTCGAGGTGGGCAAGCTTGCGCGACAGGGCCGTATTTTCGTCCGACAGTTCGGTGGCGCTCAGCCTGTCGGGGCGGGGACGCTCCAGGTCGGGCAGGTTGGTGTCGAACCGCAAGGCAAAGGGCGCGCCGACCGCGTGCGGGACACTGCGCTTGCCAGACAATACCAGTCGAGGAGCAGGCTCGGCCGAGGCGATGTGCGTGCGCGGAGCGGCGGGCTTGGGCGCCCGGGCAGCAGCCGGCTGTGCGGCGGCAGGTGCTCGCTCGGGACGCTGCGGCGGGCGGGCGGGCGGCGCGGATGCGGCGACTGGCAAGGCGGCGGCTTGCGGGACCGCGGCCGGGGCGTCGGGAACTGCGGGCGCGAGGGGAGCGGGCGGATCGAGCAGCAGCACGTAATCGCGCTGCAGGCGCGTCTCGCAATCGGCAACCAGCACAAATTGCGCAACCGGGTCGTTGACGGGTTGCGAAGTACGTATGTGCAGCAGCGTCTGGCTGCCGACTTGCTGGATGCTCAATAGCGGGCGCGGTGGGGGCGCGATGCCATCCTTGCTCGCTGCGAGGCTGAAGCAGGCAGCCGACGTGTCCGGTGCCGCCTCCAGCAGGACAACCGTCGCGTGCAGGGGTTGCCCCAAAAATGAACGGAGGTTCATTTCGCCCAGCCCGAAGGATGCGGCAGAACCGGCGTGGCACAGGCCGAGCAGGAGGCAGAGGGGTTTCAGGCTCACGCAGTCATGGAAATCAGAACAATGCTTGTATTCCGGCCAATTGCGCCGCAACTTTAGGGGGTTGCGCGATATTAGCCCGAAAATAACGCGTATCAGCCCAGAAGCACCAAGGCCCAGACGGCGACGACGTTGACGAGCGCCAGCATCACCGCTGCGCTGCCGGTGTCCTTGGCGCGTTTGATCAGCAAATCATGTTCCAGCGAAATCCGATCCACCGCGGCTTCGAGCGCCGAGTTCAACAGTTCGACGATCAGCACGCCCAGCACCGCAGCGATCATCAGCGCCCGCTCGATCCCGGTTTCGCCGAGAAACAGCGCCAGCGGCACCATCAGGGCGGCCAGGAACACTTCCTGACGGAAGGCATCCTCATGCCGGAACGTGGCACGCAGACCGGCCCACGAGTAGCCTGCCGCATTGCATATCCGGGTCAGCCCGGTCCTGCCCTTAAAGGGGCTGACAGGTTCGTTCATACGGCGGGCTTGTACGCCAGGTCGAGTTCGCGTGCGGCCTTGACGTCGTCGAGGCGCCGCACCGGCAGGCTGTAGGGCGCGCCTTTCACCAGATCGGGATTGGTTTCGGCTTCGTGCTTGATCTTGATCATGGCGTCGATGAAGCCATCGAGCGTCTCGCGGCTCTCGGTCTCCGTCGGCTCGATCAGCAGGCATTCCGGTACCAGCAGCGGGAAGTAGGTGGTCGGCGCGTGGTAGCCGTAGTCGAGCAGGCGCTTGGCGAAGTCCATCGCCGACACGCCGGTGGCGTCCTTCAGCTTCTTCAGTGTGACGATGAATTCATGACTGGCGCGCCGTGTCGGGTAGGCCAGATCGAATCCGGCGTCGCGCAGTTTTGCCATCAGGTAGTTGGCGTTGAGCGTCGCGTATTCGGCGACGCGGTGCATGCCCTCGCGCCCGAGCAGGCGTGCATACACGTAGGCGCGCATCAAGACACCAGCGTTGCCCATGTTGGCCGACATGCGGCCGATCGACTGCGGCAGGTCGGCCTCGGTTGCGAGGCGATGGAAGCCGTTGTCGTTCAGCACCAGCGGAATCGGCATGAAGGGCAGCAGCCGCGTCGACACCCCCACCGGTCCGGCGCCCGGCCCGCCGCCACCGTGCGGGGTGGAGAAGGTCTTGTGCAGGTTCATGTGGATGACGTCGAAGCCCATGTCGCCCGGACGCACCTTGCCGAGGATGGCGTTGAGGTTGGCGCCGTCATAGTAGAGCAGGCCGCCGGCGTCGTGCACGATCTTCTGGATCTCGGCGATGGTCTTCTCGAACACGCCGAGCGTGGACGGATTGGTCAGCATCAGGCCGGCAGTCTGCGGGCCGACCGCGGCGCGCAAGGCTTCAAGGTCCACCGAGCCGGTGGCATCGGTGGGAATTTCCTTGACCGTGTAGCCGCACATGGTGGCGGTGGCCGGGTTGGTGCCGTGCGCCGCGTCCGGCACGATGATCTCGCGCCGCGCGGTGTCGCCGCGCGCATCGTGGTAGGCGCGGATCATCGCCACCCCGGCGAACTCGCCGTGCGCACCCGCCATCGGCGCCATCGACACCCCGGCCATGCCGGTGACGTCCTTCAGCATCTCCTGCAGTTCGAACATGCTGGCGAGGAAACCCTGCCCCGTTTCGTCCGGGCTCGCCGGATGGCGCGCCAGGAACTGCGGCAGCATCGCCAGCGAATTGCACGCGCGCGGGTTGTACTTCATGGTGCACGAGCCGAGCGGGTAGAACTGCGTGTCGATCGAGAAGTTCTTCTGCGAAAGCCGCGTGTAGTGGCGCACCACGTCGAGCTCGGAGACCTCGGGCAGGCCCGGGGCATCCTTGCGGCGCAGTTCGGCAGGCAGGTCGTCGAGGCTGCCGCCGGCGGCAGGCAACTGGGCGGCAGCGGTGCGGCCGGGGCGGGAGTGGTCGAATATCAGCATGTTTTTTCAGGGATCAGGATTCAGGATTCAGGGGCCAGGGAAAACCGGAATCGAGCTGGTGCGGCGAAGCCGCTCCGCCCCTGATCCCTGACCCCTGCTCCCTTATTTCAAAGCTGCCAGTGCGGCCTCGTAGTTCGGCTCCTGCTTGATCTCGGGAACGAGCTCGGCGTGAAGCACCTTGTTGTTTTCATCCAGCACCACCACGGCGCGCGCGGTGATGCCGGCGAGCGGGCCGCTGGTGATCGCGACGCCGTAATTCTTCATGAACTCGGCGCCGCGCATGGTCGACAGCGTCACCACATTGCCGGTGCCTTCGGCGCCGCAGAAGCGGCTCATCGCGAACGGCAGGTCGGCGGCGATGATCAGCACCACCGTGTTGCCGACTGCGGCGTCGTTGAATTTCTTGGTCGAGGTCGCGCACACCGGGGTGTCGAGGCTGGGGACGATGTTGAGGATCTTCCTCTTGCCGGCGAAGTCGGCCAGCGAGACATCGGCCAGATCCTTGTTGACCAGCTTGAAGTCGGGCGCGGTGTCGCCGACCTTGGGGAAGGTGCCTGCGACGTCGATCGGGTTGCCTGCCAGAGTCACTGCCATGTTCGCTCTCCTTGAATGAATCGGTCAAATGCCGGACGCGCCAATGATCGCGCCCGCTGTATTGCGTATCCGCTAGCTGCTTTGCTGGTCATAACGCGTCATGTGCTCGTCGATGTTCTCGCGCAGCATTTTTTCGTACTGGTCCATGAAATAGGCGATGGCGGCTTCCTTCTCCGCGATCAACTGCGCCTTGTTTTCGGCCGCCGCCGCGATGACGAAGGCGTTGAAGCGCGCCGCCGCGAACAGCGCGGCCGCGCTCACCCGGCTGGGTTTCGCCTCGTTCAGCTGGGTGTTGGCCAGCGCAATATACGCGTCGGCCATGTCATAGAACTGCTTGTCGCGCTGCACGTCACTCATGTCGGTCCTTTAGCTCTTGTATGCGCACGGCGGCGCTTCGCGCCGCTTCGACAGGATGCGTTCCATCTGTTGCGCGTAGTGGTCGAGGTCGGCGGCGGTCTTGGTCTCGGTGACGCAGACGAGGATGGCCTGGCCGAGTTCGGGATACCAGCCGGAAATGTCCAGCCCGCCGAGGATGCCCTGCGCACGCAGCGCGCGCAGCACGTCCTTCGCATTGTCGGTGAGCTTCAGCACCACTTCGTGGAAGCAGGGGCTGGCGAATGCTTTCGTCACGCCGGGAATCGCCGCCAGTTTTTCGGCCAGCGCCACGGTGTTGGCGTGGCTGTTTGATGCAACCTTGGCGAGACCCTGCGGCCCCAGCAGCGCCATGTACTGCGTCGCCGCAGTGACCACCAGGCCCTGGTTGGTGCAGATGTTGGAGGTGGCCTTGGAGCGGCGGATGTGCTGCTCGCGCGCCTGCAGCGTCAGCGCGAAGCCCGGTTTGCCGTCGAGGTCAACCGTCCGTCCGACGATACGCCCCGGCATCTGCCGCACGAAGTCCTGACGGCAGCACATGAAACCGAAGTAGGGGCCACCCGAGGCCATCGGTGCGCCCAGCGGCTGGCCTTCGCCCACCGCGATATCGGCGCCCTTCGTACCCCACTTGCCGGGCGCTTCCAGCACCGCGAGCGTGGTCGGGTTGACCAGCGCGATCGCCAGTGCGCCCTTCTCGTGCGCCCAGTCGGTCATTCCATGCACGTCTTCCAGCACGCCGAAGAAATTGGGCTGCGGGATGACGAGGCCGGCGAACGCGCCGGGGTCGGCCGGCAGCACCGTTTGGCCGGTGGCGGCGTCGTAGTCGAGTTCGACCAGCTCGATGCCCTGGTTCTTCACGGTGGTGACGACCACGCTGCGATAGATCGGGTGCACGCTTTTCGGCACCAGCACGCGGCGCGAGGTTTTATGTGATCTGACCGCCATCAGCACCGCCTCGGCCAGCGCCGAGGCGCCGTCGTAGAGCGAGGCGTTCGACACGTCGAGCCCGGTCAGCCGGGTCATCATGGTCTGGTATTCGTAGATCAGCTGCAGCGTGCCCTGGCTCGCCTCGGCCTGGTAGGGCGTGTAGGCGGAGTAGAACTCGCCGCGCGTGGTGATCTGCCAGATCGCCGCCGGGATGTGGTGCTCGTAGACGCCGGCGCCGATGAAGTTGGACCAGAAGCCGTCCTGCGAGGCGCGCTCCTGCATCAGGCGCGCGACCGCCATCTCGGGCAGGCCGTCAGGCACGTCCTTGAGCTTGCCGGTTTTCAGCGCGGGAGGGATTTCGTCGAACAGCGTCTCGATGCTGGCGGCGCCGATGGCGCCGAGCATGGCAGAGACGTCTTCTTCAGTGTGGGGAATGAAGGGCATTTTGCTTAGGGTCAGGATTCAGGGATCAGGATTCAGGGGAGGATTCAGCGCTAGGTTTCGGATACGGCGCGGCGCACCGCACGTTCCCTGATTCCTGGCTCCTGAATCCTGACCCCTCAATGCGCTTCCGACTCGACCAGCTTCTGATACGCCGCGGCGTCCAGCAGTGCCGCGACGTCGCCCGCATTGGCGGGTTTCATCTTGAACATCCACGCACGGTAGGCGTCCTTGTTCACCGATTCGGGGCTGGCCTCGACGTCGCCGTTGGCGGCGATGACTTCACCGGCCACCGGTGCGTAGACGTCGGATGCGGCCTTCACCGACTCGACGACCGCGCATTCCTCGCCCTTGGCCAGCGTGCGGCCGGCGGCGGGATTCTCGATGAACACCATGTCGCCCAGCAGATCCTGCGCGTGGTGGGTGATGCCCACGGTCAGCGTGCCGTCGGCTTCGACGCGCACCCATTCGTGGCTGGGGGTGTATTTGAGGTCTGCGGGGATGTTCATCTTGTGTATTCCTGGTCTAGTTAGGGTTTCCAGGGATCAGGGGTCAGGAGTCAAAGGCCAGGGAGAAAAGCGCGGCGCAGCCGCACCTTCCCTGAATCCTGAATCCTGAATCCTGACCCCTACTAAATCAATACCTTGCCATTGCGCACGAATGGATATTTCACTACTTTGGCTTTCAGTTTCTTGTCGCGGATCTCGACTTCGACTTCCTCGCCGGGCGCGATGCCGAGCGGGATGCGCGCGAGTGCGATCGATTGCTGCATCGTAGGCGAAAACGTGCCGGAGGTGATTTCGCCGTCGCCGTTTTTCGTGTGGACCTTCTGGTGGCCGCGCAGCACGCCTTTATCCAGCAGTATTAGGCCGGCGAGTTGCTTCGTCACTTCGCTTTTTTCCAGTGCGGCGCGGCCGACGAAGTCGCGTTCTGTCTTCAGGTCCACCGTCCAGGCGAGGCCGGATTCCAGCGGGCTGGTGGTTTCGTCCATGTCCTGTCCGTAGAGGTTCATGCCGGCTTCAAGACGCAGGGTGTCGCGCGCGCCCAGCCCGATCGGCTTGCCGCCGGCTTCCATCAGCGCCTTCCAGAAGAAAGGTGCCGACTTTGCCAGCACCATCACCTCGAAGCCATCCTCGCCGGTATACCCCGTTCTTGCGATGAACATCTCGCCCATGGCGGCGGCATTGAAAGGTTTCAGATTCGCGGTGATCTGGTCGACGCCGGGCAGCGCCTCATTCAGCGCCTGGGTGGCGTTCGGCCCCTGGATCGCGATCATCGCGAGGTCGCGGCGCGGCGTGAGGGTGAGGCCCATGCCCCAGTCGGCGTTCATCTTTTCCATCCAAGCGAGGTCCTTTTCCGCGGTGCCGGCGTTGACCACCAGGCGGAACCAGGTCTCGTCCATGAAGTAGATGATGAGGTCGTCGATGACGCCGCCGGCCTCGTTCAGCATGCAGGAATACAGCGCCTTGCCGGAGATCTGCAGCTTGTCGACGTTGTTCGCCACCAGCCGGCGCAGGAAGGCGCGGACGTTGGCGCCCTTGATGTCGAGCGGCAGCATGTGAGAGACGTCGAACAGGCCGCAGCCGGAACGCACGGCGTGGTGTTCCTCGATCTGCGAGCCGTAGTTGACCGGCATGTCCCAGCCGCCGAAATCGACCATCTTGGCGCCGAGTTCGCGGTGGGTGGCGTTGAGCGGAGTTTTCTTGAGCGCAGCGGAATCGGACATGGGACACCAAAAATAAAAAAGGGTGAAGCGCGGATTCGCTTCACCCCTCTGTCCTTGGTACCTGAGAGATTACGGCGTTCGTGTTTGAATCAAACCGGAACGCCGCTGCCCCTTCGGTGGCGATCCTGCGATCGCGCTCTCCAGAGTTTTTCCAGGATTGTGCCTGGCTGTCGCGGTCCTTTTGCCTGAGCGATTCCGGGTGAATTGCGCCTTCGGCGGCGTGCGGCGCACGCGCTCTCCCGCAACGGGAACGCGCACTATACCGAAGAAGCGTCCGGCCAGCCAGTCCTGTGCGCCCGATCGTGCAGGCTCAATACACCAGCTGCAAATCGAAGCCCATCGGTGCCAGGTCGCGTACGGCCAAGGGCAGGTTCAAGGCCTGTTCGCTGCGCGGCGGAATGCCGGCAGCGATGCGCCGGGTGTCGTCGAGATACTCGCTGGGGGCGAAGCTGCGACGTGCCAGCGGTCGATTGTGCTGATCGGTCAGGGTGAGCACCAGCACGGGCCATGCCTGGGCGTGGCCGGCCCGGTTGCCGAGCGTGAGCGTGAGCTTCAGGCGGCCGCTGGCCTCGGTTTGCAGGTCGGAACCGACGATCTGCAAGTGCTCCAGGTTTTTCGGCAGCGAGAGCCTGCAGCCCAATGCGGCGCAGGCCTGCTCAAGGGCGGGACGGGTCTGCGGCAGCCGGCTGACCAGGGTGTCGCGAAGGAAATACGTGGTTTGTGCGAGCAGCAGAACCAGCAGCAATGCGCTGGCCGTGCCCCATGCCCAGGCCGGGATGCGGCGGGGACTGGACGGGATGCGAGCCCCCGGCAAGGGGCTGGCATATTCGATGCGTGCCTTGGGTGGGGCCGGTGCGACTGCGGCGGTCGGGGCTGGCGGGGTGGATGAAGCGCGCGAAGCAGCAGGTTCTGCGGGTTCAGAGGGGTAAGTCGAAGGAGCGGGATAGATCTGCGGCAACGGCCCAGTGTCGGTCGATGCCGAGATTTCGGGGTCGATCAGGATGATGGAGGGCAGGTCCAGCGCGTCATCGCGCTGGACGATGCCGCGAGGCGCGGCAGCAATCTCGACATCCTCCACCGGAGCGACGGTTGCAGGTCCGGTGTCGTCTGCGGCATCCGGGGCAGGTGCAGGGATGCGGTTTTCCTGAGTGTCGGCGGCTTCGGTATCCGACAGCGCGGCGGCTTCGGCAGGCTCGGGTTCGGTCGCGACGGGCAACGGCGAGCCGTCTTCCATCAGCAGGCTCACGCGTGCATCGAAGGCGGCGCCGCATACGCTGCATTGCACCCAGCCCTGCGCGGCATCGAGCTGGTCCGCGCCGAGACGGAACACGCTGGCGCATTCCGGACAGGTGGTGCGGTAATTCACTTCCTGATCCCGGCCAGCCGCACCCAGCCTTCATCGATGGCTGGCGGGTCGAAGACGAACCAGTCACGGTAAACCGTCATCACTTCGTCGGCCTGCTCGGCCAGAATGCCGGACAGCACCAGCCGTCCGCCCGGGCGTACCCGGCCGGCCAGAAGCGGTGCCATGCCTTTGAGGGGATTGGTGAGGATGTTCGCGACGACGATATCGTACTGTCCGGGCACGAGTTCGCCCGGCAGGCAAAAATGCGCCGCCACATCGTTGAGCGCGGCGTTATCGCGCGAGGAGACCACTGCCTGTTCATCGATGTCGACGCCGTCAACCCGCGCCGCGCCGAGCTTGGCAGCGGCGATCGCGAGAATGCCGGAGCCGCAGCCATAATCCAGCAGCGTTTCGCCGCCGGCAAGCTGCGTGTCGAGCCAGCGCAGGCACAGCCTGGTGGTGGGGTGGCTGCCGGTGCCGAAGGCGAGGCCGGGATCGAGCTTGAGATTGATCGCGTTGCTGTCTGGCGCGTCGTGCCAGGTCGGCACGATCCACAGGCGCGGCGAGATCGGGATGGGGTCGAACTGCGACTGGGTCAGGCGCACCCAGTCCTGTTCGGCCACGGTTTCGACCGTGTACTCGGCGGGAAGCGGGACCCCTGCCTGTTGCGCGGCTGCAGCCAGGGTTTTTGCCACGTCGGCGTGTTCATCCAGCAGCACCACGGCAATGCTGTGCGGCCACAGTTCGGCGGTCGGGTGGTCAGGTTCGCCGAACAGCGGCGTTTCGTCGACGGTGCCGGCGTCCGCGTCTTCCAGCGACACCGACAGCGCGCCCGCTTCCATCAGCGCGTCGGACAAGGGCTCGGCCTGTTTGGAATCGACGAGGATGCGGACGGATTGCCAGGACATGGTTGTTGAAGGCGGAGGCGCAAGGGGCGAAGGGCGGGCGCCTGGCGCTCCGCCCTTCAGCACATCGCCCTCTCAGCCCTTTTCCCCCGCCAGTTTGTGTTCCAGGTAATGGATGCTGGTGCCGCCGGCGAGGAAGGCGGCGTCGTTCATCAGGTCCTGGTGCAGCGGGATGTTGCTCTGGATGCCCTCAATGACCATTTCCATCAGTGCACCGCGCATGCGGGCGATGGCCTGGTCGCGGGTGTCGCCGTAGGCGATCAGCTTGCCGATCATCGAATCGTAGTGCGGCGGCACGTAATAGCCGTGGTACACGTGCGAATCGACGCGGATGCCGGGGCCGCCGGGCGCATGGTAGTTGGTGAGCTTGCCGGGGCTGGGGACGAACGTGGACGGGTGCTCGGCGTTGATGCGGCATTCGACCGCGTGTCCCTTGAAGCGGATGTCCTTTTGCTGGAACGGCAGTTTTTCGCCGGCGGCGACGCGGATCTGCGTCTGCACGATGTCGATGCCGGTGATGAGTTCGGTCACCGGATGCTCGACCTGCACGCGGGTGTTCATCTCGATGAAGTAGAACTCGCCGTTTTCGTATAGG
>JADFDN010000045.1 GCA_018262815.1 Thiobacillus sp.
AACAGCGTGACGTCGGTGCCGGCACGCGCGACGTCCGAGCCTTCCAGCGGGTGGAAGTATTCGTCGTCGGGCACTTCGCCCTTCATGTTGTACATCAGCTCGTGTTCGTTGATGAACACCGGGTCGTCGCAGCGGATCGCCGACTTCAGCAAGCCATAGGCCTGCTTGGGGTTGGACGGCGTCACCACGCGCAGGCCGGCGATGCCCATGAACACCTTTTCCATGCGCGCCGAGTGCTGCGCGCCGAGCTGGTGGGCTGCGCCGCCGGCGGAGCGGAACACGCACGGCGCGGTCAGCTGGCCGCCCGACATGTAGCGCACCTTGGCGGCGGAGTTGAACATCTGGTCCATCGCCAGCCAGGCGAAGTTGACCGACATGATTTCGATGATGGGTCGGACGCCGAGGAAGGAGGCGCCGATGCCCAGGCCGGTGAAGCCGCCTTCGGAAATCGGTGTGTCCATCACGCGCAGCGGACCGTATTTTTCGTACAGGCCCTTGGTGGCCTTGTAGGTGCCGCCGGCCACGCCGATGTCTTCGCCCATGCAGATGACCAGCGGGTCACGCGCCATTTCTTCGTCGTGGGCGCGCTGAATCGCTTCCCAGTACATGATGTTTGCCATGCTGTCTTTTCCTTAAACCTTAAGCGGCCTTGCCCGTGAGCCACGGGAGCTGGGTTTCGCGATCGGCGAACACGTATTTTTCGAGGTCCTCGACGCGCGGTTCGGGGGATTCCTCGGAGAACTTGATGACTTCGTTCTCGATGTAGGCATCGGTTTCCTTTTCCAGGGTCTCGAACTCGTCCATGGTCAGGGCGCCTTCCTTGATCAGGCGGTCGCGCAGGATGAAAATGGGGTCGCGCTGCTTCCACAGCTCCTCTTCCTCGCGCGAGCGGTAGCCGCGCGAATCGGACATCGAGTGGCCGCGATAGCGGTAGGTCATCAGTTCGAGGAAGAAGGGGCCGTTTCCGGCGCGCACGTGGTCGACTGCCTTGCGCGCGTGCTCATAGACGACTTCGATGTCCTGGCCGTCGCATTCGTCGGCCGGGATGTTGTAGGCGGCGACGCGCTTGTGCTGATGCACCACGGCGGTGGAACGCTCGATCGAGGTGCCGATGCCGTAGAGGTTGTTCTCGCACACGAACAGCACCGGCAGTTTCCACAGCGCGGCCATGTTCAGCGTCTCGTGGAACACGCCCTGGTTGTTGGCGGCGTCGCCGAGGAAGCAGATCGCGATCTCGTCGCCGCCCTTCAGCTGGATCGCCTTGGCGATGCCGGCCGCCAGCGGGAAGGGGCCGCCGACCAATGCGTAGCCGCCCATGAAGCGCTTGTCGGCGTCGAAGATGTGCATCGAGCCGCCGCGGCCCTTGGAGGAGCCGGTTTCCTTGCCGTACAGCTCGGCCATCACTTCCTTCGGGTCGGCGCCGCACTTGATCGCGTGCACGTGGTCGCGGTAGCCGGTGATCACGTAGTCGTGACCGGGGCGCGCCGCTTCCATCACGCCGTTGCAGCAGGCCTCCTGGCCGGGATAGAGGTGGAGGAAGCCGCCGATCTTGCGTTCGATGTAGGCCTGATAGCAGCGCTCTTCAAAACGGCGGTGCAACACCATTTCACACAGCACGCGTTTCTTGTCTTCAATCTTCATTCGGTTACCCTGTATTGGATGGGGCGGAAATGCGCTGTCAAAAATCAAAAGCACGCAATTATCCGGGAAACCCCGCCAACCATCAAGAAAAACGCCAGCCCCAAGGAACCGCCATGCTGCCTAAACTCGCTGAAAACAAACAGGAAATCACCGCCAAAACGCTGGAATCGGCAGCTCATGCGCTGCTGCTGTTGCCGCTGTCGAAAACTTTGCCCGAGATGCCGGGCAGCGCAGAGTTGAAGGCCGTGATGAAGCGGCGCGAGTTGAAAATCGATACGCTGGCCAAATCGCCGGTGGCGGTGCAGCTGCCCGGCGGCACGCTTGCAGTGGTCGCCATGCTGAAAGCCGACGCCAGCACCTTCGAAGCCCACGAGCTGGTGCGCAAGGGACTGGCGCTGCTGATGGCCGAGCATCCGAAGACACTGACGCTGGCGGTGTTCGGCGACGCCGCATTCAAGGCGCATGCAGCGGAAGCTGCGGTCTATACCGCGCTGGTCAACGCCGTGCCGCTGCCGTCGCGCAAATCGAAGGCGGACGTCGCGGTCAGATCCATTCAGCTGTTCGGCCACAAGTCTGCCGACGACTTCGCCCGTGTGCGCGCACTGGCCGAAGGCAACCTGCTCACCCGCAGCCTCACCGTGCAGGGGCCGGACGAGCTCACGCCCGGCGTCTACCGCAAGCGCATCAAGGCGCTGGCCAAGCAGTACGGCTGGACGGTCGAGGAGTACGCCTACGACAAATTGAAGAAGATGGGCGCGGGCGCGTTCTGCGCGGTGGCGCAGGGCTCGCCGGCGAAGGATGCGGCGATCGTGCGCATCAGCTACAAGGGGGCGAAAGCCAAAGGCAAGAAAGTGGCGTTCGTCGGCAAGGGCATCTGCTTCGACACCGGCGGCCATAACTTGAAGCCCGCCAAGTACATGCAGGGCATGCACGAGGACATGAACGGCTCGGCGGTGGTGCTCGGCATCCTCGCCGCGGCGTCGAAGCTGAAGCTGCCGGTCGCGCTGGACGGCTGGGTCGCGCTCGCCGAAAACCACATCAGCCCGCAGGCCTACCGGCAGAACGAGGTGGTGACAGCGCTGAACGGCACCACCATCGAAGTCGTCCACACCGACGCCGAAGGCCGCATGGTGTTGGCCGACACGCTGACGCTCGCCGCCAAGGGCAAGCCCGACCTCATCGCCGACTTCGCCACGCTGACCGGCTCGATGCACTACGCGCTCGGCAGCCGCATGTCCGGCGTGTTCGCCTCTTCCAGCGCGATCGCGCACCAGGCTTCGCGCGCCGCGACTTCAAGTGGCGAGCGCATCGTCGTCTTTCCTTATCCGGAAGACTACGACAGCAGCCTCGATTCCACCGTGGCCGACGTCAAACAGTGCAGCATGGAAGGCGAGGCCGACCACATCCTTGCCACCCGCTTCCTGTCCCGCTTCGTCGGCGACACGCCGTGGCTGCACATGGACCTGTCGGGCCACAGCTGCAAGGGCGGGCTGGGCGCGGTGATGAGCGACGCCAACGGCTTCGGCGTGGCGTGGGGGATCGCGCTGCTGGACGGCCTGCAAGCCAAAGCCTGATCACCGGATGACGCCTGCGCAGGAACCGGCGGTGGTCTACGCCGACGACACCCTGCTGGTGGTCGACAAGCCCAGCGGCCTGCTCGCGGTGCCGGGGCGCGGCGCCGACAAGCAGGATTGTCTCGCCGCGCGGGTGCAGGTCCGCTATCCCGATGCCCTGGTCGTGCATCGGCTGGACATGGCCACATCGGGTCTGATGGTGATGGCCCGCGGGCCGGCGGCGCAGCGCGCATTGAGCAAGGCCTTCGCGGCGCGCGAGGTGACCAAGCGCTACATCGCGCTGGTGGCCGGCCGGCTGGAAGCGCCGGCGGACGGCTGGGGAACAATCGACCTGCCCATCATCGTCGACTGGCCCAACCGGCCCTTGCGGATCGTCGATCACCAATCGGGGAAACCGAGCCTCACCCGCTGGCGCGTGTTGGGGCACGACGAAACCGGCCTGAACACCCGCGTCGAACTCGAACCCGTCACCGGCCGCTCGCACCAGTTGCGCGTCCACCTGCGCGAACTGGGGCATCCGATCCTGGGCGATGCGCTCTATGCGCCGCCATCGGTGCAGGCGCTTTCGGGGCGACTGCTATTGCATGCGGGATCGCTGGCTTTCACGCATCCGCTGACGGGCGAGGCGCTGACGTTCGTTTGCCCGGTGCCGTTTTGAGCAGCGCCTGAAGGGGAAAACGTTCGGCCTTGTGCTATTGAGGATTGCCGACGCGAAATGGGCGGAATTCTCTCGGCAGAAAACGACAATCCGCATTCATCGACGGTCGGCTTTGATTTCGTACAAAAGGATTTTCGCGTCCGCTCCAGTGGGGCGGCCGTGTCCCCGCACGTCCGTGTGTGCAACGCGCTTGTTTTTGCAGTCTGACCCTACGGTCGCGTGAGGGGATGCCGATACCCCCAGTAGGGTCATTCGGCTGGGATCGCTGAGGACACGCGCACGCAGCATAACGATGAGTGGAAAGAATTCCGGGTCGCCTTAAGCCGGCACTGCGGAATTGTCGGGTCAAAGAAAAGGACGATCGTGAAACACAACACTGCCTTATTGCACAGTAGCTACGTAAAAGCCGACAAGATGATGTTGATCGTGTTGTGGGGGCTCTTCGTTCTGTCGCTTGCGCTGTCCGGCATGCACAATACCTTGCTGTGGAGCTTGGTCATCGGCCTGCCCACCGCACTGGTGCCGACGGCCCTGATCTATCTTTCCCCCGGCTCGCTGCTGACGAGGGGGGTGGTGGCGGCGGCGCTGATGGTTTTCACCGCCTTGCATATCCATCAGGCGATGGGCATGGAAGAATTGCACTTCGGCATATTCGTGCTGCTGGCCTTTTTGCTGAGCTACCGTGACTGGCGCCCCATTGTCATTGGCGCAGCCGTAGCGGCGGTTCATCACCTGAGCTTCAATTATCTGCAGACCTGGGGATATGGCGTGGTGTGCTTCACCGAGCCGGGTCTTGAAATCGTGTTGACCCATGCAGCCTATGTCGTGATCGAAACGGGCGTGCTGGTCTATCTGGCTGAAG
Source organism: Thiobacillus sp. (assembly GCA_018262815.1). Taxonomy (GTDB): domain Bacteria; phylum Pseudomonadota; class Gammaproteobacteria; order Burkholderiales; family Thiobacillaceae; genus Thiobacillus. Next base: position 4,736 of record JADFDN010000045.1, read on the forward strand.
TGCTGCGCAAGGAAGCGCAGCAGGCGGGTGAACTGGAAGGCCTGGTTTCCGCCTTGACTTCAACTGAAGGCGCGATCGATCTGACCCGCCTGGGAGGCAAGGCGCAAAGCCCGCTTGGAAAAACATTCCAGGGCGCCATGGCCACCCTGCAGGCGACCGTCATCGATGTCCGAAACGGGGTGGAGACCATCGCGGTCGCTTCGCGCCAGATCGCATCGGGCAACGCCGATCTGTCGAGCCGAACCGAATCGCAGGCATCCAGCCTTGAAGAGACGGCCAGCTCGATGGAAGAGCTGACCAGCACCGTCAAGCAGAACGCCGAGAACGCGCGTCAGGCCAACCAGCTTGTCGTCTCCACCGCCGATGTCGCGGTCAAGGGCGGCCAGGTCGTCGGCCAGGTCGTCGACACCATGGCCTCGATCAAGGAAAGCTCCCGCAAGATCTCCGACATCATCGGCGTCATCGACGGCATCGCCTTCCAGACCAACATCCTCGCGCTCAACGCCGCGGTCGAAGCCGCACGTGCGGGCGAACAGGGCCGCGGTTTTGCGGTGGTCGCGTCCGAAGTGCGCAACCTGGCCCAGAGGAGTGCCGGTGCCGCCAAGGAGATCAAGGCGCTGATCGAGGATTCGGTCGGCAAGGTCGACGCCGGCGGCAAGCTGGTCGACGAAGCCGGCAAGACCATGGACGAGATCGTCACCTCGGTCAAGCGCGTCACCGACATCATGAGCGAGATTGCCGCGGCGAGCCAGGAGCAGAGCTCCGGCATCGAGCAGGTCAACCAGGCCGTCGGACAGATGGACGAGATGACGCAGCAGAACGCCGCGCTGGTGGAAGAAGCCGCGGCTGCGGCCGAGAGCCTGCAGGATCAGGCGTCGAAGCTGGCGGAGGCGGTGAGCGTGTTCAAGCTGGAAGCGGGCGCCTACAGCGCACGTCCGGAACGCACGGTGCGGCGGGAAGTCGTGACGGCCTTGCCGCGGACGCAGCCCAAGGCTGCGCCCGTGGCCATGACGGCACGTACTAAGAAGCTGGCGGCTGGTGGCGGCGAGGAGTGGGAAGAATTCTGAGCCGAGGCGCCGGGCTGAATTCAGTCCGGCGATACCGGACGTCGCGGGCCCAGCCGCGATGAATGAAGTCTCGTTACAGGAAAAAAATAATGCGTTCCAACATGCCGATCAGCAATATCGAATATGTCCTGCAGGATGGTGAAAGCCCGACCTCGAAAACCGATGTCCACGGCAACATCACCCACGTCAACCATGACTTCGTCAGCATCAGCGGATTCAGCGAGGCCGAGCTCGTCGGGCAGCCGCAAAACATCGTGCGCCATCCCGACATGCCGCCCGAGGCGTTCGCGGATTTGTGGCGCACCATCCGGAGCGGCAAGCCATGGACGGGCCTGGTGAAGAACCGCTGCAAGAATGGCGATCACTACTGGGTCGAGGCGAACGTCGCGCCCATCATCGAGAACCAGAAAATCGTCGGCTATACCTCGGTGCGCAGCAAGCCGAGCCGGCAGCAGGTGCAGGCGGCGGAGAGCGCATACCGGGCGATCAAGGCGGGCGACAGTTCGCTCGAGATCATCGAGGGCAATGCAGTCAAGCGTTCGCTGCTGCAGCGCTGCCGTCTGCTGAAGAATCTGTCGCTGAAGACAATGCTGGTGCTGGCGGCAGGATCGGTCGGCGCCCTGTTTGTGGGGATCGGCCTGCTGGCCTGGATGGCTACCCTTGAAGACAGCGCGTTCTACCTGAACTGGCTGATGGCGATTGCGGCATTGGGCGTCCCGCTTGCCGTGGTGTTCGGCGTGGTGTCCTACCGCAGCGTGGTCGTGCCGCTGGAGCGTACCCGCCTGGAAATCGACCGCATGAGTGCAGGCGACCTGACGGAGCGGATCGAGACCAACGGCATCGCCGAGCTTGCGCGGCTGATGCAGTCCCTGCGTTCGCTGCAGATCAACCTCAAATGGCTGGTTGGACAGATCAAGGAAAGCACGGACAGCGTGAATACCGGCGCGAGCGAAATTGCCTCGGGCAATGCCGACCTGTCCTCGCGCACCGAATCGCAGGCGTCCAGTCTTGAAGAGACGGCCAGTTCGATGGAAGAGCTGACCAGCACCGTCAAGCAGAACGCCGAGAGCGCCAAGCATGCGAACCAGCTGGTGCAATCGACCGCCGAGATTGCGCAGAACGGCGGCGAAATCGCCGGCAAGGTCGTCGAAACCATGGCTTCGATCAAGCAAAGCTCGCGCAAGATTGCAGACATCATCGGGGTCATCGACAGCATCGCCTTCCAGACCAACATCCTCGCGCTCAACGCCGCGGTCGAAGCCGCACGTGCGGGTGAACAGGGCCGCGGCTTCGCGGTGGTCGCGTCCGAAGTGCGCAACCTCGCCCAGAGGAGTGCCGGTGCCGCCAAGGAAATCAAGGCGCTGATCGAGGATTCGGTCGGCAAGGTCGACGCCGGCGGCAAGCTGGTCGACGAAACAGGCGAGGCCATGGACGACATCGTGACGTCGGTGCAACTGGTGTCCGACATCGTGCGCGGCATCGCCGAGGCGAGTCTGGAGCAGAGCGCCGGCATCGAGCAGGTCAACCAGGCCGTCGGCCAGATGGACGAGATCACCCAGCAGAACGCCGCGCTGGTCGAACAGGCCGCGGCGGCGTCGGAAAGCCTGCAGAACCAGGCCGGCCGGCTCGCGCAGCTGGTGGACAGCTTCAAGCTGGCGCAGGCCGCAAAATCGTCGTTCTCCGCGAACCGTGAGCCTGCTGCCGCGCGGCCGGCACACGGCGCATCCAGGGTCGTTTCGTTCGGCAGGGCAGCGGGTTCGGGCAGCCGCGCCGCGGGCATGAGCGCGCAGGCCGGAAAACGCTAGTTTTTCAGCGTGGAGCAGCTGTACGTGCGGATAAGGCAGTATTGAGAAACCCGTGATGTCGACATGAATACTGTGCTGAAAACTCCGGCAGACGCTGCCAAGATATTCGAATTCACGCCGCGCGATTTCGCCCGCGTGCGTGCCCTGATCTACAAGCAGGCGGGCATTTCACTGGGCGAAAGCAAGCAGGAAATGGTCTACAGCCGCCTGGCGCGGCGGTTGCGGGCCAAGGGCCTCTCCACCTTCGCGGAATACCTGGACCGCCTGGAAAGCGGCGGGGACAGCGAAGAGTGGGTAGCCTTCACCAATGCGCTGACCACCAATCTGACGTCCTTCTTTCGCGAGGCGCACCACTTCCCGGTGCTGGCCGAGCATGTGCTGAACAGAAAGGGGCCGCTGTCGATCTGGTGTTCGGCCAGTTCCACCGGTGAGGAGCCTTATTCGATCGCGATGACGGTGTGCGAGGCGTTCGGCACGCTCGCTCCGCCCGTCAGCATCGTGGCCACGGACATCGATACCAACGTGCTCGAAACGGCGGCGAAAGGGGTGTATCCGATCGAGCGGATCGACAAGATGGCGCAGGATCGAGTCAAGCGCTTCTTTCAGCGCGGCCGGGGCGAGCGCTCCGGGCTGGTTCGGGTGCGGCCCGAGCTGCAGCAGCTGGTAACATTCAAGCCCCTCAATCTGCTGGCCGGAAACTGGCCGGTCAGCGGGCCCTTCGATGTCATCTTCTGCCGTAACGTGATGATCTATTTCGACAAGCCGACGCAGAGCCGCATCCTCACGCGCTTCGTGCCGCTGATGAAGCCGGACGGGCTGCTGTTTGCAGGCCATTCGGAGAACTTCATGTATGCCACCGATGCATTCAAGCTGCGCGGCAAGACGGTCTACGAGCTGGACCCCCGCCATGGCGGGGCAAGGAAGCCTGCATGAACCCTGCCATCGAAGAGCAGCTCGCGACCAACCTGTATTACGACCGCACATTCGATTGCGAAACCGCCAAGATTTTGCCCGGTGAATACTACTTCACCAACAAGCCCATGCTCATCGTCACCGTGCTGGGTTCCTGCGTGGCGGCCTGCATACGCGACCGCGTCTCCGGGATCGGCGGAATGAACCATTTCATGCTTCCGGACGGCGGCGGCGACAGCAGCAGCCCGATGTCGGCATCGATGCGCTATGGCGCCTACGCGATGGAAGTGCTGATCAACCAGCTGCTGAAGGCGGGCGCCCGGCGCGACAACCTCGAAGCCAAGGTGTTCGGCGGCGGCAATGTGCTGCGCGGCTTCACCAGCATGAATGTGGGCGAGCGCAATGCCCGCTTCGTGCGCGACTTCCTGCACACCGAAAACATCCGCATCGTGGCCGAGGACCTCAACGACGTGCATCCGCGCAAGGTGTATTTCTTCCCGGCAACCGGCAAGGTGCTGGTGAAGAAACTCAGGCAGCTCAACAACTACACGCTGGTCAAGCGCGAACAGGACTACGCCAGCCGCCTCAAGATCAACGAGGTGGGCGGCGAGGTCGACCTGTTCTGAACGGAAGAAAGCAGACGCGATGAAAACCAAGGTTCTGATTGTGGATGATTCGGCGCTGATTCGCGGCGTGATGAAGGAGATCATCAACAGCCAGCCCGACATGGAGGTGGTGGGCGTGGCCCCCGACCCGCTGGCGGCGCGCGACCTGATCAAGCAGACCAATCCGGACGTGCTGACGCTGGACGTGGAAATGCCGAAAATGGACGGTCTGGAGTTTCTCGAGAAGCTGATGCGCCTGCGCCCGATGCCGGTGGTGATGGTGTCGACGCTGACCGAGCGGGGTTCGGACATCACCATGCGCGCGCTGGAACTGGGCGCCGTCGATTTCGTCACCAAGCCGAAAATATCGATCCAGAGCGGCATGCTCGAATATACCGACCTGATCGCCGAGAAGGTCCGCATTGCCGCGCGCGCCCGGATCAAGCCGCGTCCGCTGCCCGGTACGGGGCCGGGACATGCGGCCGGAATCGAACTGGCGCCGGTGCGCAACCCGTTCACCAGCAGCGAAAAGCTGATCATCATCGGCGCCTCCACCGGCGGCACCGAAGCGATCAAGGATTTTCTGATCCAGCTGCCGTCGGACTGCCCCGGCATCCTGATCACCCAGCACATGCCGGAAGGCTTCACGCGGTCTTTCGCCAATCGGCTCGACAAGCTGTGCAGGATTTCGGTCAAGGAGGCCGAAGGCGGGGAGCGCGTGCTGCCGGGGCACGCCTATCTGGCGCCGGGGCATTCCCACCTGCTGCTGGTGCGCAGCGGCGCCAACTACATGACCAAGCTCGACCAGGGGCCGCCGGTCAACCGCCATCGCCCCTCCGTCGACGTCCTGTTCAACTCGGCTGCGGTCGCAGCAGGCAAGAATGCGGTCGGCGTCATCCTGACCGGCATGGGCAAGGACGGCGCGGCGGGCATGCTGGAAATGAGGAAGGCGGGCGCCTACAACCTGGCGCAGGACGAAGCGAGCTGCGTGGTCTTCGGCATGCCCAAGGAAGCGATCGCCATCGGCGCGACGCACGAGGTGGGTCCGATCCACGAATTGCCGCGACGGGTGATGGAATATTTCGCCCTGCACGGCAATCGCGCGATGCGGGTCTGAGCGGCCGCGCGGGCCGCATTTCCTCCCGCTTCCCGGCTTAAGTTTGGCGCCGGGATGCCGATTAATCCTGTACCAAGATGAACCGCCTCAATGGAGTGATGCATGGCCGATCCGAACACGAAATTCCTGGTTGTTGACGACTTTTCCACGATGCGCCGCATCGTGCGCAATCTGCTCAAGGAACTGGGTTATTCCAACGTTGAAGAAGCCGAAGACGGCGTCGACGGTCTGGCCAAGCTGCGCGCGGGGAGCTTCGATTTCGTCGTCTCCGACTGGAACATGCCGAACATGGATGGCCTGACCATGCTGCAGAACATCCGCGCCGATGCCGCGCTGTCCAAGCTGCCGGTGCTGATGGTGACGGCCGAAGCCAAGAAGGAAAACATCATCGCGGCGGCGCAGGCCGGCGCCAACGGCTATGTGGTCAAGCCCTTCACCGCGGCCACCCTGGACGAGAAGCTCTCGAAGATATTCGAAAAACTTGAAAAAGCGGGAGCCTGACGTGGAAACGCAATTCGCCGGCTCCGCCGCTGCGGCGGCTGCGACGCACACTGTGGGTGCCGAAGCGGGCGAGCATGACGAAATGCTGGCGCGGGTGGGCCAGATCACCCGGACGCTGCATGACAGCTTGCGCGAACTGGGCCTGGACAAGGTGCTGGAAAAGGCGACGACGGACATTCCCGATGTCCGCGAGCGCCTCAACTACGTGGCGCGGATGACCGAACAGGCCGCGCAGCGCGTGCTGAACGCGACCGACACGGCCATCCCCATGCAGGAACGGATCGACGCCGGTGCCGACGAGATTCTGAAAGGGTGGCAAGCCACCTTCAAAGCGCCATTTTCCGAATCCCAGTACCGCGACATGGCGACCATGACCATGCAATGTCTGGCCGACATGCGCAACGACACCAGCGCCACCAAGCAGCAGTTGCTCGACATCATGATGGCGCAGGATTTTCAGGATCTCACCGGCCAGGTGATCCGCAAGGTGACCGATCTTGCGCACAACCTGGAGCAGCAGCTGGTGCAGCTGCTGATCGACTATGCGCCGTCCGAGGTGAAGCGCGATTCCGGCAGCGGCCTGCTCAACGGCCCGCAGATCAATCCGGCCAACAAGAGCGACGTGGTGGCCGACCAGAGCCAGGTCGACGACCTGCTCGACAGCCTCGGCTTCTGATCGCCACAAGACACAAGAGACAGGATGCAAGGAAAACCTTGCGTCCTGAATCTTGCGTCCTGAATCTTGCGTCCTGAATCTTGCGTCCTGAATCTTGCGTCTTGCGTCTTGAATCTTGAATCTTGAATCTTGAATCTTGAATCTTGAATCCGGCTAGGGACGCAGGGTCCGGATGAGCGTCGTCGTGGTCTCGAACGCATTCTGGAACATCCGCTCGAATTGCGGTGCGAAGTAGGGCAGGGTGAGATCCAGCACGATCAGACCTACGCCGAGCGTGATGGGGAAGCCGATCGCGAAGATGTTGAGCTGGGGGGCCGAGCGGGTGAGGATGCCGAGCGCCAGGTTCGTCATCAGCAGGATGGCGATGAGCGGCAGCGCCAGCTGCAGGCCGACGGCGAACACGGTGGAACCGAAGCCGGCGACGGTGTAGAAGCCGGCGGCGGCAAGCGGCTGCGGACTGATGGGCAGGCTCTGGAAGCTGTCGACCAGCACGCCGAGCAGCAGCAGATGGGCGTTCACCGCCAGAAACACCAGCACCGCCAGCATGTTGAAGAAGCGGCCCAGGACCAGCGTCTGACCGGCGCTCTGCGGGTCGAAGAAGGACGCGAATCCCAGACCCATCTGCAGGCCGATGATTTCGCCCGCTGCCTCGACCGCAGCAAACACGATACGCATGATGAAACCGATCGCCATGCCGATGAGAAACTGCTGGACGAGGATGAACAGACCGTGCCACGACCCCAGCCCCACGTCGGGCATCGGCGGCAGGGTAGGCGAGACGATCAGGGCGATGAACACGCCGAGGCCGATCTTGACGCGCCCGGGCACGGCGCGATGGCTGAACACCGGCGCCACCATGATCAGTCCGAGGATGCGGGTGAGCGGCCAGATGAAGCTGATCAGCCAGGCATTGAGCTGGGCGTCGGTCAGACTAATCATGGGATGTTAAATAAACAAGTCCCGTTCGAATTGGAGTCGAGACGCGAAGACAAGCCGAAGACAGTGCTGTAGCACGGCAAGGCGCGGTCGACAAAGTATCGGCTCCAATTCGAACGGGACTAGCCGATGATGCCGGGCAGGCCGCTCAATACCCGCCGCATGTAGTCGGTCATCACGGTCAGCATCCACGGCCCGGCGAGGGCAAAGGTGATCAGTACCGACAGGACCTTGGGAATGAAGGACAGGCTGGGGTCGTTGATCTGGGTGGCCGCCTGAAACACGCTGACGACCAGGCCGACGACCAGGGTGACCAGCAGCACCGGGGCCGAGACCAGGATGGTCATTTCGAGTGCGGCGCGGCCGATGGTCATTACGCTTTCCGGCGTCATGATGGTTTCCTCAGTAGAAGCTCTGCGCCAGCGAACCCAGCAGCAGATTCCAGCCGTCGACCAGCACGAACAGGATGATCTTGAAGGGCAGGGCGACGATCGCAGGGGACACCATCATCATGCCCATCGCCATCAGGATGCTGGCGACGACCATGTCGATGACGAGAAATGGAATGAATACGGCAAACCCGATCTGGAACGCGGTCTTCAGTTCGCTGGTGATATAGGCCGGAATCAGCACGCGCATGGGGATGTCGGCGGCGGTTTTCGGCGGAGCCGATCCCGACATCTTCACGAACATGGCCAGATCGGTCTCGCGCGTCTGCTTCAACATGAAGGCACGCAAAGGCACCGCGCCCTTGTCCAGCGCCTCCTGCATCTGGATGCGGTTTTCCGAGAGCGGCTGGTAGGCCTCGACATAGATCTTGTCGAACGTCGGACCCATCACGAACAGCGTCAGGAACAGCGCCAGCCCGATCAGCACCTGGTTGGGCGGGGTGCCCTGGGTGCCGAGCGCCATCCGCAGCAGCGACAGCACGATGATGATGCGGGTGAAGCTTGTCATCATAAGCAGCGCGGCCGGCAGGAAGGACAACGAGGTCAGCAGCAGCAGGGTCTGCAGGCTCAGCGTGTAGGTCTGGCCGCCGCCTGCGCCCGGCGTGCTGGTGAAGGCAGGCAGACCTGCGCTCTGGGCCATCGCCAGCGAAGGCAACAGCAGCGCGATCAGCAGGAAAAACGCCTGGATTACGCGGGAGGGGTGCTTATGGGCCACGGCGTTTCTCGATCAGCTGGTTGAGGCGCGCAGCGAATCCGGCATTGAGGCCGCTCGCGGCCGTTGGCTGGACTTCGCCGCGCGGCAGGGTCGTCAGGATATTGACGCTGCCCGGGGCCACGCCCACCACCAGCCAGGATTCGCCCACTTCCACCACCACGACGCGTTCACGCGTGCCGACGGATGCGCTGCTGAGCACGCGCAGCAGGCTGGACGGACCGCCCTGCGCGACGCCGAAGCGCTTGGCGACCCAGGCCGTCGCGCCGATCAGCAGCAGCACTGCGACCAGGCCGATGAAGACCTGCAGCAGGCTGCTGGCGGCCGAGACGGCGGGAGCGGGCGTCACGTCCGGCGCGCCGGCCGCCTGTGCCAGCAGCGGCAGGCCCAGCAGCAGTCCTGCGGCGAAGCGTTTCATTTGTTGAGTTTCCGGATCCGCTCGGCCGGCGTGATGATGTCGGTCAGGCGCACGCCGAACTTGTCGTTCACCACCACGACCTCGCCCTGCGCGATGAGGCAGCCGTTGACCAGCACGTCCATCGGTTCGCCCGCCAGGCCGTCGAGCTCGACCACCGAGCCTTGCGCCAGCTGCAGCAGATTCTTGATCGCAATCTTGGTGCGCCCGAGTTCCACGGTCAGCAGCACCGGGATGTCGAGAATGAAATCGATATCCTTGGCCAGTCCGCCCGATGCGGCGCTGCCCGACAGATCCTGGAACTGGGCGGGGACCGCGGCGGCGGCAGGGATGGCCTGTTCGGCCATGGCGGCGGCCCAGTCGTCCTCGGCAATGGTTTGCGTGGTGTCTTCAGACATGTTGATCTCCTGTTTGCGTCTCGCTCGAACTGGTCGAGAGCAGTTTCTCGACGCGCAGCGTGTATTGCCCGTTGAATTTTCCGTAGGCGCATTCCATGACCGGAACGCCGTCCACCTTGGCCTCGATCGTTGCAGGAATGTCGAGCGGAATGATGTCGCCCACCTTCATGTCGACGATGTCGCGCAGGCTGATCGCGGCCGTGCCCAGGTCGGCGACGATCTCGACCTCCGCCTGCTGGATCTGCTGGCGCATCATGCGGATCCAGCGCTTGTCGACTTCCAGGTTTTCCGCCTGCAGGCTGCTGGTCAGCAGGTCCTTGATCGGCTCGATCATCGAGTAGGGCAGGCAGAAATGCATCTCGCCGCTGATCTGGCCGAGCTCGATGGCGAAGGTGACCGCCACCACCACTTCGTTGGGGGTGGCGATGTTGGCGAACTGGGTGTTCATTTCCGAGCGGATGAACTCGAGCTCGATCGGGTAGACCGGCTCCCAGGATTTCGAGTAGGCCTCGAACACGATATTGAGAATGCGCTGGATGATGCGGTGCTCGGTCTGCGTGAAGTCGCGACCCTCGACGCGGGTGTGGAAGCGCCCGTCGCCGCCGAACAGGTTGTCGACCATCAGAAAAACCAGGTCGGGGTTGAAAATCATCAGCGCGGTGCCGCGCAGCGGCTTGAACTGAACCAGGTTGAGGTTGGTGGGGACCACCAGGTTGCGGATGAATTCGCTGTATTTCGACACCCGCACCGGGCCGACCGAAATTTCCACGCCGCGCCGCAGGAAGTTGTAGAGGCCGATCCGCAGCAGGCGCGCAAAACGCTCGTTGATGATTTCGAGCGTCGGCATGCGGCCACGCACGATACGTTCCTGCGTGGCCAGGTTGTAGGAGCGTACTTCCGATGGGTCGCTCGATTCGGCCGGCGCCTCGTCGGCTTCGCCGGTCACGCCCTTCAGCAGCGCGTCGACTTCATCCTGCGAGAGAAAGTTGTCGGCCATATGCGGTTTACTGGATCACGAACGAGGTGAACAGGACGTCGTCGACCTGCTGAGGCTGGCCCTTGGGGTCGAACGGCTGCTTGATCTGTTCCCGGATTTCCTGGGCGAGCTTTTTCTTGTCATCCGCGGTGGCCAGTTCATCCGCATGCTTGCTGGACAGCAGGGTCAGCAGGCGGCTGCGCACGCGCGGCATGTGCAGCTTGATGGCGTCGACCTGGGCCGGGTCGGTGACCTGCAGCGTGATGTCGGTCTGCAGGTACTGCTCGCCGTCCTGCAGGTTGACAGTAAAGGTCTCGAGCGCCAGGAAAACCGGCACTTTCGGCGCTTCATCCGCGGATTTCCCCGAGGCGTCGGCCCCCCGGGTGAAGAACCAGGCACCCGCGCCGCCCGCGCCCAGCAATACGACTAGGCCGAGAATGACGAACAGCTTCTTCTTCGATTTCCTTGCAGGCGCGCCGTCCGCAGTCTCGTCGGGTGCGGCGGATACGGCAGGTTCGGCAGGTCTGGCCATCGATTCGGGTCCTCTACATGGAAAGGGGAGAGCAGATGTTTGTCATTATTGAAAGAACCAAGCGTCTTCGATGCAGGAAAAAGAGGGGGAAAAGGCACGCATATCGTTTTTTCCCGGGGCCCGAGCCGCTCGCCTGGGCCGTGTCTCCGGCCGTGTTCAGGCGAAGGTGTCGACCAGCCCCCGTCCGGAACGCGGTGCGGGCGCCTGGAGGGATTGCACGCCGGCTGCGGTCGTCTCGTCCGCTCCGGGGAAGGGCTGTCCGGACCGTTGCGCCTGGCGATCGGATGTATCGTTGAATTGCTGCGGCGTGTCTGCGCTGACCGTCGCCTGTCCCAGCTGGATCCCGGCCTCGTTCATCATTTCCCGCAGTCTGGGGAATGCGGCTTCCAGTGCCTGGCGAACCTCGGGCTGGGCGGCGAAGAAGCTGGCCGTGGCCTGCTCGTTCGATACGTTCAGCACCACCTGCAGCGGACCCAGATTGGGCGGGTTGAGCGTGAGCGTGGCCGTCTGCTGGGTGGTGGACGCCATCCATACGATCTTTTCGCCCAGCGCCTGGCCCCAGGCCGTGGTGCCCACGCTGGGCGCCAGGCGGGGCGAGGCGATCTCGCCCGGTGCGGGCAGGGCGTCGTGCGGAGCATGCGTGGCCGGGCGCATGGCGGGATGCGTCATGAGGTCCGACAGCACGTCTCCGCTTTTCTGTACGTCGGCCTGCCGTGCAGCTGCAAGCGCGGCCGGGAACGCGGCCGTCTCCTCGGGCGCCTGAACGGCGGTCTTGCCGGACAGGGCCGGGTCGATTTTAGGGTTGCCGCGCCCGCTGCTGGCCTGCGGCCCGCTGGACGCTGCCGGCGTGGCGCTGCCCTTGGGCGCGTTGGACAAGGACAGCAAGCTGGCGGGCTGCATGGCAGCCGGCAGCGCCGCCGCTGCTTCGGTCTTGGCAGAGGCCAGCCCGGCGGTTTCGGGCTTCGGCTGGATTGGGGGCGGCACCAGGCCCAGCAAGGCCTCGGCAGCCGGAGCGGCATCCGAGGCCTGGATGGCATCAATCACCAGATCGGCGTTCTGCCGATCGCCGGGGGAGGTTGCAGCTTCCGCGGTGTCCGTTGCGGGAACCCCGCCTTCTGCCGGTCCGCTGGCCGTCGTTGCAGTGCCCTGGCTGGCCTCGGCATCCTGCCGGGCGTCGTCGCCCTTGCGGTTTTGGGCGATTTCGCTGGACAGCACCTGGCTGAACGGCGTTTCCGCCGAGGCGGACTCCGCCTGCTTGCCGGCCGGGTTCTGCGGCTGAACGGCATGACTGGGATTGAGGTTCATGGCATTTGCATTCATGTTGACAGTCCTGTTTCAGGAAGGGGTGCGCTTGTGCAGCGTGCGCCGGGCGGCGTGTTCGTCGTTCTGCTTCTGGTCGCGCCACAGCTCGCGGCGCGCGGTGTCCTTGCTGGCACGCTCGGCCAGGGTGACGAAGGACATTTTCTTCTGCTCGCAGGCCTGCCACGCGGCGCGCGCCTGGGCAGTCCGCTGTCTGGCGTCGCTGACGACTTTCTGCTGACCGGCGATGGCATGCTCGAGCTTCTGCATGAAGACCTGGAAATTGTTGAAGTGCGTGGTGCTGATGCCGCTGGTCAGGTTCGACTGGCAGCGTGCGGCATAGTCGTCGCGGTACTGAATCAGCAGTTCGAGTTTCTGCGTCGCCTCTTCGTCGGCACGCAGCGCGATGCCCAGCAGCCGGGCTGCCTCGTCGCTTTCCTTGTTTGCGAGCTCGATCAGGGTATGGAGTGCAGAGGGGCTGGCCATGAAGAGGGTCTATCGTCCGGTGAGCGTCAGTTGAACAGGGCTTCGAGCTCGGCCAGGCTTTCGCTGGCATTCGAGCGTTCGGAAATGTTTTGCTGCAGAAAGGCTTCGAAGGCGGTCTGCAACCGGATGGCTTCGTCCAGCAGCGGGTCGGTGCCGGCCGCATAGGCGCCGACGTTGATCAGGTCGCGGCTGCGCTCGTAGCGCGAGTAGAGTTTCTTCAGCCGCCGCGCCAGATGCTGGTGCGCCGGCGTGGTGATTGTCTGCATCACGCGGCTGATCGACTGTTCGATGTTGATGGCGGGGTAGTGTCCGCTCTCGGCCAGCGCGCGATCCAGCACGATATGGCCGTCGAGAATGGCGCGCGCGGCGTCGGCGATCGGGTCCTGCTGGTCGTCGCCCTCGGTCAGCACGGTATAGAAGGCGGTGATCGAGCCGCCGCCCGGCCTGCCGTTGCCGGTGCGCTCGACCAGCGCCGGCAGCTTGGCGAACACCGACGGCGGATAGCCCTTGGTGGCGGGCGGTTCGCCGATCGCCAGCGCGATTTCGCGCTGCGCCATCGCATAGCGGGTGAGCGAATCCATGATCAGCAGCACGTTCCTGCCCTGGTCGCGAAAATGCTCGGCGATCGACGTGGCATAGGCTGCGCCCTGCAATCGCATCAGCGGCGGGGTGTCGGCCGGTGCCGCGACCACCACGGCGCGCGCCAGGCCCTCCTCGCCGAGGATCTGCTCGATGAACTCCTTGACCTCGCGGCCGCGTTCGCCGATCAGGCCGACCACGATCACGTCCGCGCTGGTGTAACGCGCCATCATCCCCAGCAGCACGCTCTTGCCGACGCCGGAGCCGGCGAACAGGCCCATGCGCTGGCCGCGACCGACGGTCAGCATGCTGTTGATCGCGCGCACGCCGACATCGAGGATATCGGTGATCGGCGCGCGCGACAGCGGGTTGGCGGCGCGGTTGCTGAGCGGTGCGGTGGCGCTGGTCTGCAGCGGCCCGAGATTGTCGAGCGGGCGTCCGCGGCTGTCGAGCACGCGGCCCAGCAAGGCATCGCCGACCGGCAGATGACGGGTGCGGTCGCTCGGGCGGCGGCGCGGATGGTTCACCTGGCCGAGGCCGGGCAGGGTGGGGATCACTTCCACCGGGAAGACGCGGGCGCCGGGAACGATCCCCTCGATGTCGCTTTGCGGCATCAGATAGAGATGGTCGCCGGCGAAGCCCACCACCTCGGCTTCGAGCTGGGCGCCATTCGGCAGCGGGACGGTGCAGGCGCTGCCGACCGGCAGTTTCAGGCCGACCGCTTCCATCACCAGTCCGGCCACCCGCGTGACGCGCCCCGACACCAGCATCGGTTCCGCGATGGCAAGCAGTTCGCGGCAATC
>JADFDN010000046.1 GCA_018262815.1 Thiobacillus sp.
CCAGCGTCGCCAGCTGCTCGCCGCTGATGTCGGGGTTGCGGTCGAGGATCGAGTTGAACACGCTCATGCGGGTGAACGGCGTGCCGAAATCGATTTCCTCGCCCTGGTAGACCAGCTTCGTGGTGCCCAGCACGTCCTGCGCCAGCGTGCGCAGCATGTCCTCGGTGAGGTCCATCAGGTCCAGGTAGGTGGCGTAGGCCTCGTAGAACTCCATCATGGTGAACTCGGGATTGTGCCGCGTCGAAAGCCCTTCGTTGCGGAAGTTGCGGTTGATCTCGAACACCTTCTCGAAGCCGCCGACCACCAGTCGCTTCAGATACAGCTCGGGCGCGATGCGCAGGAACAGTTCCATGTCGAGCGCGTTGTGGTGCGTGGCAAAGGGCTTGGCCGCCGCGCCGCCGGGGATGGGATGCATCATCGGCGTTTCGACTTCGAGGAAGTCGCGCTCGACCATGAAGGCGCGGATCGCCTGGATGATCTTCGAGCGGCGGCGGAAAGTCTCACGCGCGTCGTCGTTGGTGATGAGGTCGAGGTAGCGCTGGCGGTATTTCTGTTCCTGGTCGGCGAGGCCGTGGAATTTTTCCGGCAGCGGGCGCAGCGCCTTTGACAGCAGGCGGATCGCCTTCGCCTGGATGGTCAGTTCGCCCTTGTTGGTCTTGAACAGAGTGCCGGTGACGCCGACGAAATCGCCCAGGTCCCAGTGCTTGAACGCGTCGTGGGCGTCGACTCCGGCGAGGTCGTTGGAGACGTAGACCTGAATGCGCCCGCTCATGTCCTGCAGCGTGGCGAAGCTGGCCTTGCCCATCACGCGCTTCAGCATCATGCGGCCGGCAAGCTGGACTTCGACGGCTTCGGCTTCCAGCGCTTCCTTGGCTTTATCGCCGTGGGCGGCGGCCAGCTTGCCTGCATAGTCGCGGCGCTCGAAGTCGTTGGGGAAGGCGACGCCCTGTTCGCGGATCGCGGCCAGCTTGGCGCGGCGTTCGGCGATGATCTGGTTTTCGTCTGGTAGGGGTTGCTGCTCGTTCATGGCGGATTCAGTAAAAGGTGGTTCAGTAAAAAATGGCGACGGGAATGCCGAGCGCGCGGGCGGCCTCGGCCTGGTTCTTGTCTGCCGTGGCGAAGATTTTTGCGTTGTGGTGACGGGCATAGGCCAGATGCAGTGCGTCCAGGGCACGCAGCGGCACTTCAGAGATGAGGTCGATCAATTGGCGCGCTTCGTTGAACAAACCAGCGGTGTCCTGATAAACGCGCCAGGTACGGGCGTGCACATCGCGATCGAATTCGGCCAGCGCCACGCGTTCGAGCGGCGGATCGATCTGACTTGCACGCCGCCGGCGCGCCAGCAGGCAGCGAAACTCCACCACGGTCAGCGGGCTCGTCGCCACGTCATCCTGGATGTCCGCCCAGTCGAGCACGTCCAGCGAGCGGGGCTCGCGGATGTAGCACTTGGCCAGGGCGCTGGTATCGATATAGGCGCTCAACCGCGATCCTCGCGCTCTTCGGACAGGATGGCCTCGCTGGGCACGGTTTGCATGGGCTGGCTTTCCAGAAACGTGCGCAGCGAACGAAACGCTTTCTTGCGCGGTTCCACCGGCAGGATCCGCGCCACCGGCTCGCCATGCTTCACCACCAGCACTTCGTCGCTGTCGGCAAACATCTGGTCGGGATGCGAAAGGCCTTCACGGGCTTCGCGGATGGTCAGGGTCTTCATGGGAAGCCTCCAAAGGGGCAAAACGTGACACAATTATAGCCAATGTGACACACTGCCCGCCAGCCCGCTTTAACTTTAAATTCAGCGCCATGCCCGACACTCCCTTAAGCCTGCTCCACCGCGTTTTCGGCTACGCCGCATTCCGCGGCGAGCAGGCGGCCATCGTCGACACCGTCGTGGCGGGCGACGACGCGCTGGTGCTGATGCCCACCGGCGGCGGCAAGTCGCTGTGTTTCCAGATTCCAGCGCTGCTGCGCGAGGGGTGTGCGGTGGT
This sequence comes from Thiobacillus sp., assembly GCA_018262815.1. Classification (GTDB taxonomy): domain Bacteria; phylum Pseudomonadota; class Gammaproteobacteria; order Burkholderiales; family Thiobacillaceae; genus Thiobacillus. The sequence goes on from JADFDN010000046.1 coordinate 1,986, forward strand.
GGTGTCGCCACTGATCGCGCTGATGCAGGATCAGGTCGCGGCGCTGAAAGAACTCGGCATCGCGGCGGAGTTCCTGAACTCCAGCCTCGACGGCGCGGCAGCGATGCAGATCGAGCGCGAATTCGTCTCCGGCAAACTGAAGCTGCTCTATGTCGCGCCGGAACGCCTGCTCACGCCGCGCTTCCAGGGCCTGCTGGAACAGGCCCGCATTGCGCTGTTCGCGATCGACGAGGCGCATTGCGTGTCGCAATGGGGGCATGACTTCCGCCCGGAATACCTCGGCCTGTCGGCCCTGCACGAGCGCTTTCCCGACGTGCCGCGCATTGCGCTCACCGCCACGGCCGACACCGCCACGCGCGCCGAAATCCTCGACCGGCTCGATCTCGGCGCCGCGCGCGTGTTCGTCGCCAGCTTCGATCGCCCGAACATCCGCTACCGAATTGCCGAAAAAACCGAACCGCGCCGCCAGCTGCTGGATTTTCTCGGCGAACACAAGGGCGAAGCCGGCATCGTCTATTGCAGTACGCGCAAGAAGGTCGAGGAAACCGCCGACGCACTGAAGCAGGCCGGCTTCACCGCCTTGCCCTACCACGGCGGCATGGACAACGACACGCGCCGCCGCCATCAGGAAAGGTTCCTGCGCGAGGACGGCGTCGTCATGGTCGCCACGCTGGCGTTCGGCATGGGCATCGACAAACCCGACGTGCGCTTCGTCGCTCACCTCGACCTGCCGCGTTCGGTCGAGGGCTACTACCAGGAAACCGGCCGCGCCGGCCGCGACGGCGAGCCGGCCGAAGCATGGATGGCGTGGGGTCTGCAGGACGTCGTCACCCAGCGCCGCTTCATCGACGAAGGCGAAGCCGAGGACGCGCACAAGCGCATCGGCCACGCCAAACTCGATGCCCTGGTCGGGCTCGCCGAAGCCGCCAGTTGCCGCCGCGTCGCGCTCTTGAGCTACTTCGGCGAAGCCAGCCAGCCCTGCGGCAACTGCGACGTCTGCCTGAATCCGCCAACGCTGTGGGACGGCACCGAGGCCGCGCAAAAGCTGCTCTCAACCGTCTACCGCACCGGCCAGCGCTTCGGCGCCGGCCACGTGCTCGACGTGCTGCTCGGCAAGACGACGGAAAAAATCGACCGCTTCGGCCACAATCAGTTGAGCGTTTTCGGCATCGGCACCAGCCAGACCGACAAGGTCTGGCGCGCCGTGCTGCGCCAACTGGTGGTGCGCGGCCTGCTCGAAGTCGATCACACCGCCTATGGCGCGTTGAAGCTCACTCAGGCGGCCAAGCCGGTGTTGAAGGGCGAGGAAACTGTCATGCTGCGCGCGATCGAAGTGCGTCCGGCGCGCAGCAAAAAATCGCGCTTCGCGCCCAGTTCCGGCGCAGGCGTGCACGACGATGAGGATCCCTTGTTCCTTTCGCTGCGCGCCTGGCGCCGCGAAACCGCCAACGAAAAAGGTGTGCCCGCCTACGTCATCCTGCACGACGCCACCCTGCGCGAAATCGCCGCGCGCCGTCCCGCCACGCTGGCGGAGCTGGGCGAGATCTCGGGGCTGGGAACGAAGAAGCTGGAAGCCTACGGCGAGGCGGTGCTGGCGGTGGTGGCGGAGGGGTAAGCGGCCCGCGTCCGGTCAGCTGCGCTGGAGCGAATCGCCCTTGCGCCAGCGCTCCCACATCAGGGCTTTCTGGCTTTCCGTGTAATGGATCCGAGGTCTCTGCTTCATCTGCAACACTCCTCCTGCTCACGCAGTTTCGAGTGTGTTGCATCCACCGGTTGAATCCGCAGCTGCTTTGCTGACGCTGGACTCCGACTGATAGCCGCGGGGAAGCCTGACAAAAGGGGTAACGAACTCCGAAAGGCCAAATACAGCCAGCCGGCAGATTATCTTTAATCCAGGTCGTCGTCGCGGATTTTTCGATGTCGCCGACGTCGGAATCGATGCCTGCCTGCGCACCTTTTTCATCGTCATGTCCAGCAATAGGAGGAAGTCCTTCGTCGTCGGGTGTCGATTTCCCGGCCGACAAATTTCCCTTGAAAATAAAGCTGCCTGCCCTATGGTGCATGAATTGAGTTGCGCCATATGGACCGACCGAGGATGCCAAATCACGGGACAACAGCGAATCGCGATTTGGGGCGCCGGGGCAGTGTGTTTTGCAAACAGGTATCTCCAGGCGCTTGGCTATTCCGTATACGAAGGACTCGTGTCCGTATTTTTGAGACCTGAGGAGACCTGAGCTCATGATCGCTAGCAACCCCTTCGCCGAACTCGCCGCCGTCATCCCCCCGACAGCCATGCAGACATACGTCGTGCTGATGTTCCTTCTGGTGGTGGTTGGGACGATCCTCGACATGCTTCACAAGAAAAGCGCCCAGTATTTTTTCGAGAATGCCAGAAAGGCCAAGAAGAACGCGACGCGTACGCTGGGTGGGGGTGAAAAAGGCGCACTGGCCCTGAAGACTCTCGGCAAGGAGGTGTTGACCTCGGGCGAATTCGCCAATCCGAAGCGCCGGATTTCGCATCTCTTCACCATGTACGGATTCATCATTTTTGTCGTCGTCACGGCGATACTGATCTTCGCCTATCCGACCGTGGAAGACTCGGCCCCGACCATCCTGCCGCTGCTGTGGCACCTGGGCGCGGCCATGCTGTGCGTGGGTGGGTACTGGTTCTGGTTCAGCATCCGTGTCGACGTCGCGTCGGAGGGCGTCAAGTGGTATCAGCTGAACGGACGCGGCGACCTGTTCATCATCGGCCTGCTTGGCATGGCCACCTTCGCGCTGCTCTGGTCCTTCACCATGGAACTCGGCATGCTGAACATGCTGTTTTTCGTGTTGTTCGTCGCCTTCAGCACCCTGCTGTTCGGCTCGGTGTATTGGTCCAAATTCGCGCACATGTTCTTCAAGCCTGCGGCCGCTTTCCAGAAGCGTGTCATCAAGGCGGATGGTTCGAGAGAAAACATGCCCGCTATCTACGATCTGGCGGATCCAGACGTGCAGGCGAGGTTTCCGGATATTCCGACCTACATGGGAACCGACCCGCCCGACATGGGGCTGGGCATCAAGCGTGAAGCGCCCAACCATTTCTGATCGCCCTATCAATCCAGCAGAATCGAGAGGGACACCATGCCTACCTTTGTGTACATGACGCGTTGCGATGGCTGCGGACACTGCGTCGACATCTGTCCGTCAGACATCATGCACATCGACAAAGTCACGCGGCGCGCCTACAACATCGAGCCGAACATGTGCTGGGAGTGCTACTCGTGCGTCAAGGCCTGCCCGCATGACGCCATCGATGTACGCGGTTACGCCGACTTCGCCCCGCTGGGTCACTCGGTGCGCGTCCGCCGCGACGAGGAAAAAGGCGTCATTGCCTGGCGCATCAAGTTCCGCAACGGCGAAAAGGACATGGAGCTGCTGGCGCCGATCACGACCAAGCCCTGGGGCAAACACATTCCGCAACTGTCCGATGTGCCCGCGCCCAGCCAGGCGATGCGCGATAGCCAGTTGCTGTTCAACGAGCCCAAGTACATCCGCATGGACGAAGGCGATCTGCATACGCTGGAATCGAACGGTCTCGTGATGAAAGAAGGGGTGTACTACTGATGGCTTACAAGACTATTGTCGAAGACAACATCGACATCCTTGTCGTAGGCGCGGGCCTGGGCGGCACGGGTGCTGCATGGGAAGCGCGCTACTGGGGGCAGGACAAGAAAATCGTCATCGCCGAAAAAGCCAACATGGACCGTTCGGGTGCGGTGGCTCAGGGTCTCTACGCGATCAACTGTTACATGGGCACGCGTTGGGGCGAGAACAAGCCTGAAGATCACGTCCGTTACGCGCGGATGGACCTGATGGGGATGGTGCGCGAAGACCTGCTGTTCGATATGGCACGTCACGTCGACTCCGCCGTTCACCAGTTCGAAGAGTGGGGCCTGCCGATCATGCGCAACCCCAAGACCGGCACCTATCAGCGCGAAGGGCGCTGGCAGATCATGATTCACGGCGAATCCTACAAGCCGATCGTCGCCGAGGCAGCCAAGAAATCCGCCGACAAGGTCTTCAACCGGGTCTGCATCACCCATCTGCTGATGGATGACGCCAAGGAGAATCGCGTGGCCGGTGCGGTCGGCTTCAATGTCCGTACCGGGGATTACCACGTCTTCAAGTCGAAGACGGTGATCGTCGGGGCGGGCGGCGCCTCCAACATCTTCAAGCCGCGCTCGGTGGGTGAAGGTGCGGGTCGCGTCTGGTATGCGCCGTGGTCGTCGGGCTCAGCCTATGGCCTGATGATCCAGGCGGGCGCGAAAATGACCCAGATGGAAAACCGTATCGTGCTGGCGCGATTCAAGGACGGCTACGGTCCGGTGGGGGCCTACTTCCTGCACCTCAAGACCTACACGCAGAACTGCAATGGTGAAGAGTACGAGTCGAAGTGGTTCCCCGCGCTGACTGAAATGGTCGGCAAGGAATATCTGGATACCGAAGGTCAGCATCTGTCCCACAAACCGATTCCGACCTGTCTGCGCAACCATGCATTCATTTCCGAGGTGAACGCCGGTCGCGGTCCGATCCACATGGTGACGATGGAAGCTTTCCAGGATCCGCACCTCGAGGAGATCGGCTGGCACAACTTCCTCGGCATGACCGTGGGTCAGGCCGTGCTGTGGGCGGCCACCGATGTCAATCCGAAGTATGAAAACCCCGAGCTGACCACCTCCGAGCCGTATGTGATGGGCTCGCACGCGACCGGTTGCGGCGCCTGGTGTTCAGGCCCGGAGGACATTTCCCCTCCGGAGTACTACTGGGGCTACAACCGCATGACCACGGTCGAGGGCCTGTTCGGCGCGGGCGATGCCGTCGGCGGGACGCCGCACGCGTTCTCGTCGGGCTCGTTTACCGAAGGCCGCCTGGCCGCCAAGGCCGCGTGCAAATACATCGACGACGGCAAGGCCGAGGGCATCCGGGTTTCTGAGGCGCAGATCCAGCGCCGTGGGGAAGAAATCTTCAAGCCGATGGAGCATTACCGGGTTTACCGCAACGAAATCACGGCGGGCAGCGTCAACCCGCACTACATCAATCCCAGACAGGGCCTGGACCGTCTGCAGAAATTGATGGACGAGTACTGCGCAGGGGCGACGGTCAACTACATGACCAACGACAAACTGCTGCAAATCGGTCTGAAAAAACTCAAGATCATGGAAGAAGACCTTGAAAAAGTCGCGGCCAAGGACATCCATGAACTGCTGCGCGCCTGGGAGCTGAAGCATCGCCACCTCACGTCCGAGGCGGTCATGCAACACACGCTGTTCCGCAAGGAAACCCGCTGGCCGGGTTACTACTACCGGGGTGACGCGATGAAGCTCGACGATGCAAACTGGCACGTCCTCACCGTGTCGCGTCGCGATCCCGAGACGGGCGAATACACCATGGAAAAGGCGCCGTGCTATCACCTGGTCGGCAAGGACGAGTAAGCCGCAGCCCCGGCGGCGCGCCTGATGTCCGCTGCCGGCTCCCCTCAAGGCCCGCACGTTTCTTGCGCCGGTTTTTTCAGCGACCCTATCAGGAATGACATATGAGCAGTTCTGCCGTTCAGGCCACACCCAAGACCTCCATCAACATCATCGACCACACCGATGAGGCGATTCTGGAGCTCGCCCACCCCATGTGGCGCGACCTGATCAAATACTCCAACCAGGGGCAGTACGGCAAATTCATCCGCAAGTTCTCCTACGACCTGCTGCTCGGTCTCAATGAAATCGAAGTCGGCAAACAGTTCGCCAACAGCGAGCTGACCCGAAGCCTGCGCGAAGACTGGGATTATCTCGGCATCATCCGCAGGGGGCAGCATGTCACGGTGCTGTACCGGGTCCGAAGCACGAAGCGGGAAGGCGAATGGCTCGGTCGGCTGGTGCTGGGCTATGAACAGGGCGAGGTGCGCATCTTTGCCGCCTCCATTTTCTGAAACCTCGGGATTCCGATGAGAGCCATCATCGAAGCCAACAAATATGTCGAACTGACCTACAAGGTCATCGACCAGAAAACACGCCAGGTGCTGACGCAGGTCGAGTTTCCGCTGGGCTATGTCCATGGCGTCAACGAGATCCTGTCGCCCCGGGTCATGGGCGCGCTGGAAGGCAAATCCGAGGGCGATATCATCGAGGTGCACATAGACTGCAACGACATCTATGGCCCTCGGGATGAAGAACTGGTGATTATCGAAGCCATCGCGAACGTCCCCGAGGCTTACCGTGAAGTCGGCACGGCCATCCTGATGGAAAACGACCAGGGTCAAACCAGGAGTTTTCTGGTGACCCGGGTGGACGCCAGAACGGTGACGATAGACGGCAATAACCCGCTGTGCGGCCGGGAAGTGGTTTTCAAACTTGAGATCCTGATGGTGCGTGATGCCACGGACGAGGAAATCCGCTACGGCGGCAAGGTGGACGCGGCCCCTGACCTGAACGGCTGTCGTGCGGTTTCAATTTGAATGGTGCGCAACGGGTTCCGCGACATGAAGTGCAGCGAGCCAGGAGCTCGGACCCGGTACCATTTTTCCAGTGAGACGAGGTAAACCATGAGCGAACCCACCAAAACCAAGCGTCCCGTCCCGGAAGGCAAATCACGCTTTGTGACAACCCGGCAAAAAGCGCCGACCGAGAAGGGTTACGTCGGCTACGAGACCATCTGGGAGCCGTTCCATAAAGTGGTCAAATACACCACGCCCAAGAAGCCGTAAAACCGAAGGCCACGCCAAGCTGCCGATCGTGCGGCCATGGTTATATCTGCAAAGCCTTCCCGTACGTTTTCCATGGGCAGAGCGCAATTGCACTGGCAACGCGTCACCCTTGCGATCAAGCCTTCAACGCATTCCCCACCACTTCCGCCACATCTTTCGCCAGCCCCTCGACCGCGGCGATGCGTTCCAGCGCGGCGCGCGCATGCGCCTGCCGGCCGGTGTCGAACTGGCGCCAGCGGTCGAAGCTGCGGGCGATGCGTGAAGCGACTTGCGGGTTCATGGCCTGCAATTCGCTGATCACATCCGCTGCCAGGGCGTAACCGCTGCCGTCGGCGGCGTGGAAGTGGCGCGGGTTGGCGCCGCAGAAGCCGCGGATGAGGGCGTAGACGCGGTTGGGGTTTTTCAGGTCGAAGGCGGGATGCTGCATCAGTGCGCGCACGTGGGCGACGGTGCCGGGCAGACGCGAGGTGGCTTGTACGGAAAACCACTTGTCGATGACCAGGGCTTCGCTTTGCCAGCGTGCGTAAAAGTCTGCGAGCGTCACTTCTCGTTCGGGCAGGTCGAGGTTGGCGAGCGTGGCCAGCGCGGCGATTTCGTCGGTCATGTTGCCGCCGGGTGCAAGCTGGGCGGTGAGGCGCGGCACGACCGATGCCTTCAAATACTCGGCATCGCTTTCGGCCAGGTAAGCGAGGCAGGCGTTGCGCAGTGCGCGCTGGCCGACCTGAGCGCCGTCGGGAGCGTAGGCGGCGGTGGGGGCGAGGGCAGTCCAAACGGCTTCGAATTTGTCCCGCAGACGGGCGGCAAGGTGGCGGCGCAGATTTACGCGCGCGGTGTGGATGGCTTCCGGGTCGATGGTGCCGCCTTGCGCAACTACGGCTTCAGCGAGCACGGCCTCGGCGGGCAGGTTGAGTGCTTCGGCAGCGAGCGCGGGATCGCCGGCGAGTCCGTCGTCGAGCACGCGGCCGCAGGCGCTGACGAAGGCGTCGGGTATCCAGTCGCTGCCGGCGCCGCCTGCCGAGATGCCGGCGAGCAGCACCCGCGTCGCCAGTCGCTGCCCGGCTTCCCAGCGGTTGAATGCGTCGGAATCGTGTGCCATCAGGTGCGCGAGCTCGGCGTCGGTTTGCTCCAGTTCGAGCAGCACCGGTGCGGAGAAATCGCGCAGCAGCGAGGCGACGGGAGCGGCGGGGATGTCTTCGAAGACGAAGGTCTGTGTGGCTTCGGTGAGCGACAGCACGCGTGTGGTGCCCGCGGATTTCGGCTCGCCGGCGAGTTTCAGCGGCGCGTCGTTGCCGTCGGGCAACACCAGGCCGAGCGCGACCGGAATGTGCAGCACGCCATCAACAATTTGCTGCCCCGATTCGGCCAGCCGCTTTTCGTAGGCGGTCGGGGCGAGGCGTTGCGTCAGCGTCAGCGTGTAGCGCCGGGTCGCCGCATCCCATGCGCCTGAGGCATGCAAACGCGGCGTGCCGGCGCGCGCGTACCAGCGACGGAACTGCGTGAGGTCGACGCCCGAGGCATCCTGCATCGCCGCGACGAAGTCCTCGCAGGTGACGGCCTGGCCGTCATGGCGCTGGAAATAAAGATCCATGCCGCGACGGAAAGCCTCGCGCCCGAGCAGGGTGTGCATCATGCGGATGACTTCCGCGCCCTTGTTGTAGACGGTGGCGGTGTAGAAGTTGTTGATCTCGGCGTACGAGGCAGGCCGGATCGGGTGCGCCATCGGCCCTGCGTCTTCGGGGAACTGGCCGATGCGCAAGGCCCGCACTTCCTGGATGCGGGTGACCGCGCGCGAATGCGTGTCGGCGCCGAATTCCTGGTCGCGGAACACGGTGAGGCCTTCCTTCAGCGACAGCTGGAACCAGTCGCGGCAGGTGACGCGGTTGCCGGTCCAGTTGTGGAAATACTCGTGCGCCACCACGCGGTCGATGCCCTGGTAGTCGGCGTCGGTCGCGGTGTCCGGGCGCGCCAGCACGTACTTGGTGTTGAAGATGTTGAGGCCCTTGTTCTCCATCGCGCCCATGTTGAAGTCGCCGACGGCGACGATCATGTATTGGTCGAGGTCGTATTCGAGCCCGAAGCGCTGCTCGTCCCAGCGCATGGCTTTTTTCAGCGCCGCCATCGCGTGCCCGCACTGGTCGAGTTTGCCCGGTTCGACATAGACCGCGAGCCTGACCTTGCGCCCGGAGGCCGTCACGAATTCGTCCTCCAGCACGTCGAGCTTCGCCGCGATCAGCGCGAACAGATAGGCCGGTTTGGCATAGGGGTCGTCCCAGCGCGCCCAGTGCCGCGTTGCGTCGTCCGTGCATGCGCCCGCCGCCACCGGGTTGCCGTTCGATAGTAGCTGCGGAAAGCGCGCACGATCCGCTTCCACCGTACAGCTGAAGGTCGCCATCACGTCGGGCCGGTCCGGGAAGAAGGTGATGCGGCGGAAGCCTTCCGCCTCGCATTGCGTGAAATAGCCGTCGCGCGAGCGGTACAGGCCGGAGAGCTGGGTGTTCTTGTCCGGCTCGATGCGCACCACGGTTTCCAGCACGCAGGCATCCGCCAGCGGCCCGCTGATCGTTAGCCGGTCATCGGCATGGGTGTAACGCGTCGCGTCGAGCGCGGTGCCGTCGAGCGTCACGCTCAGCAGTTGCAGCGCCTCGCCGTTCAGCACCAGCGCGCCGTCTGCAATCGCTAGGTTGCGCATGCAGCGCAAGCGCGACCGCACCTCGGCGTGGTCGTTGCGGATGGCCACGTGCAAATCGACCGAGTCGATCCACCAGGCGGGCGGGGTGTAGTCCTTCAGGAACAGGGTGACAGGGGTGTCGGTGCGCATGGGGTCTCCGGCTTCGGCTGGGGTAATATCAGGCTACTTCTATCAATCCGTCATCGGGTTGATAGAAGTGTCAAACAAGAGGGTGACGATAGGGCGGGCAGGGCGACGATGCTGGCCCTCTCCTGCTTTGTGAGGCTGTGCTGGCGTAGTGGCTGGGGGGAACCTTTCAGACCTTCCTGTCCCGCCAATAGTCGGGCTGGCGGTGCAGATGCATGACGGCAATGATCAAAATCTGATGCTGCTCAGGGGCATAGATAACTCATTTTTCGTAGCGCTGGCGGATGCGCTCGAATACCGCGTCGCCGGGGACGGCTTCGACGCGGCCGGCGCGCAATTCATCGAGCCGGCGCTGCGCCACGTCCATCCACGCAGTATCGATCACGCTTTCAGGCGCATTCAGACTGCGCAGCAGCGTATCTACCACGCGCGCGCGTTCTTCCACTGGCAGCGAAGCTACTTCGTCGATCAACTCAGTTGTTTTCATCATCGATTCCCTTCATGCGTGGCCAATCGAAGTTTACGCCTGCCATTAACCGCAGGAAACCAGCCGTTTCACACGCCCTGCTTCAGGCTCGCCTCGATGAACACGTCGAGGTCGCCGTCCAGCACCTTCTGGGTGGCGGAGACTTCGACGTTGGTGCGCAGGTCCTTGATGCGCGAATTGTCCAGCACGTAGCTGCGGATCTGGTGGCCCCAGCCGACGTCGGACTTGCCGGCTTCGAGCTTGTCCTGCTCGGCCTGGCGCTTGCGCAGTTCGGCTTCGTAGAGCTTCGACTTCAGCATCGACATCGCCTCAGCGCGGTTCTTGTGCTGCGAACGGTCGTTCTGGCACTGCACCACGATGTTGGTCGGCAGGTGGGTGATGCGTACCGCCGAGTCGGTCTTGTTGATGTGCTGGCCGCCGGCGCCGGACGCGCGATAGGTGTCGATGCGGAGGTCGGCCGGATTGATGTCGACCTCGATCGAGTCGTCGACTTCCGGATAGACGAACACGCTGGCGAAGCTGGTGTGGCGACCGCCCGAGGAGTCGAACGGCGATTTCCTCACCAGGCGATGGACGCCGGTTTCGGTGCGCAGCGTGCCGTAGGCGTAGTCGCCCTCGATCTTGATCGAGGCGGATTTGATGCCGGCAACGTCGCCTTCGGATTCTTCCAGCAGTTCGGCCTTGAAGCCCTTGCGTTCGGCGTATTTCAGGTATTGCCGCAGCAGCATCGACGCCCAGTCGCAGGCCTCGGTGCCGCCGGCACCGGCCTGGATGTCGATGAAGCAGTTGCTGGGATCGGCCGGGTTGTTGAACATGCGGCGGAATTCCAGCGTCGAGACGTTCTTTTCGATGCCGGTGATGTCGGCCTGCACGGCAGCGAGCGTGTCGTCATCGTTTTCCTCGCGCGCCATCTCGAACAGTTCGGCGGCGTCCGCGAGCCCCGAGGCGACCTGGTCAAGCACCAGCACCACGTCTTCCAGCGACTTGCGTTCACGGCCAAGTTCCTGCGCTTTCTCGGCGTCGTTCCAGAAATTGGGGTCTTCGGCTAGGCGGGCAACTTCTTCGAGGCGATCTTTCTTGTGATCGTAGTCAAAGAAACCCCCTGAGTTGGGTGGCACGATCGCCGAGGTCGGCGAGTTTGGATTCGATCTGGTTGAGGCTTTCGGCTTCCATGGCGGGACTCGTGGCTAGGCGGAAAAACCGCGAATTATAGCCCAGGTCACCACCAGACCCAGACCCATGGCCCCCATGCCGGCGATGGCATGGCGCGCCATCGGCCAGCCGCCGATGGCCAGGGTCAGCGCCGACTTGAAGGCCAGGTTGGCCAGCACGGCGAGGGTGATGACGTTGACCGCCACGCCGATCGTGAGCGTGTCCAGATTGTGCAGGCGCAGGGTCGACAGCGTGATGGCGTCGACATCGGTCAGGCCCGACACCAGCGCCACCGCGTACAGCCCGCTGTTGCCGAGCCAGTCGGACAGCCAGGCCGCGGCCAGCAGTACCACGCCATACATCAGGCCGAAGCCCAGCGCCGTGCGCAGTTCGGTGGGGTTGCTCATCGCCAGCGCGGGCAGTTCGCCCTGCGGTTGCAGCCGGCGCACGCCATAGGCCGCGCCGAGCCCGCCGGCGACCAGTCCGCCGAGCAGTAGCGGCAGCAGCTGCGCCAGCACTTCGGGCGCCAGCACGGCCGCCAGCACGCCCAGCCGCACCAGCACCACCAGATTCGCCAGCACGATGACGATCACCGCGACCGGCAGCATGTCGCGGCTGGCGCGGGCATGGCGACTGAACGAGAGCGTGGTGGCGGTCGACGACACCAGCCCGCCGAGCAGGCCCAGCATTACCGCGCCGCGCTGCTGGCCGACCAGCCGCAGCGCGGCATAGCCCGCCAGCCCCACGCCTGCGATCAGCACCACCATCCACCAGATCTGATGCGGGTTGAGCGCACCGTAGGGGCCGTAATCCCGGTTCGGCAGCAGCGGCAGCACGATCAGCGCCAGCACCGCGAACTGCAGCACCGACAGCAGATCGCGGCGGCTCATGTGCTGGCTGATGCCGCGCAATTCGGGCTTGAAGTACAGCAGCATGGTGGCCGCGATCCCCAGCATCACCGCAAGCTGGATTTCGTTGTTCCAGACCAGCACGCCGAGGCCGTAGCACAGCATCAGCGCCGCCACCGTCGTCGTTCCGGGGTCGCCATCCGGCTGGGGCGGCGCGCGCAGATAGGCCGCGATCATCATCGCGCCGACCAGCAGCAGGCCTACCGCGATCAGCCACATTTCGCCCAGTTCGGTCGCCAGGTGCGCGGCCAGCACGCCCAGCAGCGCGGTCAGCGCAAAGGTGCGCAGACCGGCCTTGGCCGCCGGGTTGCGTTCGCGTTCCAGTCCCATCAGCAGGCCGATCGCCAGCGCCACCACATAGCGCGGCAGGGAGGCGAGTTCGGCGGGCAGCCAGGCGATCAGTTCGTTCATGTTTGCATCGTCTCTCAGGCAGGGGGCTTTCAGCATAAGCCCCTGTCGTTCATTATCCATACGGCCAAAGGGGAGTATGCTTGATGTCCATACGGCCAGGAATAAGGCCGGATATATCCAAAAAATAGCAGACCGGGCTCGACGATTGCTTAGTGAATCCGGTTCCCTGGCAAAAAGCGCCTGTCCGGAGGGGGCACAGGGCAGCCAGGTTTAAGGGGAAGAGATGGACAAGGGACGCCGCCGTTTTCTGGGTGCCAGCGCGCTGGCGCCGTTGCTGCTGGGCGCCTGCGGCAGCCAGTCGCCGCTGACCCGCGTGGGGGGCATTCTCTGGATTGGTTACGAGCCCCTGTTCCTGGCGCGCGAACTCGGGCTGTACGACGCCAACACCCTGCGCCTGGTGGAAATGCCTTCCAACACGACCAATCTCATGTCGCTGGCCATCGGCGACGTGGAAGCGGCCACCCTCACCCTCGACGAATATCTGCTTGCCCGCGAAGGCGGCGTCGACCTGCGTGTCATCCTCGTCTTCGACTATTCCGCCGGCGCCGATGTCGTCATGAGCCGCCCGGGCATCGAGCGGCTCGGGGACCTCAGGGGCAAACGCATCGGCGTGGAAGAGACTGCCGCCGGCGCGCTCATGCTGGCCAAACTGCTGGAAACGGCCAGGCTCGAGCCGGACGAGGTGGTGAAGGTGCATGTCACGGCCGACCGGCAGCTGCGGGCCTACCAGGCGGGCGAAGTGGATGTGCTGGTCAGCTGGGAGCCCTACGCCACCCAACTGCAGGCAGGCGGCGCCCGCCGCCTGTTCGACAGCCGCCAGTTTCCCGGCCTGATCGTCGACGTTCTGGTGGCGCGCACCGACGCCCTGGAGCGCGCGCCCGGGAATTTCCGGCGTCTGCTGGCGGGCTATTTCCAGGCGCTGGACCATCTGCACACTTCGCCCGACGATGCATTCCGCCGGATGGCACCGCGCCAGGGCATGCGCCCCGAGGAGGTGCGCGCGGCGCAGCAGGGCATCCGTTTCCTGGACCTCGCAGGCAACCGCAGATGGCTGGACGGAGACACGCCCGGCCTGGTGCCGGCCACCCAGAACGTGGGCCGCATCATGGTTGCCAGCGGCCTGCTGAAACGGATGCCCGCCCTGGATGGGCTGACCGACGCCCGCTTCCTGCCGGAGGAGGCCTGATGGTGCGGCGTCTGCCTTTCCGTCTTACCCTGCCGCTGGGGCTGGCGCTGCTGCTGTTCGTGGTCCTGGGCGTGTCGCTGATGAGTGCGCTGGACAAGCGCCTGGTGCAGCTCGACCAGCAGGCCCGGCTGGACCTGCTGACCGAAACCACCCACCTGGCGCGCATGGCCGACCAGGGTTGGGAAACCAGCCGCGGACTGGTGGAATCCGACCTGGCCCAGACCGCAACCGAACCGCGCACCGCGGCCGTGCTGCTGCTTGACGACACGGGCCGCGTGCTGGCGGCGCACCGTTACGCCTGGCGCGGCAGGCCGGTCGCCGAGGTGCTGCCGGGATTCGACATGCGCCGTTTCGAAGCGGTGAAAGCGGGGCGGCTGCCGGTGCTTTTTCCGCTCAGCCCTGACGGCGTTCGCATCGCTGCCATGCAGGCGTTCCAGATGCCTGCTGACGCACGGCAGTTGCGCCGGCAGCGGCAGGGCGTGGTGTACGTCGCGTTCGATCTCGCCCGCGAGCGTGAAACGGCGCGCGAATTCGTGCTCAGGGGACGCGCCCCCGAGCTGGCCGCCATCCTGTTGCTGATCGGCCTGCTGGGCTGGCTGCTGCACCGTTACGTCGCATCGCCGCTGGGCCGGCTGGCGCAGGCGGCCGATACGCTGCGCAGCGGCCAGCTGGACGTGACGGTGCCGGAGCAGGGCCCGCAGGAAATCGCCAGACTGGCCGGCAACTTCAATGCCATGACGCGCGCCGTGCGCGAGGCGCAGGCCAACCTCGCCACCAGCGAAGAGCGGCTGTCCATCACCCTGCAATCCATCGGCGACGCGCTGCTGGCAACCGATACCGAAGAGCGCGTCACCCTGATGAACCCGGTGGCGGAAGCGCTCACCGGCTGGACCCAGGCCGAGGCCATGGGTCATCCCGTTTCCGAAGTGTTCGTGATCAGGAATGCGCTGACCGGCGCGCCGGCGGAGATCCCGGTGGCGCGCGTCATCAGCGAAGGTCGCGTGGTGGGCCTGGCCAACCACACCATCCTGCTGGCGCGCAACGGCCCGAATTACCACATCGCCGACAGCGCCGCGCCGATCCGCAACGCCCAGGGCGAGTTGCAGGGCGTCGTGCTGGTGTTCCGCGACGTCTCGGAGGAATACGCGCTGCGCGAAGCCCTGGCCGACAGCGAACTGCATTTCCGCACCCTCGCCAACAGCGGGCAGGCGCTGGTGTGGACTGCCGGTCTCGACAAGGGCTGCGACTACTTCAACGAACCCTGGCTGGCGTTCACCGGCCGCACGCTGGAGCAGGAGCTGGGGCAGGGCTGGGCAGAAGGGGTGCATCCCGACGATCTGCCCGGCTGCATCGAGGCCTATCACGCCGCCTTCGACCGCCGCGAGAGTTTCTCCCTCGAATACCGCCTGCGCCACGCCAGCGGAGAGTATCGCTGGATCATGGACCAGGGCAGCCCGCGCTTCGGCAGCCAGGGCCAGTTCCAGGGCTACGTCGGGCATTGCATGGACGTCACCGACGCCAAACGGGCCGAGGCGGAAATCGAGCGCCTGGCCTACCACGACGCGCTGACCGGCCTGCCCAACCGCCTGCTGTTCCGCGACCGGCTGAGCCAGGCGCTGGCGGCAGCCCACCGCAACCGGCGCTGCGGCGCCGTGATGTTCGTCGATCTCGACCAGTTCAAGCGCATCAACGACGTGCACGGCCATGCCATGGGCGATGCCGTGCTGGGCGAGGTGGCGCGGCGGTTGGCGTACTACCTGCGCGAGGGCGACACCGTCGCGCGGCTGGGCGGCGACGAATTCGTCATCCTGCTGCCCGACCTTGCGCCCAGCCTGGAGGACGCCGGCACGCTGGCCATGACCGTGGCGGAGAAAATCCGCAGCGCGCTGGAAAACCCCATCGCCATCGCCGGTCAGGAATACGTCAGCACTGCCAGCATCGGCATCACGATCTTCCCCAAGGACTCGGAAACCGTCGACGACCTCATGCGCGAGGCCGACACCGCCATGTACCGCGCCAAGGAGCGCGGCCGCAACGCGCTCGCCTACTTCGAACCCACCATGCAGGAAGCCGTCGTCGAGCGCTACGCGCTCGACCGCGAACTGCGCGAGGCGGTGCGCGAGCGCAGCTTCGAACTGCACCTGCAATCGCAGGTGAACGCGGACGGCCAGGTGATCGGTGCCGAGGCCCTGGTGCGCTGGCGCCACCCGCAGCGCGGCCTGGTCATGCCGGCCAGCTTCATCCCGCTGGCCGAGGAATCCGGCCTCATCGTGCCGCTGGGCGAATGGGTACTGCGCGAAGCCTGCCAGCTCATCGCCCGCCTCGATGCCGAAGGCCGCGGCCTGCGCATCGCCGTCAACGTCAGCCCGCGGCAGTTCCACCAGACCGACTTCGTGCAGCGGGTGAAAGACATCCTGACCGTTACCGGCGCCGATCCGTCCTACCTCACCCTGGAAATCACCGAGAACCTGCTGGTCGAACACGCCTCCGAGGCGGTCGCGCGCATGACCGAACTGGCCGCGCTCGGCCTGCGCTTCGCCATCGACGACTTCGGCACCGGCTATTCGTCGCTGACCTACCTCAAGCGCTTGCCGCTGTCCGAACTCAAGATCGACAAGAGCTTCGTCCAGGACATCCCGCACGACCCCAACGACGTCGCCCTGGTCGAGACCATCCTCTCGATGGCCAGCCACCTGCACTTCGAAGTGGTCGCAGAAGGCGTGGAGAACGAAGCCCAATTTGCCTTCCTGCGCGAGCAAGGATGTGAGCGCTTCCAGGGGTATCACTTCCAGCGGCCGGTGGAGATGAATGCGTGGGTGGAGCGGCTGGGATAAGAATGTATTCGTAACCCCCTGTGTTACTTAGGCGGCGGCCGCATTCGGCCCGAAAGAGTCATTCAAGAATTCAAGCCAGCGGCTGCTTGGAGGGGCATTGAGGACGTTGACATCCCGCGCGGTACTTCATGAGCTTGGGAAGCTCAGGTAATGCCACTATACGACGCCCGAAAGACGGTTCGTTACGGTGCGGAATCTACCGTGTCGGGATCGCCGCTGTCGATACTTCTTACCGTGCTGGTAATAGTAATGGGTTGGCGTCGGCCGTGA